>NZ_CP011036.1:1920654-2240763 GCF_002221505.1 Pseudoalteromonas nigrifaciens | reverse complement strand
GGGCAGATGCCGAATAAGTTATTTACTGGGCACGACTTCGATTTTTCAGGTGTTTTAACCTGGGATATGCTAGAGCTAAATACCGCACTTGAGGTTGATAGTGATTGGGAAAGTATAATTACCAACGATATTCATTTAAAGGTTTTCAGTGATGGCTATGACATAACTCAATTAAATGAGCGTCAACAGCAGCTTTTATCCCAAGGGCTATCAGCAAAAGTAGCTTTTAAGGTGGTCGATAAATCAAGCCTACCAAGTTTCATAGACCTTATCACTGATGATAAAGCTCAAGACGCTACTCCAACTGCAGTTAAACATAGAGAGTTAGTAACTACTGCTGCAGAACTAATATTAGTTAAGAATCACAATACTGTATCCAGTTGTTATAACTTACTCGGGGACAATCTTTGTGATACGTATTGTTATGGCCCTGATTCAGAGGTAGAAGTTTATTTTGAAGAGGGAACGCTACAATCTGAAATTCAATCAATAAAAAACAAATGGAGTTTTTTTCAAATGCATTAAATGAGTGGCTTCAGGCTAGTGATTGTGGATGGGTTAATGTAATACCTTACAACGAAAATCTTATTTTCCTTTCTGACAATAGTGGCAACTATGACTTTTTAATTAAAAACCAAAGAGATAAGGTTTTTTCACATCAGATATATGGTGATTATCTAAAACGAGCTGATATACCAAGCTTTATTGAAGACTATCGATTTAAGCGTTGGGAGTACTTTAACTATAAAGGTAATCGTGAATTAGGCAGCCACTTAGCAGAGCAACATTACTATGCTAATGGCGGTTTAACTAAAAATTACCCTGGGCAACATGTAATATTACAAAATTATTATGAAGTGTCTGGTGATTATATTACTGAAAGCCGCAGCTCGAATAAGCGCTTACATGGCTTTAAAAAGATTAAGCTAGCCGAGAAAGAGCTAATGGTTTCAGAGCTTATAACCATAGATGAAATAAATGATTTTTTACATAAAAACCATGAATATTTTGCTACCAGAAAGGGTGACTCGTTACCCCCATTAAATAGTGAGTGTTATAAAGGTTTAGCTGCTACATGTACTTTTTATGATGTGCTGGCTTATATTAGCTGGGCAGAAAAAGAAACAAACGTTCCACTAAGATTACTAGCTTACGACGAGTACTTAGCTGTCAGAGATAATGAAGTTGGAAAAAGTGCACACTCTAATAAAGGCAGTGATATGACCTTTCATACACCTGACGGTAGGCAGTACCCCGGGCACCCACCATATATGAATGAGAGTGACTTTGATGCTTTGACATTACGGTTTCCTGAGAATTTAACTAATTTTGAAAAAAATGGGTTGGAATTTATAGACTCGAACTTTTTTGCAGAATGGCTTTTGGAAGGCGTAAGTATTCGTTCAGCAAGTTTAACCTCTTTTTATGGCGACGCTAATGTATTAAGGGCATCTGGTCCGCGAGATTGTACAGGTAAATATAAAGGCATAAAAACAGGCTTTAGACTTTGCTATGAATTAAGCAAGTAGGCTTTATTAAAGCTACCCCGCTATGGGGTAGCACTTTAAGCTGCAGTACTTGCAGTGTCTCTTTTCCCAATTTTTTCGCTTATCCATTCTTCAACTTCACTTTCTACCCAGGCTACAGAGTTGCCACCTAGCTCGACCTTCATTGGAAATCCACCAGCGCTCATAAAGCGATAAACAGTTGAACGGCTTAAGCCTGTGATATGTAAAACTTCTTTTAATTTGATTAAACGCATGGGATTTCTCCGGTTAGGTTATTAGTACATATCCTTTCCGGAGGTAGTAATTTTTTACTGAGGCGAAACAAAAACGTTAAGCACATACATCACTATTTTGCATAAACCATTAAGAGGGGATAACAATGCAAAATAACAAGTCACTATACGAATTTGATCACCCTGTAAGTGATGAACAAATACTTGAAGCTGCTGCTTACATAATCGCTCAAAAGCAATTTAGGCATGGGGCTTTAACATGTCCGAAAGACAGTGAAGAATATTTAAGGCATAAGTTGGCGTTGATTGAGCATGAGGTGTTTGCCGTTCTGTTCTTGGATAGCCAAAACCGCATACTTGAATATAAAGAGTTATTTAGGGGGACTATTAACGCAGCAAGCGTATACCCACGAGAAGTGGTTAAAGAAGTATTAGCGCTAAATGCAGCATCTGTAATACTTGCGCATAACCATCCTTCGGGTGTTAGCACGCCCTCACAAGCTGACAAGCTTATTACTACCAAATTACAGCAAGCACTTAACCTTATTGATGTTTCGATAGTTGATCACATCATCATTGGTGAAACCAGTTATTCATTTGCTGAACATGGCTTAATTTAAAGGGAGTAGGTTATGGCTATTAAAATAGAACAAGTAGCAGGTTTGAATGTACCTGAGTCATTTATTGATGTGATTATAAATGCCATCACTAAAAAAGATGAGTCGATAGGGAATACGAGTGAGTTAACTATTAATTTCCGTGATAAAAACTACAGTGCTAAAGCTGGTGGCTTTCATCCAGTCGAGGTCAGGCTAGAAAAGCGGGGTATTGGTTGGATGCTTGTATATATTACTGATTTTTCATACCAGGGCCGACCTGATTCTGAATTAGTAAAAGAGATTGATGTTTGCTTTGTGATTAAACGTGTATATCACATGCTGGTGGGCTGGTTGAGTGAACGAGAGGGCAAGGAGCTTTTAGCCTTGTTTGTGACTAACTTTGTTGAGTATTACAACACAGGTTGCTACCAAGTAACTATTACAACAGAGTAAGGAGTTGGCTATGGCTGAAGTACAAGCGATTAAGGACCTTGATACAGTTAAGTTAATTAGTTACTTGCTCGAAAAACGTTGCTCTAAGCAAATGAGCCATATTTGGAATATAGGATTGAACCTAGCATTGCGTATATCTGATTTATTGTCTGTTAAATTTACGGATATACAAAACGATAGGTTAATTATATTTGAGAGTAAAACAGGCAAGCTAGCAGAGATTAAGTTAAATCAGAAAGCATTAGCGTTTATCCATGAAGTACGTGTCACTCACCCCAACCATGTTTACTTATTTCAATCGTATCGTAATCAACAAGCTAAAAGTTCAAGACCACGGCCCTTATCACGCAGGGCTGTTACCAGAGCATTTGCGCTGGTGGGTGAAGAGCTTAATTTAAAGTTAGGTACTCACTCAATGCGTAAAACACGAGGTTACCACCTCTATCATAAAACCCAAGATATCGCCCGTGTAATGAAAATGCTTCGCCATAGCTCGGAAGCAACAACACTGCGTTACATTGGAATAACCCAGGAGGAAATTGATAAAGACTTTGAAGAGTTAGAGCTATAAATTTATTACATATAATAGGAGTAAGTTTGTTATGTCGTTAGAAAAAGCCGTTACATGCGGTGTAGTAGGAAATGAAGTCTCTAAACAGATAACCGGTAGTAGTGAGCCGTCACTCAGTCGAACAGCCATTGCTGTAAGCTCTGGTGCTGTAGCAGGAGCTGCTGTATCTGGTGCGATAGTAGTTGGGTTAGGTGTGGCATCTACACCTGTTACGGTGCCATTGGCTGTTGCTAGTGGCTTGCTGGCTGGAGTAGCGAGTTTATTTGATTAGAAGTAAACAAAGAACGCATTTATGCAGTGCGTTCTTTTTTTGCTTTTGTAGCGTAAATAGCGCTTCTCGTAATGCTATTTTGGGAACTTGCCAGCCCTTATATACTAAGGGCGTAGGCTTATTTAGCTAGTTGAAGGTCTCAATAGCGCGTTAGAACTAATTATGAGAAGCACAGGTCTTAATTAGAATGTCACCTCTGACTATAACCAAAACAACGCTGCCCTAAACCATATTGTTTCGTATTAAGCTTTGCTAAATAACTAGCTCGTCTATAAAGACTGCTGTAATCCGCTGTAAAATTTGTATTGTTAGCGTCAAGGTAGTAGTGCGCATTTTTTGGTAAATGCACAAGCCGTAGCGCTTCATTAAAAGGTAAACTTAAAGCACTAGCCCATGCAGCTGTAATTCTAGTAAATAAATTGTCATTACCGATGTCAATCTTACCTGTGCAGTGATACCTATCCTTATTGAAAAGTAGTACCCAATGATAATGCTGTTTATGTGCAGTGTTTTTCTCTCTTGCCCAAATAAAACGAACACTAGAAGGGTGTGGGTTTTTACCTTCGCGCTTTTTACGTATCGCATCAGCTTTAATCTGTGCTGTAAGTGATGCAATAAAACGAGTACAAACATCATTGCTATTTAAATCAACTGTATTTGAATAATCAGGTAACCTTAAGTCAACTCTTACTGCAAAGGTTCTTTTATGTTCTGTGATAGCGTTATCCATTACTTTTTGAATAGCATCTAGGTAGGGTCTAATTAACGGCTGTTTTTTTCTTGCTAGTACGTTGTACTCATTATATGAAGAACATTTAATTATTTGGTACTGTGTTGGGTTTTTCATTCTCTTTCTCCTGATAAGTATTAGTTCATATCAGGTGTATGAGTTGTAGTTTTTTAATTTGTATTTGTTGTAATAATGACTCAGTTACTAGTAACTCTAATATATATTACCAAACCGAAATTTATACTAATAAAACCAGCTCAGTTTGTGGTGGTTAATTTCATGAGCACATTACAGAGATGCTGTTTAGCGTATTCATAATTGCTCTGAAGTTATGACTGTCTTATAAAAATGCGCAAAGGAATCCGGGACGCATTGAAAAACGGGGTGTTGACCAGATTCTAAAGCCGATTTAGGGTCTCTAAAATCTACGTTCATATTGGTAATTTTGACTTTATCGCTAAAATCGATAGTAGAAGAAATAACTAAATTTTCTATTGAAAAAACACCTGAAAACTTAACTTTGGTAGGGGTTCTTATGAGCTCTATATCAATATTTTTATTTGGACAAGTCAAGCTAGTTACCCATGAAAAGTACTCTTGTTTACTAGGGGTAATAGGAAGGTTCACATCACATCTATTTAGATAGAAGGTAAATAAAATATAATGAATGAGTATGTTCGCGAAACTTCCTATTAGCTCAGAGGTTAAACGCCCCTGAATAGCTGTCATGAACTCAAAGCTTGCAGGACTTAAAATCTGATTGAATGCATCTTCTTCTGAAATAGGATTAAGTTCATACTCCTTCCTAGTAAGTAAGCGTGATAAGCCGTAAGAAACTAGCTTAAACAACACATCGTCGAAGTAATCAAAAACTTGAGTTGGCTGTTGCCTTAAAAATTGAATTTCATCATTTTGTTTGGTATCACTATCTAACCATGTATTGTCGAAATGAAGTAACTCTACAAAAATTGAATCGTTTTTGAGATGTTTTTCCATTAGTAATGAAAAGAATATGGTTGTGAATGAATTCAATTTTCTTTTCCTGTTTGAGGGTAATGTTATTAAATAAATTGCATATGTTTCTTTATTGTTTAGTTTAAATGTTGAACTACGTTTTAAATTATTAGCTTCACTACCTACTAAGCCTTTTCTTACTTTTGGCTTTACACTGTGATATTTTTTTATCGTACATCCTGTTACTGACTGGCTTATTAAGTTTTCATTTTTAAGTAGCTTTATAGCCGTTTTTAGCTGAGTAGATTCTAACCCACATGCTGTAGCTATATTTGCCATTGTAAAGCCTTCTATATAGCCAAATTCATTTTGGTTTAACACGAAGAAGCACCATAGTATTTTTATAGGCACTCTTAAATCTTTACCCTCTATTTTTGCAAGTATTTCGCTAGATATTAATTTACTAATTTCATTGGGTGTATCGTAGATAAAATTATAATAGATCTTAGGCCTTCCCCGATTAGACTGTTTAACTTTATGCTCTGAAATGGCATCGATATTTAGTAGTTCATCTACAACTTTATTGAATTTATTGTATGGACATTCTCGTTTAATGAAGTCAGTTTTAGATAATTCATCTCCAATAGTTTTATCCACAATTAAACAAATTAAAACCCATTTTGAATATGCTGATAGGCTAGCTGTTGAAGTGAAAAACTTATTCATTTAATTACCGTGCGCTATAATTTTTGTAGATATAGTAGCCAGTTTATCTATTTAATAACAGTAAAACAGGGTGTTTTTTTGTCATTAAAATATGGGGATATAATTTAATCTCAATTAGAGGTTGTTTAGAGTTTTAGTTTATTTAAAAAATCTAATTGAGTAGCTAACTGAGATTTTAACTTAGCGTCTAAGGGAGTTAACTGGAATTTTGATGTGAGCATTGATAAATATCTAACTTGGATTTTAGCTGGTGTCTAATTGCACCTCTTAATAAGAAGGGGTTTAGTTTCTGACTGCAAAGTAGTTGCTTATAGATTAGTGTTGGATTATTGTTTTTGATAACAGCAACAAACATTAAAGCACAGGGAAGAACTAATGACAGATTGGATTGATAGCAAGAATATTTTGAAGTGGGTCAAGGAAGATAATGAAGATTTGCGCAACTGGCTAGCATATCGATTTTCAAACTATGCTGAATATTTTAAATCTGAAAATGCTTCATTAAATGGCTTCATTAGATATGAAGTTAAAGGGTGCAGTTCTAATAAGGATACTCAAAAAGTCGAGGTGCAAAGGCTGCATAAAGCTTGGAAAAGCTATGAAAGAGGCTTAAAGAATGCATCTAATAAAGTGTGTAAACTTCAGTTAGAAGTGTCTAAGTCAGCACGAGATAAACTTAAGGTTTTAAGTAATGCAGATAAAATATCTCAATCTAAATACATTGAAAAGCTAATAAATTACGCTAGAACAAATCCTAAACTGATCTCTAACGATACAACGGTGAAGGATGCATATGTTTTAAAAAAGAGATCGTATAGCGACGATAACTCGGAGAACAAGGTAATAAACGATAAGTTATCAATGATTGATGATAAAATAACTAGGCTATTGGATACATGGGGCGAGTAGATTGAACACCACGTTTCTTTCTGATATTTAGGAGTTTTTTTTATAGTATTCCTATTAGTATTACAGGTGCTTATAGTTTTCCGTTTTTATCATTTTAAATCAGTTGCTTACGGTGTTTAGGTGAATCCCTCTCCCTCCACCATTATTCAATATCAGGACGTCTTATGACGTCCTTTTTTGTGCCTGAAATAAAATTATATATGTTATTAAAAGCCAGTGGGTTAATCCAACTGGCTTTTTTGTCTTATTATTTAACCGTAGTTAATACTATTAACGGCGTACGTCTTTTGGTGCGCCGCCTTCAGGCCAGTCGTTTGCTTTAGCGGCAAATGCTGGGCGTGCTAGGTGGCTAAAGTAAAATGCAATATCAACGGCTTCTTGGTCAGTTAAAATACCTTCTTGGCCAAGTGGCATGTTGCCTTTTATAAATGCAGCGGCGGTATAAGTACGTGCCATACCTGCGCCGTCGTTAAATGAGTTGTCGCCTGCTACTGCTGGGAACATATAAGTGCCACTAGGGTATAAACCTTTGGCGTCCATTTGATGGCAGCTTGCACAGTGCTGTGCATACAATGTTTTACCATTTTCTGTGTTTGGCTCTAGGTCTTTATTAATTGCTATAAAACCATTATTACTTTTTAAGTCATCTTTCGTTTTTATATCTTGCGATAAAAAGTTCATGTAGCTGACCATAGCTTGCATTTGTGTAGAGTCGGTTATTAATGGTTGGCCGTTCATTGAGCGTTGAAAACAGCCATTAATACGATCTTCAATAGTGTTTATTTTAGCATTACGGCTACGAAACTTAGGATAAACCACGTTCATACCTACATAAGGGGCTGCGTTAGCTACGCGGCCTTCGTTTAGGTGGCAAGAACTACAGTTTAGTTTGTTATTAACGTTTTCGGGTAATTGGCGGTAGGTATCGATAACTAATAAACGCCCGTAACGAATTAAATCAGATTCAGGGCTATTATCTAAATCGTTAATATTTGGCGTTGATAAGGTGTTTGGGTGGCTTGCTGATAGGTTAGTAATTACTGGCGCATTGCTTAGCGCTTTTTGTATATCTGATTGTGGTTCGGCCGTTGCTTTTGTAGTAATGCTAGTTGCATTTTGGCTGGTTGCTTTTTCAACAGCAGTGGTTTTAGCGGTTGTTTGTTTAGCTGGTTCAGGTACTGGCTCAGAGCAAGCAAATAGCGCTAAGATAGCGCTTAAAATAGTAATGAGACGGAGTTGAAACATAATTTGACCCTAGGGTATAAAAGTGTGTGGATTATACGCCTGAAAAACCATTTTCCTATTGCTTTAAATCGGTTTGCCGACGTTATTTGGCTAAAAGTTAGCGATTAAAAAAACCATAATTTATTGTATTTAAAAATATAGTTAATAATTATTTAAAATGTATATTTTATTTTAATTTTTAGGGCGTGTTGGTCATTAATAGTTACAATATTATGCTATTTAGCGGGCGATTTAATTGGACGGAAATTTATAGCTTAGTAATATAAAGCGAGGATTTAATAAGGGCCGCAATTGCAAAGGGGCTGTATAAAACAGTAAAACCATTATTGTGAGCATGGCTTTACTGTTTTGAGGGAAAGTGCTTAATATTTTTTCTTTGGCATTTTTAATTGTGTATCAAACTCATCCGGAAACAGTATAGTGCCGTCGTCGTCTTCGGTTGGAAAAACGGCAATAAGTAAGTCGTCGTCTTCTAAGCCGGGTGTCCAGCGGTTTATCCAATCTTGTGTGGGAATAGCTTTAGGCGTACAACCTTCCCATTCGCCAGTGGCCCATGCTTGTGCAAACTCGCGAGTTGGCCATACGGGTACGCAGTCGTCATCTTCGTTGGTGAGCATAACGCAGCCATCGTCATCGTTTAAAATCCATACTTGTTTAAATTGCTGTGTGGTTTCAAACATAAAAGCGAGTCGTTTTTTGGCACCAAGGCCTAAAATTACGTCGTGTTGTTCTGTGTTATTTGCTGTTGTCATAATTTGCTTACTCTAAGTTTATGGCTTGGTATTAAGTGTAAGTATATCGAGTTATATGACAGTGTGGTGAAAAGTTATTATTTAATTTACCCTATATAGATCTAATTTACGGCTCTGTAAGTATAAGTTTTATTATTAATTTGAGCGTTCATTCAAAAATACCCTTGAATGTTTACCAAATGGCCGCATTTACACACCATACTTGCTATTTAGGTTGAGCATTTAGTGCTTAGCCATTCCCACACAAAGGATCCACAATGTCGATTGATTTACTTGCCCCGTATAAATTAAACAGCACAATTGAGCTTAAAAACCGCGTATTAATGGCGCCGTTAACGCGCAGTATGGCTGATGATAACCTAGTGCCAACCCAAGCTATGGTTGACTACTACGCGCGCCGTGCAGATACAGGGTTAATTATTAGCGAAGCGACAATTATTCGCCCAGACGCGCAAGGCTATCCTAATACGCCGGGTTTATTTACTAGTGAGCAAATTCAGGGCTGGAAAAAAGTAACCGACGCAGTACATACCAATGGCGGCAAAATATTTGCCCAGCTTTGGCATGTTGGCCGTGTTGCTCACCCACACTTTTTTGATGGCGATGTACTTGCGCCATCAGCAATTGGTGTAGAAGGGACAGTTCCGCGCATGCGTGAGCTTACTTACATTACGCCAAAAGCGGCAACCACAGATGATATTAAAAGCTTAGTAGCCGATTACGCAAAAGCAGCCGAAAACGCAATAGAAGCAGGCTTCGATGGCATAGAAATTCACGGTGCTAACGGTTATTTAATTGATCAGTTTTTACATTATGCAGCAAATGAGCGCAATGATGAATACGGCCAAACGCCTGAGAACATGGCGCGTTTTGCGCTTGAAGTAACCGACGCAGTTATTGCTGTCGTTGGAAACGAACGTACCGCTATTCGTGTAACGCCGGGTGCTTATTTTAATATGACCGAGGATAGCCGCGACAAAGCCGTATTTGATTATTTGTTAGCTGAATTAGACACAAAAGATCTTGCTTACTTACATGGTGGAATTTTTGACGACAGCATGCGTTTTGACTCGCTTGAAGGCAAAAACACCTCTGAGTTTTTACGCGCAGGCTACAAAGGTACGTTAGTAGGTGTGGGTAGCTATAGTTTTGAAACAGCAAAAGAGGCGATTAACGATGCTAAGTTTGACTTAATTGCCATTGGTCGCCCACTTATTGCAAACCCAGACTACATAAGCAAAATTAGTAATAATCAACCGCTGGTAGAATACAATGCCGATATGCTTAGCGAGCTGGTGTAACTATTAGTTTTATAATTATTTAAAACGATTTTTAAGACAACCCATAAGCTTACTTTTGGGTTGTCTTTTTTTGTACATATTCCTGCCATAAATTTCCCATATTTGTTTAATTTTTATGTAAATAAAGTTCATCCCCGTTGTCATATTTAAAACTCATACTGCTCCCGTTTTCATAATAATTAATTTTTAATAATTAAAACTAAACGGGACAACAATGTACGCTTTAAAAAACAAATCGCTTTTGAGCATGGCTATAGCCATGGCTGTATCAACATCTGTTTATGCAAACGACAAGACTATAGAGGAAATAACCGTAGTTGCTAAGCCTACCAGCTATGCTAACAACGTTATTGAGCCTGCAATGCTTGAGCAACAAAGTTCGGTAGCAAGTATATTGTCGGTGATTGATAATTTACCGGGTATTAGCATAAACGAAGGTGATGCATTTGGTGGTGACGATTGGTCCACCACAATTACAATGCGTGGTTTTAGTATTGACGGTAACCAACAGCAATTAGGGATGACAGTAGATGGCATACCCAATGGTGGCTCTAATTACGGTGGCGGCGCTAAAGCAAACCGTTTTCTGGACAGCGAAAACCTGGCTACAGTTGAAGTAGGTCAAGGTACGTCTGATATTAAATCGGCATCGCTGGAAGCGCTAGGTGGTACATTTAATTTTGTAAGTAAAGATCCCAGCCTCGAAAAAGGCACTACGTTTGCCTATACATCGGGCAGCCACGACGCCTCGCGTTATTATATTAAGCACGAAACAGGCACTGTTTTTGATAATACCCAAGCATACGTAAGCTACTCGCAAACCGACACCAGCCGTTGGATTGGCTCGGGAAGTAATGGCGGTAAAGACAACCAACATGCTGAGCTTAAGTTTGTATCTAATTTTAACGATTTAACCCTAACCGGACGCTTATCTTACGACGATGTTAGCGAAACTAACTACAACAGCGTGAGTATTGAGCAATTTGAGCAAACCCCCAATTGGGATCAATTAACGTGGAACTGGACAGGGGTTCCGCACTTTGATCAAATGTTTGCCGAAGGTTGGGGGACGCTGCGCGAAAACACTTTAGGTTATTTAAAATTTGAATATGCAATTTCGCCCACATCACTATTAACGATTAGCCCTTATTATCATAAAAACTCGGGGCGTGGTGACTGGATCCCACCTTATTTAACAACCCCAGTAGATGAAAACGGCGAGCCAACAACACAAGGCGGTACTAATGCTGGCTCGTATGGTTTTGCTGATAGCGAGGGTAACCCGCTTGCACCTAACTCAGGTTGTACAGCAAGCTTAAATTGGCCGTGGGAGTCGGGGCCTGGTTTAAATCCGGCGTGTTACGACGATACAGCAACGCCCGTTATGTCTTATCGTCATACCCATTACAAAAAAGATCGTTTAGGCGTAACTGCTAACTACCAAGCAACGTTTGGTGATCACGATATTGAGGCTGGTTTTTGGTATGAGCAAAGTGAGCGAGAAGAGTCGCGTGATTGGCACAAAGTAATTGATGCGCGTATTTTTCATCATTTTGAAAACACCCCTTACTGGACTCAGTACAAAAATACCTTTGATACAGATACGTTCAAATGGTACATCCAAGACTCTATTAACTTAGGCGATTTAACCTTAAATATTGGCGCTAAACAGTATTTAGTTGAGTTACAAAAGTACGACCACTTTGCTAACGAAAGCTCTGATAAAGTAGACAGCGACTCTGATGTGTTATTTAGTGGCGGCGCGCTGTATCAGTTAAATAACGATACCGAATTATTTGCAAGTTACAGCGAAAACTTTGCTGCAATTAAAGACGGGGTGCTAGAGCGCGACAGTTCAACACTGACTGAAATAGAGCCAGAAACAGCAAAAAACATTGATTTTGGGGTACGCTACCAAGCCGATAGATTAACGCTAAGCGCAACGGCCTACAGCGTTAAGTTTGATAACCGCATTACCTTTATTGCACCAGGCAGTGATTCAGGCGGAATTGACTACACTATTGGCACTAATGGTTCATACATAAATGTAGGGGGCATCGATTCTAAGGGGTTAGAGCTCTCTGCAAGCTATATGCTCACACCAAGCTGGAGTGTTTATTCGTCGTATACCAATAGCAGCTCTGAATATTCGTCTGATGATCCAAATGCATATGACTCACAAGGCGTATTACTACAAGATAAAGAGGGCAACACTGCAGCGCCAAGCTTTAAAAAAGGCGATAGCTTAATAGATACATCGGAAGATTTATTGGTTGTATCTACCGATTACTTTAGTGACGGCTTTCGTGTTGGTTTGTCGGCTAAATACACAGGTGAGCGTTTAGGTGCATGGCAAGACGAAGGCACGCGAGCACGCAATAAAGTAGACGGCTACACGGTACTCGACTTTAATGCAGGTTACTCAACCGATGTAGACGCAGGGCCATTTAAAGCCATTGATCTCTCGTTTGTTGTTTATAACATAACCGATAAAAGCTACTTAGCAGGTGGCACAGGTAATGGGACTACTTACTTTATTGGTGCTCCTCGTACTGCTGCGGTTACGTTTACTGCAGATTTTTAAGTCGTAATATAAATTATTTTAAGCCCATTATTAATGGGCTTTTTGTTATAAAAATAGGCCGGTAACAATATGAAAACGATTTTAAAAGTAAGTGCATTTAGTTTAATTGCCCTAGGAAGCGACTTTGCAGCGGCAGTACAAACAGCTGATCAAAATGTAGTGTTGGTAACGCTTGACGGTGTGCGCTGGCAAGAGGTGTTTAGTGGCGCTGATAAAAACCTTATTAATAATTCCGATTTTGTTAAAAAGCCAGAGCAGCTAAATACAGAGTTTTGGCATAACAGCTCTGCAAAACGCCAGCAACTGCTGATGCCGTTTATTACCCAAATTGTAGCTAAGCAAGGGGTAATAATTGGTAATAGAGAGCAAGGCTCTAATATGTCGGTAAGTAACCCGTGGTATTTTTCGTATCCCGGTTATAACGAAATACTTAGCGGTGAGGTAGATGAAGGTATTAATAGTAATGATAAAATCCCTAACCCAAATCACACTATATTAGAGCGTTTGGAGCGCCAACCCGCGTTTAAAAATAACACCGCCTTATTTGGTAGCTGGGATGTATTTCCTTCAATACTTAATACTGAGCGCAGTAAGGTATATGTTAACGCCGGATTTATGCCAATTGAGGAGGATTTATTTGAAAATGCGCCACTTTTAAATGCCATGCAAAATGAAATTCCGAGCCCTTGGAGCAATGTACGATTAGACAGTTTTACTTATCGGTTTGCTAAGGCGTATATGTTAGCTAAAAAACCAAAATTATTAGTAATAAGTTTAGGAGAGACCGACGACTTTGCTCACGATGGTGATTACCACGCGTATTTAAAATCGGCAAAACAAAGTGATGCTTTTATAGCTGATTTATGGAATACCATTCAAACAACACCGGGTTATAAAAATAACACTACCCTCATTATTACCACAGATCATGGCCGTGGTAGTAACGCAAGCGACTGGCAGCATCACAGTTCAAAACGCGCCTTAGCAGCACTGCATATAGGCGAAAATAAGTTTCCCGAGGGCATTATAGGCTCCGAACATATTTGGCTTGCCGCGATTGGCCCTGCAATAAAAGGCCAAGGCTTAGTTAAAACAACTACTGAGCTAAAACAAACGCAAATTGCCGCAACAGTGTTAAAGGCACTTGGGCAAAATCCAAAGCAGATAAATTTGAATATGGCACCGGCGATTAATGAGATTGTAAAATGAAAATAATAACCGCGGTAGTATTAACCAACTTACTTGTAAGCTTTAGTGCTTTGAGTGCTCCCTCTAAAATATTATTTGGCTCGTGCGGGCATCAAGATAAAAGCATTCCTATATTCGATGCTATAAACAAAGAGCAGAGCGATTTATTTATATTTTTAGGTGACAATATTTATGGCGACACCAATAATATGAGCGTACTTGCTAATAAATACCAGCGCTTAGGAGCAAAGCCCGGTTTTAAAACACTAAAAGCGCAAACGCCTATTATAGCTATGTGGGATGACCACGATTATGGCCAAAACGATGCAGGTAAAGAGTATCCGCATAAAGAAGAGTCGCGGCAAATTATGCTCGATTTTTGGCAAGAACCTGCAAACTCACCACGACGCACTCGCCCTGATGGTATTTATACCTCGTATACGTATGGTGAAGGTGAGCAAACTGTGCAGGTGATTATGCCAGATTTGCGCTGGAACCGAGATGCGTTAAACGCAGTAAGTAAGTTGGAGTACGACACTAAGCGCAAACTAAATAATCAAGGCCCGTATAGCCCAAGTCATGTTAAAGGCGCATCAATGCTTGGTGAGGCGCAGTGGCAATGGCTTGAACAAGAGCTTAAAAAGCCCGCGGCTATAAAGCTAATTGCCTCAAGCTTACAGCTACTTCCCGATTTTACAGGGTGGGAGTCGTGGGCTAATTTCCCCGACGATCGAAAGCGTTTATTTACACTGATCAAAAAGCATAAAGTAAACGGCGTAGTTATTATTAGCGGCGATACCCACTGGGGCGAAATTTCACAGTATAAGCACAACCTTGACTACCCACTAATAGAAATGACCAGTTCTGGCCTAACCGAAAAATGGAAAAATGTAAGCCCTAACACACACCGAATAGGGGATTTTACCCACCAGGTTAATTACGGCGATTTAAGCATAGACTGGCAACAAGCCGACCCGTCAATTTCATTACAGCTCAAAGATATTGATGGTAAAGCAATAATGCAAAGTCAGTTTAAACTCTCAAGCATTAGCCCTTATTAATTATCGCCCTTATAAAACGCACAGTAAATAGCATCACTACAGTGCGTATAAAATTTAACTAACCCGCTGATTTATTAAAGCCAATTTGCGCTAATCGCTACCCCTGTAATTGAAAATATCTTACACTCGTTTTATCTCAAGCAAGGACAGGTAAGTATGCTCAATATTATTCAATCAAACCGTATGGAAGCACTGCAAGCGCAGTTTCATCAGTTATTAAAAACCAACCCATTAGCAAGCCCATTCGACAAAGAAGTGGTACTGGTGCAGTCACCGGGTATGTCGCAGTGGCTAAAAATTGGTTTGAGCGAAAACTTAGGTGTAGCGGCGCAGGTGGATTTTCCGCTGCCTTCGAGCTTTATTTGGCAGTTGTATCAGCAACTTTTACCAAATGTACCTAAAGAGTCGGCGTTTAATAAACCCAACCTTGCATGGAAACTGTTTGCTATTTTACCAAGCTGTGTTAATGAGCCACTGTATTTACCGCTAAAAACCTATTTAGAGGGCGATATTGACGGCCAAAAAACCTTTGCCTTGTGTGAAAAAATAGCCGACGTGTACGACCAATATTTAATGTACCGCCCGCATTGGATTGCCACATGGGATAGCGGTACAGATGAACTTGATGATGTTGATGTAACCATAGCCCCGTGGCAACCTGATTTATGGCGACGCATTGTACAGTTAAGCCTAGAGCTTGGGCAAAGTCAGTTTCATCGCGCGAATATGCAAGGACAACTGCTGGCAGCGCTTGAGACAATGGACAACAGCTTATTACCACAACGCATTAGTTTATTTGGTATATCGGCCATTGCCAGCTCGCAGCTTGAAGTATTTACAGCGCTGAGTGAAAAAACCGAGGTATTTTTATTCTTTTTTAATCCCAGTGAGCATTATTGGGGCGATATTATTGATGAAAAAACCGCCGCTAAAATAAGTGCAAAATACGCCAAAATGCCGCTGGTGGAAGCGCAGGAAAAAAAGCAAACTAATCCCGATGAAGAATACTACTTTATAGGCAACCCACTGTTATCCTCGTGGGGTAAATTAGGTCGCGACTACTTTGAGCAGCTAGTACAGCTAGACGCCCGTTGGATTGATGGTTTTATTGATGTGTTTGACGACACCTTACTTGGGCAAATACAAAGTGAAATTTATCAGTTGGCGTTTAAAGGTGAGTCACTGACCGATAACAAAGAGTGGTTTATAAACGACGAAGGTAAATTGCCTATAAGTGCAACCGACACCAGCATTACGCTAAGCGATTGCCATACACCGCTTCGAGAAGTTGAGCGTCTGCATGACTACTTACTTAATTTATTTAATCAAAACCCTGCGCTTACCCCCAAAGACATAATAGTAATGATGCCCGATGTAGGCACTTACAGCCCGTACATTGAAGCCGTTTTTGGTGGTGCACAAGGTAGTCGCTTTATTCCTTACGCACTTGCCGATTTAGCCATAGAGCAAGAAAAACCTGTGCTTAGCTCGTTTGCGAGTTTAGCTAATTTACCGTTTTCGCGCTTTGGTGTGTCGGATATTCTCGATTTATTACAAGTGACACAAATAGCCGAAAAATTTGGCCTGGAGGCACACGAGTACGAGCAAATTCAATATTGGCTGGAACGTGTTGGCGTTAAATGGGGTATAAATGCCGATCATAAAAGCAGCTTTGATTTACCCGCTATCGATTTAAATACCTGGCAACACGGGCTTAACCGTTTATTACTAGGTATTGCGATGCGCGACGAGCAATGCCCGTTTAACGGCATTTATAGCGCCGATGAAGTAGAAGGCATGGCGCTTGATACGCTTAATAAGCTAGTGCATTTTATTGATGTGCTACAAAGCTTTAAAGAGCAATTAACGCCCGACGATACGCTTACCAACAAAGCGCATGTTTTAAGCGAGTTGCTTAGTGCAATTTACGAGAGCGAAAGCGACGACAGCTGGGATTTATTGGTGCTGCAAAACGTGCTCGAAGAGTTACAAAAGCATCATAATAATGGCGACTACAGCAAAGCGGTATCGCAGCGTATTGTTAGTTACTTAATTAAACAAGGCATTCAAGAAAAAGGCGTAGGGCAGCGGTTTTTAGTGGGGCAAGTTAACTTTTGTACCCTAATGCCAATGCGCGCCGTGCCATTTAAAGTGGTGTGTATGCTGGGTTTGAATGATGCCGACTACCCGCGTAACGTACAGCCGATTGGTTTTGACTTAGTGCCTTATTCTAAAAAACAAAAAGGTGACCGATCACGTAAATTAGATGATCGTTACTTATTTTTAGAGGCGCTACTCAGTGCCCGCGATAACTTATACATGAGTTACATTGGTCGCTCGTGTTTTGACAACCAGCCGCGCATGCCATCAACCCTTGTGAGCGAGCTGCTAGAATATATTGGGCGTAGCTTTGCATTAAGCGACGACAGCGAAAAAACACTGCCAGAGTGTTTAATTAGCCAACAGCATTTACAGCCCTTTAATAGCCATTATTATTTAGCCAATGAGCAAGCAAACACTGTGCTGAGCAACCACAGCTATAATCCAATTTGGCTGCCAAGTGAGTCAATAACCCCACAAGTCGTGAGCGCGCTTAATGCAACACCGCCTGAGCAGTTAGAGCTCGATGTGTTTATTCGCAGTGTTTGCAACGCCCAAGAGAGTTTTTATCAACAAAGTTTAGGATTGCGATTACCGCAATTTAACGAAGTAGTAAAAGACGAAGAGCCCTTTAGCCTAGACGCATTGCGCCGCTATTTTTACCTTGATGAAATACTCGAAGCCAACATTAACGAGCTGCCACTTAGTACAGAACAAATATTGCAACGCGGCGAACTACCACAAGCCAACGTAGGTAGCTTAATATTTGAGAGCATGCAGCACCGAGTAGACGCATTGGCAGGGCAAGTGAAAGAGCAAATTAAAGGGGGCAAAAGCGACCCTATAAAGGTAGCCCTCGAACTAGAAAACACTAAAATAGAAGGCTGGTTAAACCATATTTATTTGCAAAAACAAGTGTTTTATCGCAGCGCTAGTATAAAAGCGAAAGATTTAATTAAAGGCTTTATTTATCACCTAGTAGCGCAAAGTATGGAGCAACAAGTAGAAACGCTAATACTTGGGCTTGATAAACAAGTTACCTTTGCGCCAATAAGTAAAACCGATGCCGATGCATTGTTACTTGATTGGTTTGAGTTATACAAAGCACTGCGCAACGAGCCCGTGGCGTTTTTTCCGGTAAGTGGCTACGAGTACGTAAAAAACGGTGGCGATATAGCAAAAGCCATGAGTAAATTTAGCCCGCAATACATAGGGCGAGGCGAGGGCGAAAACCCCTATATTCGCTTAACGGTACAATCGCTTAACGACTGCCAAGACGAGTTTATACAGTGGAGCGATAAATTACTCGCACCGTTATTTGCACACGCTAAGGAGAGTGACCATGCAAGCGCTTAATCCACTTACTATGCCACTAACAGGGCAAAGCTTAATTGAAGCCAGTGCCGGTACGGGTAAAACGTATACAATTACTGGTCTATATTTACGTTACTTATTGGGAATGCAAATAGCCGATGATGCAAACTCGCTATTAAATAAGCCGCTAAGCGTTGAGCAAATACTGGTGGTAACTTTTACCGATGCTGCCACGCAAGAAATTAAAGACCGCGTGCGTAATCGTATCATCACCGCGCGCGATGCACTTCTTGGGCAAGACCCAAAAGATGAACTTATAGCAGGAGTTATAGCTGCCGTTGATGATAAACACCGCGCCTTTGATTTACTCGATGCAGCGGCTAAATCGATGGACGAAGCGGCTATTTTTACCATTCATGGCTTTTGTCAGCGCATGCTAAAACAACACGCGTTTGAGTCGGGTGTGGCGTTTAACTTAGAGTTTATTTTGGATGAGCGCGACATATTGCTCGAAACCATTAAAGATTTTTGGCGCGCCTTTGTATATCCACTCAATAAAGAAAAAACCGATGCTATTTTAGGCGTGTTTGCCGCGCCAGAAGCTTTATTTGGCAAAGTGTCGAGTATTTTAAATAAAGCGAATGCGCAAATAACCCCGCAAGTAAACTTAGATGATGTATGGCAAGCGCGTGACGAGTATATAATCCGTGTACCTGCATTTAAAAAAGCGGTATTAGAGCAAGAGTTTATAGCTGCGATTAAAGGCTCGGGCTTAAGTGGTTCTAAAACGCCAGGGCGCAAAGGCAGCCTTGCAGCACTTGAAGCCTTTTGTTTAGGCGGCGATTTGTTTTTTGAATTTGGTACTAGCAAGTATTCGTTTGAGGTATGGAGCAGTGAAAACTTAAGCGATATAAGTAACTATAAAAAAAATCAGCCGCTATTTACACATCCGCTATTAACTGAATTTGACCAACTGGCAGCACTTAATAACACCATAAACCAAGGGCTAGCAATTGCTGTAGTGCAGCATGCGGCAAAGTGGGTAAAAGCAGCCGTAATAAAGCGCAAGCAAGAGCAAAGCGTGATCACCCCAGATGATTTACTTAGCAATTTACACAGTGCATTAAATAACGAGCAAGGCAATGTACTGGCGCAAAAAATTGCCCAGTTGTTTCCGGTGGCTATGATAGATGAGTTTCAAGATACCGATCCGATTCAGTACGGTATTTTTAGTAAAATTTACCAGCAAGAGCACACTACACTGGCGATGATTGGCGATCCTAAACAGGCTATTTATGGTTTTAGGGGCGCAGACATTTTTACCTATATTGGTGCCAAAGAAGCGGTGCAAAAACAGCAGCAATTTACGCTAGGTACTAACTTTCGCTCTAGCAGCGATGTAGTAAGCAGCGTAAACAGCTTATTTGGTAAGCACGCTAACAGTTTTATTTATAACGATGCCATACCGTTTAATGCAGTAGCAGCTAAAGGTAAAAAAGCTGACGAGTCGTTTTTGATTGACGGACAAGCAGCCACTGCGTTTGAATTTTGTGTATTTAGCGACACCGCCGCAGATGAAAAAAACAAGCCGACAGGCAAAGCCATTGGGCAGCAGCACTTAGCCACCTTTTTTGCCAATAAAATAGTTACTTTACTAACGCAGGCCGAGCAAGGGCGAGCCTGTATTGGTGAACAGCCAGTAAGCGCTGCAGATATTTGTATATTAGTGCGCGACCGTGTTGAAGCGCAAATAATGAAAAAGGCCTTAAGCAACGCTAAAATTGCCAGCGTGTATTTATCGCGCGAGAGTGTGTTTAGCCAAGAGCTTAGCCATCACTTACTTAATTTTTTAACTGCGTTGCATGGCCAGTATGATGAGTCGCTATTACGTGGGGTGTTAGCAGGGCCGTTATTTTGTTTAAGCTATAACGAAATATATGCACTGGCAGATGACGAGGCACAATGGCAAGAGCACTTAAACTTTTTTGCGCAACTTAACCATATTTGGAACAAGCAAGGCGTTATGGCAATGCTTGAGCGCTTAATGAGCCACAATCAACTTAGTGCTAAATGGCAAGGCTTAGGCTACAACGTTGAGCGCTGGCTTACCGACTTTAGGCACCTTGGAGAAATACTACAGCAAAAACAAATTGAGCTTGAGGGCACACTGCGTTTACTGCGCTGGTTTGCACAAAAGGTAAGCCAGCAAGATGGCGAAACAGTGCAAGTACGCCTAGAGAGTGACGCTAATTTAGTTAAAATAGTGACTATGCACGCCTCAAAAGGGCTTGAGTATCCGCTGGTATTTATGCCCTTTGCTAGTGGCTATCGTGAAACAAAAGAAGCGCTGTATCATAATAATGGCACACTAATTTACGATTTAAGTAAAGGGGATGACGCACTGCAAAAAGCAGAGCAAGAGCGCCTTGCCGAAGATTTACGCTTACTGTATGTAGCACTCACTCGCGCGGTACACTTTTGTGCTATTGGTATGTATAACATTGGCCAGGGGCAAAGTAGCCGTTTGGTAATACAAAGCAGCGCCCTGGGGCATGTGTTATTTGCAGGGCTTGAAATTACGAGCAGTCAAATTTGGCGTAACCATTTAGCCGATTTTTGCAGCGAGCATACAGGTATGGATTATCAGCAATTCACCTCAGAGGATTTATTAGCTCAAGGTACTTTAAGCTTTAATAATAACGTTGATGCTCAGCAAACATTGAGTATAAATAATGTAACAGCCAATATTGAGCGTAATTGGCGAGCAACTAGCTTTAGTGCGCTGAGCTTTAAAAAGCATATCGACCACCTAGCGCCTGGGCGCAGTGATGAGGATCATGAAAAAGATGAATTTGCCGTACAAGAAGACGAAGCACCTTCTGCGTATAGCTTTCCTAAAGGGGCAAAACCGGGGAGTTGTTTACACGAAATTTTTGAGCAAATAGATTTTACTAGCCCAATAGAGCACCCAGTTAATAAAGAGCACAATTTAGCAGACGTTATTAAACGCAGCCTAGAGAAGTACCATATTAGTGAACACTGGCAAGATGTTACTCAGCAGTGGATATTAGACGTTCTTGCTTGCCCGCTTAATGGCGATAGCAATGTTAATGCTGATGCCTCAGGTAATAGTACCTCAGGTAATAATATCTCAGGTAACAGCTCTTTAGTTAATAGTAATGGCCTGAGCTTAAGCCAACTAGCGCCAAGCGATTGCCTAGTAGAAATGGAGTTTAACTTACCGCTTAAAAGTTTAAGTGCGCCGCAGCTTAATGAAATTCTTATAAAACATTTTGGTTTTGAGCACAGTAAGCTCGAATTTAGCCACGTAAAAGGGCTGTTAAAAGGTTTTATCGATTTAATATTTTGCCACCAAGGTAAATATTATATTTTAGATTATAAATCTAATTACTTAGGTAGTAACGCTGCTGATTACGAGCACGATATGCTTGAGCAAGCCATGAGTAGCCACCAGTACCATTTACAGTATTTAATTTACACCGTAGCGCTGCATCGTTTGCTAAAACAGCGTATAGCTGATTACTCAGTTGAAACTCATTTAGGCGGCGTGTATTACACCTTTTTACGCGGCATGCCAGCTGGGCAAGGTGTGTACTTTAAAAAGCTCACCACTGAGCAAGTGACTATTTTAGATGGTTTGTTTAGCCAAGGAGCCATGTTATGAGTGAACTAAATAATCAACCGGGCCTTTTTGATCAAGAGTTTGATCAAGAGTTAGATCAGGAGCTTGAGCTAAATGAGCAAAACCCTACTTTAAGCACAGCAGTGCCTTTACTTACCTATTTACTTAGCGAAAACCGCATTCGCATTGTGGATGTAAAGTTAGCTGAAATGCTCAGTAAAAGTAACAGCGATAGTGAAAAGGCGCACAATGAGATGTTTTATCTGGTGCTATTACTGTGTTTATCGCAGCAAAGCCAGCATAGTTGTTTAACCTTAAGCGAGGTTGATTGGAGTAACCCTTTTAATTTACGCCGCAGCGACGTTAGTAAAGCACAAGGGAGCGTGCCAGATAAGCTAAGCCCGTTTAGTGAAGGGTTTAATTATGAGCAGGTGCTTAGCTATTTACAAAACCATACAAGCGTTGGAGACAACAAACCACTGCAACTGTTTAATCAACGCCTTTATTTTGCGCGCCTTGCCGGATACGAGCAAACATTAGCGAGCCGTTTACTAACAATGAGCGAGCGTAAACTTAATATAAATAATGAGTTATTAGCTGCGCTACTTAATGAGTATTTTACACCCGATGTAAACATTACCACCGATTGGCAAAAAGTAGCCTGTGCTATTGCAGCCACCAAAGGTTTTAGCGTTATTACTGGCGGCCCAGGTACTGGTAAAACGACCACTGTGACTAAATTACTCGCCATTTTACAGTCGCTTTACAAAACCGCACCGCTGAGTATTAAGCTGGTGGCACCTACAGGTAAAGCTGCAGCGCGTTTAAGCGAATCAATTTTAGGCGCTAAAGATAAGCTCACTAATATACCCGCTGATATTAAAACGTTAATCCCCGAAAGTGCACAAACTATTCACCGATTATTAGGGGTAAAACCCTTTACCAATAAATTTAGGCACAATAAAGCGAATCCACTGCATTTAGATGTGTTGATTATAGATGAAGCCTCAATGGTCGACTTATCGCTGATGGCAAAACTAATTGAGGCATTACCTGCACATGCACGGTTAATACTCTTAGGTGATAAAGATCAGCTGGCCTCGGTAGACACCGGCAGCGTAATGAGCGACTTATGCCAAGGGTTAGTACTGGGGCAAACACCTGGTTATTCACCTGCACGATGTGATGAGCTAAATAACTTATGCTTTAACGGCGAAGCTAAATTAATAGCGCAAAGTAATAGCGCGTTTAAACTTGCCGATTGCATTGCATTTTTACAACACAGCTACCGCTTTGATGCACAAAGTGGTATTGGTCAACTTGCGTTAGCGGTAAATACCAATAACACAGGTGTTTTAAATTACGTTGAGCAAGAAAGTGTTGAGGGGCGTTTTAAGGATGTGATTTTAGATTACGACTTTATAGCTAAACCTATCGAAAAATTGGTTAAAAGCGCTGCAAGTAAATACACACATTACCTTAGTTTAATTGCTCAAGGTGCAAGCGTTGCAGAGGTGCATAAAGCCTTTGCAAGTTATCAGTTACTGGCCGCGGTGCGTGAAGGTGATTACGGAGTTAATAGTTTAAATCAGCGTATTGAGCGCGTTTTACAACAACAAGGACTTATTACCCTAAGCCCGAATCAGCGCCATTATACCGGTATGCCAATAATGGTAAGCCAAAACGATTATCAGCTTAAGTTGTTTAATGGCGACATTGGTATTTTAATGCCCGATGAAAGCGGCCAGCTTAAAGCACTATTTATAGACGAGCAGGGGAATCAACGGGCGTTTTCGGCAGCACGCTTACCTGCGCACGACAAAGTATATGTAATGACTATACATAAATCACAAGGATCAGAGTTTAGCTACACCGCCATGGTATTGCCGCCGCTAAAACAAGCCCGCATGGGGATAAATAGGCAGTTAGTGTATACCGGCATAACGCGTGCTAAAAATACCTTTGAGCTGGTGGCAGATAAAAAAGTATTGTTACTGGCAATGAATAAAAGTGTGTCTAGGGCATCTGGTTTATATGAGCGTTTAAAGCTTGAATGATTAAGCTTTTAGGTGGGGGTAATAAAAAGGGTTTGCCATGGCAAACCCTTTTTATATATAACCTTTAAGTTAGCTCAGATTAATAGTAACCACTTCTGTGCTGGCATCTTCATCTTGTAAGCTATTAATTGGCACTTTTGGAATATCTGGTTTGTCTAGGGCAATATCGCCACCATCAATTACTTCGCCAGTTTGCAAATTAGTAAAATCAAATAACTGGTTATCTGCTAAATGCGACGGTACAACGTTCTGTATAGCGGTAAAAATACTTTCTATACGACCTGGGTGCTCAGCGTCCCACTTAGCTAACATATCTTTTGTGTGTTTACGCTGTAGGTTTTCTTGCGAGCCACATAAGTTACACGGAATAATAGGGTAGCCCTGTACAAAGGCATATTGGCTAATATCGCTTTCTTTACAGTATGCAAGTGGGCGAATAACCATATGTTCACCGTTATCGCTCATTAGCTTAGCTGGCATACTTTTAAGTTTGCCGCCGTAAAACATATTTAAAAATAGGGTTTCTATCATGTCATCGCGATGATGGCCAAGCGCAATTTTAGTTGCACCTAACTCTTTAGCAGTACGGTATAAAATACCCCGGCGCAGGCGCGAACAAAGTGAACAAGTCGTTTTACCTTCAGGAATAATATCGGTCACTATGCTGTAGGTGTCTTCTTCTACAATTTTGTATTCAACATTTAGTTTATCTAGATACTGGGGTAAAACGTGCTCAGGAAAGCCAGGTTGCTTTTGATCTAAGTTAACAACAAATAGCTCAAACTTAATCGGTGCTACACGTTTTAAGTGTTGCAGCATGTCGAGCATAGTGTAGCTATCTTTGCCACCAGATAAGCACACCATAATGCGGTCGCCTTCTTCAATCATGTTAAAGTCCATGACGGCTTGACCTGTTTGGCGGCGTAAACGCTTTTGAAGCTTGGTTAAGTTAAATTGAGCTTTAGCTTGATCTGAATGAGACAATTACGCCCCCTTATTAAACAATACG
Source organism: Pseudoalteromonas nigrifaciens (assembly GCF_002221505.1). Lineage (NCBI taxonomy): Bacteria > Pseudomonadati > Pseudomonadota > Gammaproteobacteria > Alteromonadales > Pseudoalteromonadaceae > Pseudoalteromonas > Pseudoalteromonas nigrifaciens. The sequence goes on along the minus strand of NZ_CP011036.1, from coordinate 2,215,555 downwards.
GCAAAGTTATTTGCTAAAAATAAAGGGGCGCATTATATACTTAAAATGCTCGGTAACAAAATTTAATCTTTTGCGAGCGGGCTAATATACCCGTCGGGTTTAAGTGCCAGTACATCGCAATCTAGGCTGTCAATAACATGCTCTGCAGTATTGCCTACTAAGGCCGCGCTTAAACCAGTACGCCCTACAGTGCCAATAACCACCAACTCGCTGTTTAAACGTTTTGCTACATCGGGAATAACGTCCTCAGGCAAACCCTCTTCAATAAAGCACTGCTCTGGGGGTAAATTAAACTCATCAGCCAGTGCATTAGTAGATTGATGATGATGTTTTTTAACCGACTCGTTATAAATGCCAGGGTTAAATTCAGGTATTTCTATGGCAATATTAATTGGTGTAGCAGGGTAGGCGTTCACCAAGTTTAGTTGGGCGTTGGCCAGTTCTGCTAAAAATTGTGCGTCTTTAATAATACGTTTATTAAGCGCTAAGTGTTGCTCGTTTTCGCTCACTGCATTAACAGCCGCTAAAATGTTGCCATTTGCAGGCCATGCCATTTGTTTTACAAATAAAACCGGAGATGGACATTTTCGTACTAAATGCCAATCGGTTGGGGTTAAAATAACGGCTTTAAGTGTACTGTGTAGATGAGTGCCTTTAATAACAAGGTCAAAGCTTTGCTCAATAACGGTATTAATAATGGCTTCGTACGGGCGATTGTGCCAAACAACTTGTGTATCAATATTAACATTTTGATAAGGCGATACTAAATCTTTTAACCAAAGCTCGCGGTCGTTTAACACGGCTTTGCGCATAGCTTCGCGCTCATCGCCAGAGAGCATAGTGGTCATTTCATAAGAAAAGTCGTAAACCGTCATAAAGGCGGTAATACTCGCACCAGATTTTTTAGCTAAATCAATCGAACGAGCTAAACCGTGCTGGTCGTCTTTGGTGGGGTCAATAACCGCAAGAATGCGTTTAATCGTGTTCATGTGCAAGCTCCATTCACTTTACGGGTGTACCTTGAGTGTAACGTAAATAGAGCACAGTGAAAGGGATAGTACAAATATTATTGTTCTAGATCAAACCATTTAATCGAATGGATTAAATGGTTTGAATATTACAACGTAAGTAGGCTAATTAGCGGGGCTTTACTATTGCAGCTGCTTTGGCCAGTGCATCGTTATCTAAAATAGTAATAAATTTGCCTTCAACTTTTATTAAATCGGCTTTTTGAAAGCGACTCAATAAACGGCTAATTGTTTCAACGGTTAAACCCAAGTAATTGCCAATTTCGCCGCGGGTCATGGTAAAGCGAAATTCTTTACGAGAAAAGCCACGCTCACCAAAGCGTTCAGATAAGTTAAAAATAAAGCTGGCTAAGCGTTGCTCGGCAGATTTTTTGTTAAGCAGTAACAGCATTTCTTGGTCATAGGTAATTTCGCTACTCATTAAGCGCATTATTTGTTGGCGTAACTTAGGGAGTCTGCCTGCTAACTCGTCAAGGGTATCAAACGGAATTTCGCATACCATAGATGTTTCTAACGCTTGTGAAAAGCTTTGGTGCATCATTTTACTTATTGCATCAAAACCAACTAAGTCACCGGCTAAATGAAAACCTGTAATTTGCTCATCGCCTTGCTCAGATAAAGTATAAGATTTAAACGAACCCGAACGAACAGCATAAATAGCGTTTAATGGCGCGCCCGACTCAAACAAAAAGTCGCCTTTGTGTAATGGTTTTTTGCGCTCGATTATTTCGTCAAGCTTATCCATTTCTTGACCATTAAGAGAGAAGGGTAAACATAACTGGCTGATACTGCAGTTATTACAGCTAATAGCACAATTACTTTTAGCACGACCTTGAGAAAAATCCATAAATTCAATCCGTTAAAATTCAAGCCACAATATGATCAATGTTAATGCACAAGCTTATCTGTTGCAATGATCAGTAAATAAATACCATACCAAATTATTACGCTGCCTAATATTATTCGCGTCCAAGGGTGATTAAATAGGGTGCTGAGTTTTTTTGCACTAACGCCTATTGTGATCATCGCGGGAAATGTACCTAGTGCAAAACACAGCATTACTAATGCACCATCAAGCGCATTTGCGCTGGTCATGGCCCAAGTAAGTGCTGAATAAACTAAACCACAGGGTAACCAGCCCCATAAAGCGCCGTACCCAAGAGCTTTAAATGGCGAGTTAATCGGCATTAAATATTTATTAAATTTAACTAGGTGTTGCCAAACTAAGGTTTTACCTACTTTTTCGAGCCATTGTAAGGTAGCTGCTAAGCGCATTATATATACCCCTACCAACAACATAAAAATGCCTGCTATAAAAGACAGTGATAATGCAAAAACAGAGTTTTGCGTGGCAAATTTACTGCTAATGCCTGCCACTAATGCGCCTGCAAGCATGTAACTTAGCGCTCGGCCTATATTATAAGCAAAAGAGTAAATGAGAGTTTGGCGTTTATTACTGGCTAATTGCAATGAGCTGGCTATGCCACCACACATTGCAATGCAATGGCCGCTGCCAATTAGGCCCATAAAAAAAGCACTGACAAAAATAGGGTCAATCATTACTTTTGTTATGCTGCTCTTTGTCATCTTCAAACAAGATACTATGGCCTTGTTTATTTAAATCAGAAAATTGCTCGCCTTTTACTGCCCAAAAAAATACTCCTATAGCTATTAGTACAAATAAAATAGCGATAGGAACTAAAATGTAAACTATGCTCATAACTTTAACAGCCTTAATGAGTTGCATATCACAATAATTGAGCTGGTCGACATACCAATAACAGCCATCCAAGGCGCTACCAGCCCCATTGCAGCTAACGGTAATATTGAGCCATTATACAATAAAGACAAAGTTAAGTTTTGTTTAATAATACGCCTAGTTTTTTTGGCAACTATTAATAGGTGCTCGATTGAGGCTAAATCGCTATTGAGCAAAACCACATCGGCGCTATTTTTTGAAATATCGGCCCCAGTTTCCATGGCGATTGATAAGTGCGCGCTGGCAAATACTGGGCTGTCGTTTACCCCATCACCTACCATGGCAACCACTTCACCTTGTGTTGACCATTGCTCAACCGCTGTTTGTTTGTCTTTAGGGCTACAGCCCGATTGCACGCTGTGTAATTTAAGTTTTTTAGCGATACGTTGCCCCGCATCAGACGCATCGCCAGTAAGCATATGACACGTTAACTTATGTGTGTGTAGAGCGTTAATTAACGTACTCGCATCATCTTTTATTTTATCGACAAAGTAAAAACGGGCAATAGGTTGCTGATTAATATACAAAGTTGCTTGCGCGTTAGTTTTTTTGCTATTAAACCAGCCACTTTTACCAATAGCATAATGAGTGTCGTTGTACTGTGCGCTGATCCCTTTGCCTGGATGTAATTGAATGTCGTTAAGTTTATGCCCTGGTACTTTATATTGGCTAAACGCACGGGCAATTGGGTGCTCTGAATAGCTCTCTAGTTGGGCTGCAATCTCAAGCACTTGATTTTTAGTGTACTCTTCGCTGAGTATATCGACCGCATCTAAGCTAAAGCGTCCTTGGGTTAGCGTGCCGGTTTTATCAAATGCGAATAAAGTGATTTTAGATAGAGTTTCGAGCACATGCGCTTGTTTTATTAAAATACCTTTACGAGTAAGGTTGGCTACCGAACAGGTTAATGCGGTTGGAATAGCTAAGCTTAGCGCGCAAGGACACGTAGCCACGAGTACAGAAATAGTGATCCAAAATGCTTGCTCAGGGGCAATTTGATACCAGCCAAATGCGGTTACCGATGCAAATATAAGTAACACAGCCACAAACCACTGAGCAACTTTATCTGTAATTTCTACTAGTTTAGGGCGTTTGGTAAGTGCATTGTGTTGTAGACGAATTATTTGATTTAGCAGCGTGCTTTGGCCTATTTTATTGATTTTTATTTCAATAATGCCGTCATGATTGACTGTGCCGGCGTAAACACTGTGATTAATAAACTTATTAACCGGCAGGTGCTCTCCGGTCATCATTGATTCATCAACGCTGGTTTTACCTTTAATTAAAATTCCATCGGCAGGAATGGTTTCGCCGGCTTTAATTAGAATAATATCGTTTAATTTAAGCTTTTTAGCGGCAATAATATGTTCTTGGCCATTTGCATCGAGAGTACGGGCGGTTAGTGGCAATAACTTTTGTAAGTTAGCTGTAAATTCACTGGCTTTTAATCGTGCTCTAAATTCTAGATATTTACCTAATAATAATAAAAAGGTGAACATACATACCGATTCAAAGTACACCTCGCCAACATTCATAATTGTGGCGTAAGAACTTGCGCCGTAAGCACCAAAAATAGCCAGCGAGACGGGTAAGTCCATATTAAGCTGTTTTGCTTTTAAACCATTAATGGCATTACTTAAAAAGGGCAGTGCGCTATATAAAATAACCGGAGAAGCTAAAACGAGGCTGATCCACCTAAAATACTGCTCAAAATTACTGTCCATACCGGAGAACATGCCAAAGTACATAGCAAAGGCAAACATCATCACTTGCATGGTCATTAAACCGGCTACACCTAAGCGGCGAATATAGGCTTTTGCGGTTTGCTGTTTTTGCTGTGCTTCTAAGTCGGACTGAAACGGATAGGCTTTATAGCCAATTTTAGCAAGGCTAGTAATAATTTCGCTCAATGGGGTGGCGGTTTTATCCCATTGCACCATAGCGCGGTTAGTTGAGGTATTAACATCAACACGCTTTACTGTTTTTAAACTGAGTAATTGCTTTTCTATAAGCCATGCACAAGCTGCGCAGGTTATACCTTCTACGCTGAGCAATACTTCTGAGAAGTTGTCATTGGTCGTTATAAATTCGTCTTGAATATCTTCATTGTCGTAGCTTTTAATAAAGGCGAGTTGCTCTGGTACTAACTGCTCTACTTTACCAGCTTGAACGGTACGATATTTATAATAGTCGGTCATACCTTGATCAATAATGTTTTGCGCAACGGCTTGGCAGCCAATGCAACACATTGGCTGAGATTTATTATCAATTACTACGTGTGCGCTAAACCCGTTAGGTACACTTTCAAGGCAATGAAAGCAATTTATAGACATACTAAATACTACTTATAATTAGGCGTAACTAAAACAGCAAGGGTGGTTGGTAAGGTAATGTTTTCTTTTAGCTTCCAGCTACCATCAATAGGCTCAATAAATACCGAATAAGCACCGTCGGTAAACCCGTCAAGTAATGCGGTAAATTCTTGATTAGCATTAGGCGTTAGCGTGGCTTCAAAGTCATGCGCTTTAATTGTACGATGATAAAACGACAGTTTTAATGCATGTATGTTGCTCGTATCGCCTTTGGTAAATTTAAAACCAACGCGCTCACTGGTAACATTCAGCTCGCCATGTAAGTATAAAGCTTTTGCCTTATCAAACTTAGTAAGCTCTAAGTTAATTGCTTTGCCTTTTTTATAGTAGTCATCTACCACCATATCAGGGCCATTGCCTATGGCGGTAAAGAATAAGCTAATGCAGCCAATAATTGCAGCAGAGGGAAAAAAGATTAAAAACCAAGGCCAAAAATTTTTATACCACGGAGTAGGTTGCATAGTTACTCTAAAATAAAATGAAGATGCGGCTATACTATAATAAATATTTGTAAAAGACTAAAAAAAAGCCTCCGAGTGGAGGCTTTTTTGATCTGGATTAATCTATTGAATTTAAAAGGTTAAATATTCGTTAACGGTGTAACTATTTAGCTTGAGATAAGCTGTAAACGTAAGCCGTTAGTAGGTGTATTTTATCTTCACCTAAAATATCTTTCCACGCTGGCATTACACCGGCACGACCATGGTTAAGCGTTTCTTCAACAGCACGTTGAGAACCACCATATAACCAAACGTTGTCGGTTAGGTTAGGTGCACCAAAGGGTAAGTTGTGTGCAACAGAGCCTTTACCGTCAGCACCATGACATGCAGCACACATAGCCCACTTAGCTTCGCCGGCAGCAGCGTCTTTTTGGTTTACAGTACGACCTGAAAGGCTAAGTACATGAGCGGTCATTTCTTTAACGCCTTGCTCACCTAATGCAGCACCCCAAGGTGGCATTGCTGCTATACGCCCGTAAAGTAATGTTTCTTTAATTTTATCGGGTGTGCCGCCATATAACCAATCATTATCAGTTAGGTTAGGAAAGCCAGTACCACCACGTGCGTCAGAACCATGACACTGAGAACAGTTTTGTGCAAAAAGACGTTGGCCAATTTCAATTGCTAGCTGACCTTGTGTTTCGGCATGTTTTTCACCATTTTCAAGTGCAACTCGCTGTGCTGCGTCACCTTCAAATTTAGATTCAACCAATTTTACTACAGGTATTTGTGCCAGTTCATTAAAAATAGGACCAAAACGTGCATCTGCAACTTCGTACTCTTTATCAAGTTTTACAAAGCGACCTTCTTCTTTAGCAAGTTTTACTGCTTCTTTAGACTCAGCCAAAGAAGTAATACCTTGGTTAGAACTAGTCCACTTACCTAATCCTTCCCAGTTACCTAAACCTGGGTAAGCTGCTAAGTAATAAACAGACCAAATAAATGTTGCAAAGAACATGTAAGTCCACCACTTTGGTAGTGGGTTATTTAGCTCTTCAATTCCATCATATTCATGTCCGCAGCTTTCACCTTCAGGTACACCAGTGTAGTTTTTTAAATTCCACACGAGTAAACCAAATAAAATGAACAAACATGATAGGGTTAATACAATAACCCAAATACTCCAAAAGCTAGTCATTTCTCAGACCCCTTTTCCTCGTTAGAGAGCGTATTGTTGTGTTTTATTTCATCTTCGAAAATAACATTAGCAGCGTCTTTAAAACGTGTTTTACTACGCTTGCTATATGCCCAAGCAACAATCACAATAAATAGTACTAAAATTACCAGAGTTAAAATGCCTCTGTATGTCCCATAATCCATAATTAGTTACTTCAAGTGGGTGCCAAGTTGTTGCAAATAAGCGATAAGGGCTTGCATTTCTGTTGCACCTTTACCGTCATTCATTGCATCAACTTTGGCAACATCGGCGATTAATTCTTCATCACTACCGTAACCTAAACCATCGTAACGGTCGGTACGGCTATCGATTCCAAATGTGTCACGGAAAATTTTAAGTTTATTCAAAGTCAAGCTTGTATCAAGCGTATTCTCTGCTAACCAAGGAAAGCCTGGCATGTTCGACTCAGGAACCACAGCACGTGGGTCAACTAAGTGAGCATAATGCCAGTCATCCGAATAACGTTTGCCTACACGAGCTAAGTCAGGACCAGTACGTTTAGAACCCCAAAGGAAAGGGTGATCCCAAACAGATTCACCAGCAACCGAATAGTGGCCATAACGCTCAACTTCGTCACGAAAAGGGCGGATCATTTGTGAGTGACAGTTAGAACAACCCTCACGTACATATAGATCTCGGCCTTCCATTTCAAGTGCCGTTAACGGACGTAGTCCGTCAACTGGTTTAGTTGTATCGTCTTGAAACATTAGCGGAGTAATTTCAACTAATGCACCAAAGCTAATTGCGAAAACGGTCAAGATAGCCATAAGGCCAATGTTTTTTTCGACTATTTCGTGTTTGTTTTGTGAATTTTTATTGCTCATTATCTCACTCCGTTATGCTAATTGTGCTTGTTCGTCTAATTGCAGCGAATCGTTCTTCGCTGCCACTGTACGATAAACGTTATAAGCCATAACTAGCATACCTACTACGATGAACACACCACCAATAAAGCGTATAACATAGAAAGGATGAGACGCCTCTAAAGACTGTACAAAGCTATACATTAATGTGCCATCAGAGTTAACTGCACGCCACATTAGACCTTGCATTACACCTGAGATCCACATTGCTACTATGTATAAAACAACACCAACAGTGTGTAACCAAAAATGTGTGTTAATTAATTTAACGCTGTACATACGACCTTGCGAGAATAGCGCAGGGATTAAGTGGTAAATAGCGCCGATAGATATCATTGCAACCCAACCTAATGCACCTGAGTGAACGTGTCCTACAGTCCAGTCGGTGTAATGAGAAAGCGCGTTTACAGATTTAATTGCCATCATTGGGCCTTCAAACGTAGACATACCGTAAAAAGATAATGAAACAACTAAGAAACGTAAAACAGGGTCAGTACGAAGCTTATGCCATGCACCAGACAACGTCATAATACCGTTAATCATGCCACCCCAAGATGGAACGAATAGGATAATAGACATAACCATACCTAAACTTTGCGTCCAATCAGGAAGCGCAGTGTAGTGAAGGTGATGAGGGCCTGCCCAAATATAAAGCGAAATAAGCGCCCAAAAGTGAACCACTGATAAGCGGTAAGAGTAAACAGGACGGCCTGCTTGTTTTGGTACAAAGTAATACATCATACCTAAAAAGCCAGCTGTTAATAAAAAGCCAACGGCATTGTGTCCGTACCACCACTGTACCATTGCATCAACTGCACCAGCATAAATGGAATACGATTTAGTTAACGACACAGGTACAGCCATACTGTTTACAATATGAAGTACAGCAACCGTAATGATAAAGCCAGCATAGAACCAGTTAGCTACATATATATGAGACACTTTACGCTTTGCGATTGTGCCCATAAATACTACCGCATAAGTTACCCATACAACGGCTATTAAAATATCAATTGGCCACTCAAGTTCTGCATATTCTTTAGAACTTGTAATACCCAAAGGTAGTGTAATAACAGCAAGCACAATAACAAGCTGCCAACCCCAAAATGTAAAGGCTGCTAATTTATCTGAAAGAAGGCGCGTTTGACAGGTACGTTGAACGACGTAATAAGACGTCGCAAAAAGTGCACTTGTACCAAATGCGAAAATAACTGCGTTCGTGTGTAACGGACGAAGTCGAGAGTATGTTAACCATGGTGTATCAAAGTTAAGTGCTGGCCAAGCTAGTTGGGCAGCAATCAGAACCCCAATACTCATGCCAACGATGCCCCAAATCACTGTCATAATAGCGAATTGGCGTACAACTTTATAGTTGTACTCAGTGTGTGATGCTACTGTCTGGCTCATTTTCTGGCTTCCGCTGCAATAAATGCGTTTAGAAATGAATTACCCACCTAAAAAAAGTGGGGCCTACTATTACTTCACAAGCTTGCCATCTAAAACATTAAAAATACGATTATTTTAGAAAACAGACTCGAGAAACCCTTATTTTTTTGCGGTTGAAATGATAAAATTTTTGGCTTAAAAAAGATAGGTCAATTACATAATATTATGACATCAATCAAACTTTACTAGCTTGCTGTTTACTTTTTGAGGTGAATTGTACGTTATTTGTAATAAAAGTGTGATTTGACCTTGTGACTATTAAATTAGTGCCAGCCATTATTTTTTGGATTGTGAGTACCTGCCACATGTATATATATAGAGTATGTTTGTTTTTTTTACTAATTTTTTTAGTTGCGTGTGATTATTCAAAAACCAGCGATACACAACAATTAAAAAACCTTGCTTGCGAAGCCGGTTTAGCCTGTACTTTTCCAAATGGCGTTAAAGTGTGGCTTAGCGATGGTGATTTATCCCCTGAAACACCATTCTCCATATTTGCCGAGTTACCTAAAGGGCATGTTATTACGAATGCAAAACTTGAAGGCGTAACTATGTATATGGGGTATATTCCTCAGCAATTTAAGCGCTATGGCAACACTTGGCAAAGTGAAACTATGGTAGGTATTTGCGCTGAAAAAAATATGCTGTGGAAATTAATCCTTAACGTAACCGATGAGGCAACACAGCAAAGCAACTCGGTATACTATTATTTTTACGTTACTTACTAAACATGCCATTGCTTATATTGCTTATTAAGTAGCTTGCTTAATTTGCAGCAGGGAGATAAGCATTCTGGTTGAGATCAGTTTAGTTGTGCTTACTCTCTTTAAGTTAAGCGTTACTTTTTATTTCTTGGCGCAGAAAAGCTAAATCCACAGAGGGTTAGCTTTAGCGCAAGAAGATTAAGCCTACAATAAGAGTACTTCGTACGCTCACATCATTTTAGCTAGCACTTAGCACTCCTGCCTTTTGTAATTTTTACTTTCTCTTTTTAATTTCGAAAAATGCATCAATGGTATTTGGTTAATTAAGTGTACTACTAGGTTTGAGGCAATCATTGCTTCATTAAATTGGTGAATAGTTTACTTGTTTAATCTTGGCTGAATAAAAAATCTCTCCTTTAAAAGCTATATATGCGTTAAATCAGACTAATTAATTACTCAAAGCGCATAAATATAGTTATCAATTAACATCTAGTTTTACGGTTTTAATAACCTACTGTGATTAACTTGTTAAATTACCGGTAAAAGGTACATTGTTGAGTTAATTACATTTAATTACAAAGTCCATTAGTTTGATTTCACCTGTGCTTTTAATGTAGCGCAATGCATTTAGTGTATTGATTTTGAAGTGTATTTATTAATTAACAAGGAAACATAGTGTAACGTTTGTACCTTTTTTGGGTGTTGTGTTTTTCGGTTGGTTTTTAATTATCCATTCGTTAAGTTTTTGTTCAGTTAATCACGCCTAAGTTGCTGTTTTCTGACTCACAATTCTTATAAAAGTGAGCATTACCATTTAGGTAAATTTTCAACAAGTAGGGTTCATCCATGAAAAAATCAACTCTTGGCTTAGCGGTTATCGCTGCTATTCCAATGTTCTCAAGTGTGCAAGTTTTAGCGGCTGACGAAGCGGCAAAATCAATTGAAAAAATTCAAGTAACAGGTTCTCGTATTAACCGTACAGATATGGAAACGGCTAGCCCTATTACAGTTATTGGCGATGACTTTATTGCAAAGAGTGGTTATACATCAGTTGCAGACGTGCTTTCTAATCAACCATCAGCGGCAGGGATGAGCTTAGGTGGTTCGAGTAATAATGGTTCAGGTGGCACTGCTACTGTAAACCTACGTGGTATGAGCTCCAAGCGTACCCTAGTATTATTAAATGGTCGTCGTATGGTTTCATCTGGAACTGGTGCAGATTCGTCTGTTGATTTAAATACGATTCCAGTTGCAATGATAAAGTCTATTGAAATTTTAAAAGACGGTGCTTCTGCAGTATATGGTTCAGATGCTATCGCTGGTGTTGTTAATATAATAACAAAAAAAGATTTTGAAGGCTCAGAAGTTAATGTAGAAGGTAGCCGCACTACAAAAGGCGATGGTAATAACTACGGTGTAAGTTTATTACACGGAATGCAAATTGCTGAAGGTAATTTAGTTGTAGGTGCACAGTATTCAAGCCGCGGCGAAATAATCCAATCAGACAGAAGCTTTGTAGAGCCAGGTCAATCATCATATATTCCTGAGGGAACACTTGGTAGTAAAATGCCAGATGGAAATGGTGGTTTTATAGACCGCAATAAAGGCTATGATTATTCGACTTCTAGCTATGCACAAACACCAAATGACTTGTACAGTATTTTTACTAGCTTTGATAAAGAGTTAGACTCAGATACAACATTTAATGTTGATTTGATGTATACGCGCCGTGATTCGACTCAACAACTTGCGCCACAGCCAGCAAGCATAGATTTAAAAACAACGAATTTAGATGCTGCTTATACAAGTGCTTTTGTAGATGGTAATGGTGTACTTGCAGATACCTTAGAGTACCGCCGTAGAATGGTTGATGCTGGTCCTCGTATTTATGAGCAAAAAACCGATACATATAGAGCGTCAGTTGCATTAATGGGTACACTAGACAATGATGCTAGCTGGGATGTAAGTGCTACTTATGGCCGTAATGATTCTAAGGATAAAGTTCAAAATTCTATCCATGCAAGTAATGTTGAGCAAAGCATTTATGCTAATCAAGCGCTTTGGTTTGCTGGCGATGCATTAAATCGTGATATGTTAGTGTCAGATGGTGCAATTTACACTGAGTCAAATGAAGGTGGTAACGAGCAGTTTATCCTAGCTGCAGGTTACAGTGCACTAACAGATAACGATATTGGTTATGCAATTGGTGTTGAAAACAGATTTGAAAGTGGTTATTACACTCCAGATATGATCACTCAACGTGGTGAAAGTACAGCTGCACAACAAGATCCAACTGAAGGTGATTACTCAGTACAGTCTGTGTATTTTGAAGCGTCTATGCCAGTGCTTGAGTCAGTAACAATTGAAGGTGCTGCACGTTACGATAACTACTCAACGTTTGGTGGTGCAACAACGTGGAAGCTTGGTGCAACTTGGAACGTAACAGATGAATTTATGGTTCGCTCTGTATTAGCGACTGGCTTTAGGGCACCTAATGTTGCTGAGCTTTTTGGTGGTAACTCAGGCTCATTCGATTACCTTGCAGATCCATGGGGTAATGAGCAAGACCCTCAAATCGAAGTAAATTACACCAGTGACAAAAACCTTAAAGCAGAAGAAAGTAAGTCATTTACTTTTGGTATGGTATGGGAAATTACTGATGGCTTATCAAGCACCATGGATTACTGGAAGTTTGATATAACTGATGCAATTACGCGTCTAGACGTTCAAAACGAAATGAGAAGTTGTTTTGCTGGTACGCTTGAGTCATGTTCAGCAATCAATATTACATCAACAGGTGATTTATCAAATATGAGTTCAGCATTAACAAATGTTGGCTCGCAAAAAACTTCTGGTGTTGATTGGAATATCTCATACAAAGCAGATAACTATGGTATCAACCTTGATACAACATACTTAATCGAATTTGAACAAGATGATATTGATTACACAGGCACTATCGATGGCAATATCGGTGGCTATGCTAAAATCAAATCAAATCTATCTGTAAATTACGATGTAAGTGAAGCTTTAAGCCTTCTTTATAATGCAAGATTCGTTAAAGGAATGGATGGCGAGTATGACGGTGATTTCTTTAGCACTGACAATACTGTTTATCATGATATTTCTATGAGCTACAGCGTAAGTGATGATTTACGCATTACTGGTGGTATGAATAATATCTTTGATAAAGAGCCTGAGTCTGTATTAGGTGGTAATGATATGGGAACAGTTCCTGAAGTATACGATGTAATTGGTTCGCGTATTTTTGCGAGTGTTAATTTTAAATTTTAATTAGCATAATAAATATTTTAAGGCCTAGTTTTTACTAGGCCTTTTTTATTGAACAAAATACTTCAGGCAAGTACACTAAGGAGCTATATTACAAGGAGATTTAATTGTTAAAGCAAGATGAGAATTTATCTTTTATTATTGAACCGCAGCTGGGCCAACGCTCAGAGCAACGCCTTGATTTATACTTTTCGATCCCCAACGAAATGGGCGTGAATGCACAAACCCTTAGTGAAGAATCCTATTTTAATAATCAATTTAAATCTTATTTAGCTTATAACGCCAATAATATTCACCTACCGCTAGTGCGAAGCCGTTTTGTAAGTAAAAACAAAGGTGAGCAGCGAGATTACCGACAAAACCTCAATTTGTATTGTTATCAGGTGCGCTTGGCTATTGATGCAGATATTAAAGAAACCCTCAAAATAGAAGACCCTGATGAATTTTATCAACGGGCGGGTGAGCTGTGCGAGCAAAGCCAAAGCTTATTAAGAAAACTAAGACGTTATACCCCTGAAGATGAAAAGCTAATTTCATTTTACACCAATGCCGATAACTACCTTAGTTGGCAAATAGAGCAGTCGTTTTTAAAACTGCTCGATGAAGGACCGCGCAGTAGTGACTATGCAAAAGAGCGCAACGACTTAGTTAACTTTTGTAAGTCAGAAAACAGTTATCGCGAAGAGCAACAATATAATTCAGAATCAACCCTTAAAGATGCAAACCGCATTACTAATAAAATGCGGTTATTGCAGCGTTTAATTGAACATGGTGTAATTTTAAACCGCCAAACTCGCTATCTTAATAGTTATTTAAAACGTTTAGTTAAGGGCTCGGTAACCGCTGTAATTATGGCGTTAGTGATGATAGTTATACTCAATGCACGCGCAACTTTTACAGAAGTTACAGCAACATTAATCTTAATATTGGGGCTTATTTATGGCCTTCGCGAAATATTTAAAGAAGATATAACCCGAATTATTTGGCGCTCTATTGTGCGTGGGCGGCCTAAGTGGCGTTTTATTTTTAAAAATAGCGTGACTAAAGACAAAGTAGCGAGTCAGTTTATTTGGTTAGAATATACGCGCTTTAAAAAAATCCCCAAAGAAGTACGTGCTATTTTCTCCAAACGCCGCCAACAAAATAAGCTCGCTGCACAGTGGTTACACTTTGCTAGCGAAACACGTGTAAATGCCCGAGAGTTTTTACCGGGTTACGATAGCTTGCATCAAACACTGCAATTTAGCCTTGCGCCGTTTTCTCGCTATCTTAAAAAAGGTGAGGGTAAGTTATATCATCTTGAGAGTAATAAGGTTTCTAAGCAGGCTGTAGAGCGGCGTTATCAATTAAATATGGTATTAGTGCTAACCGAGCGAGATAAAAAGCTGTATCAGCGTTATAAAATAACCATGAACCGCAGTAAAATAGTTAATATTGAACTTATTTACTCTGATGACGGTACTAAGCAGGAATAACAAAGGCTGTAACCGGTTACATCCCATGTTATTCCTCTAAAGGGTTAGCGTTAGTTGTTTGCTAACCCTTTTTTGGTAAATAAAGTTACCTTGTTTGATACGAGTATAATTTCGATATTTTTCGCATCGTCACCCCAAACGCAGTTGGTATGCAGTGTTTTTTCTACGCAGTTATCAGCGCTTCCTAAAAAAACTTCAACTTCTGATTTATCCATACCAATTTTTATTTTTTCGTAGTTCTCAACATTTACTTTAGAACATGCCGCTAGGCTTAGCGTTGCTGCAATAATCAGGAGTTTTTTCATTGTTATTTCCTATGTGTTAAATAACATCATATTAATGTTTGAATTTTCTAATTTGGACGATCATCCCCATTCTAGGGTGATCAAAATAGTGTATTTCTTCACTTATTACTCGTCTAAATTGTGAAAAACGAGCGGCTTCTATTTCACCACTATCGTGCTTTTGGCTAATATCGAAATTAGCGGTTATGTATAAATAATGGCGTAAATGTATTTTAAATAAACCGTCGAGTTCCCACTTCATAGTGGGTTCTTTAGGTGCATTAAAAAAGGAATCTTGCGAGTTAACCAAACTAATAAAGTCTGGGTTTGCATAACTTGGGGCGCTAGGCTCTGCACTTTTAATATGCTCACCAGCGATTAAATGCATGCTAGGTGCACGCGACTTACTTGCCCCTTCAAAACGCCAGCCAGTATGTAATAGTGGCGTTAACCCTTTGCGCTCTAGGGCTTGGCGTTGGCTGTTAAATTGCAGTTGTGTTGGTGCTAAAAGGTATGTTTGCTGCATTGTATCTTGTGCAGCTACAATCGGTGTTACCGGTAGGTGTTCATAACTTTTTAAATAATCAATACTGTTATCACACACCCCAGATTGCTGTTTTGAGTTAACTAAAGAATCTGTAAAAGAGCGTTTTTCAAAGCGTGTATCGCCATCAATACACGCTTGCATAGCTTGCTCAGTGTAAAGTGGGGTGAGTAAATCAAGTGTGTTTTTATCTTCAATAGCTGGTTTTTTAAGGCTAAAGTCTTCTTGTAAGTACGGAGCAGGGCGTTGTTTAAATACCAGTACTTCTACTTCAAACCAGCGCTCAGCAATTGCGGTGCTGCTAAATAAGCAGCATAAAATAATAAGCGATTTTTTTAGCAACATTAATGGCTAACCTTTTTTTCGAAATCTGCAAGCATTGCAGTGACCATTTTCAAGCGTTCGCGGGCATTTGCCTCGCTAATAACAAAGCGCAGTTTATTTGCGCCATCCATTTTGTACACGCGCGGTGCACTTTGTATCAAGCCTATGATGAAGCTAGGATTAACCTTAGTGTTTTGGCTAAATTCAAAGTAACCACCTTTCGGGTTTGCCTCAATTTTTGTTATACCTAAATCACTTGCTCGCATTTTTAATTGCTGCAGGCTAAAGAGGTTTTTAGCCGCGTCGGGTAATAAGCCAAAGCGGTCGATTAATTCTACCTGCAATTCGTCCATATCGGCAACATTAGCACAACTAGCAACGCGCTTGTACATACCTAAACGTGCGTTCACATCGTAAATATAATCATCGGGTAATAAAGCCGGTAGCTTTAAGTCTACCTCAGTTTGTTTTTGCAAGAGGTTTTCAAGGGTGGGCTCTTTGCCTTCTCGCAATGCTTTTACTGCTTGTTCAAGCATTTCCATGTATAAGCTAAAGCCAATGGTTTGCATTTGTCCTGATTGATCATCACCTAAAAGTTCACCCGCACCACGAATTTCTAAATCGTGGGTTGCTAGTGCAAAACCTGCGCCTAAGTCTTCTAATGACTCTATTGCTTGTAAGCGTTTGCTTGCATCTTTAGAAAGAGCTTTAGGATCGCCTGTTAATAAGTAGGCATAAGCTTGGTGATGGCTGCGACCAACACGTCCACGTAATTGATGTAACTGCGCTAAACCTAGTTTGTCGGCTCTATCCATAATTATGGTGTTAGCAGTTGGTATGTCAATACCGGTTTCTATTATAGTGGTACACACTAATACGTTGTATTTTTGGTGGTAAAAGTCAGCCATTATTTGCTCAAGCTCTTGCTCGCGCATTTGCCCATGTGCACTGGTTACGTTTGCCTCGGGCACCCATTCACTTATTTCTTGTGCTACGCGCTCAATTGTCTCTACGTTATTATGTAAAAAGTAAACTTGGCCACCGCGTTTAATTTCTCTAAGTACCGCTTCACGTATTAATTCTACATCGCGTTGGCGCACAAAGGTTTTTACTGCTAAACGCTTTGCAGGTGGAGTGGCAATAATAGATAAGTCGCGCATACCGCTCATGGCCATATTTAAGGTACGCGGGATAGGCGTTGCAGTTAAAGTGAGTATGTCGACATCGGCGCGTAGCGCTTTAATCTTCTCCTTTTGGCGCACCCCAAAGCGATGTTCTTCATCAACAATTAATAAGCCTAAATCGTTAAATATAATATCAGCCTGGATCAGTTTATGAGTACCAATGACAATATCGAGCTTGCCGTTGGCCATTTTTTCAAGCGTGTCTTTTTGCTCTTTAGGTGAGTTAAAACGCGACAGTACACCTACCTCAATAGGAAAGTCGGCAAAACGGTCTTTAAAGTTTTCAAAGTGTTGTTGGGCAAGTAATGTTGTAGGCACCAAAATAGCTACTTGTTTGTTATCGTTAACAGCTACAAATGCGGCGCGCATGGCGACTTCGGTTTTACCAAAGCCTACATCGCCACACACTAAACGGTCCATGGCTTGTTTTGATTGCATATCGCCTAATACGGCTTCAATGGCATTGCGTTGATCGTCGGTTTCTTCAAACGGGAAGCTGTCGCTAAATTGGCGATAAGCTGGGGCATCGAGGGTAAATTTATTCCCTGGTTTTGCTTGGCGCTGAGCGTAAATATCAAGTAACTCAGCGGCTACATCGCGCACTTTTTCAGCAGCACGTTTTTTAGCTTTGTCCCATGCATCTGAGCCAAGTTTATGCAGTGGTGCACTGGCTTCTTCGCCGCCCGAATAACGACTTAGCATATGCAGCGCCGAAACCGGTACATACAATTTTGCTTCACTGGCGTAAGTAATGGTAACAAATTCAGTGATAATGCCTGCGGCATCTATGGTTTGCAAACCTTGATAGCGACCAACGCCGTGATCAAGATGTACAATAGGTTGGCCTTCTTTAAGTTCGGCTAAGTTACGAATTAGTGCATCTTGGCTGGCTTGGTATTTATGCTTACGGCGACGGCGCTGCGATACTTTTATGCCAAGCAGTTCTTGTTCGGTGATAATAGATAAACTAGGTTTAGTACCTAATACAACACTTTGCTCCAGTGGGCTAACAATTAGGCCAACATCGCTTTGGCTTTTTGTAAACTGCTCAAAACTAGTAAATTCTTTAAACTTTAAGCCGCTAGGTTTTAATACTCCCAGTAATGACTCGCGCCGGCCATCCGACTCTACGCTTAGTAAAATACGGCCTTTGTGCTTTTTTTGCGCCGCTACATAGTTTATAAACGCACCGTAAGGTTCGCTTTGTTTATGATCAATGCGAATAACAGGTAATTCACTAACAGTTAAATTTTTATTGCCTGCTTTTGTACCTAGCTTTGCTTGAGATAAGCGAATACGCGAATAATTCCCTAAATTAGCAAACAATTCATTAATGGGTTGATACAGCGCGCTTGGCTCTAATAATGGACGCAGTGGGTCTACGCGGCGGTTTTCATAGCGCACGTTTACGTCATGCCAAAAATTATCGGCGGCATGTTCTAAATCACCGAGCTGCATTACCGTTGTGGTTTCAGGTAGGTAATCAAAAATAGTGGCCAGTTGCTCGAAAAACAGTGGCATATAATATTCTATACCGGCAGGCCAATTACCTTTACTCACTTGCATGTAAACAGAGTCTTGCTGCGCGCTGGCACCAAACTTCTCACGGTACGCTATTCTAAAGCGTTCAATGTCGGCTTCGTTAGTGGGAAATTCGTGTGCCGGGAGCAGTTCAATTTTATCTACTTTTTCATCTGAGCGCTGGGTTTCAACATCAAATAAACGAATGCTGTCGAGCTCGTCGTCAAAAAAGTCGAGTCTAAAAGGATGCGGGCTGCCCATAGGGTATAAGTCGACAATAGAGCCGCGAATGGCGTACTCGCCGTGCTCCATTACTTGCTGTACGTTTAAATAACCCGCTTGTTCTAAATTATTTCTGAAATTATGAGTATCGAGCTTATCACCCACCTTAAAGTTAATTGTGGACCCATAAATAAACGAAGCCGGGGCGGTGCGCAGCATTAAGGTAGAAACAGGGACAATTAAAACACTTTGTTGCTCGTTTTTGAGCGTATTTAAAGTGGCTAAACGGGCAGAAATAATATCTTGATGAGGAGAAAAATGGTCGTAAGGTAGGGTTTCCCAGTCAGGAAATATCATTACCGGGTTGTCGGGCAATAAATATTCTAGCTCGGTTTCAAGGCGCAGGGCGCTTGGCGTGTCTGGGGTTACAATTAATACTAAATTGTCTTGTTGTTTTACACCCTCAGCAATAGCAATGCTTAAACCGCTGCCGCTAAGTTGCCCCCATTGAATTTTATCTTTTTGAGATTTCACCCAAGGCAAGGCTGCCCATTGCTCAAACGCCATTTATTACTCCATTTATAAATTGGCCCTAATTTATTATGTAATAAGGGCCAAGTAATTTTATTTAATCGCGGTAAATTTTTGTTAAGTCTTGGTAGTGATCAATTCTGCGGTCGCGTAAATACGGCCAAATACGTCTTACGTTTTCGCTGCGCTGTTGATCAAGCTCAATTACTAAAATTTGCTCGTCAGTATTATTAGCCTCAGCAAGTAATTCACCTTGTGGCCCTGCAATAAAAGAGTTCCCCCAAAATTGAATCCCTTCGCTTTGCTCACTTGGGTCTTGCTCGACTCCAACGCGGTTACAACTAATTACCGGTACACCATTGGCAATCGCATGGGCGCGCTGGCTAATAACCCACGCATCTTTTTGGCGGGTTTGTTCATCGCTATTATCGCGCGGATCCCAGCCTATTGCAGTTGGATAAATAAGTAGCTCAGCACCGGCCATTGCCATTAAGCGTGCAGCTTCAGGAAACCACTGATCCCAACATACTAATACGCCCAATTTACCTACTGAGGTTTGAATTGGCTCAAAGCCTAAATCGCCTGGAGTAAAGTAAAATTTTTCGTAAAAACCAGGGTCATCGGGAATATGCATTTTACGGTATTTACCGGCAATACTGCCGTCATTTTCCAGTACTACAGCGGTATTGTGATAAAGGCCGGTAGCACGTTTTTCAAATAACGACGCCACAATTACAATGCTTAATTCTTTTGCCAGCTCACCTAAAGTATGCGTGCTTGGGCCTGGAATGGTTTCGGCTAAATCAAACACGTCTACATCTTCGGTTTGGCAAAAGTACAGGCTACGGTGTAGCTCTTGCAGCACAACTAATTTAGCGCCTTTGTTGGCTGCTTCACGAATTGCGGCAATCGACTTTGCCATATTTTGCTCAGCATTATCGCTATTGCTTTGTTGTACGAGTGCAACGGTTAATTTTGCAGGGCTGGTCATTGAGCTGCTCCAGTTAAAAATCCACGTGGGAGTTGCATTGTTATACAGTGCAAACTGCCAAATTGTTCAATAATAGGTAGGCAATTAATGCCCACTATTGTGTGCTCTGGGTACGCTTGTTGAATTTGCGCTAAGGCGAGCTTATCGCTTACATCATCGTACGTTGGTACTAATACCGTATTATTAATAATTAAGTAGTTAGCATAGGTGGCAGGCAAACGTGTTTGCTCATCGTCATACACTGCTTTGGGCCAAGGTAAGGCAATTAAATTATATGGGGTGTTATCGGTAGTTTTAAAGCCTTGAAGCTGTTTTTCCATCGCATGCAGCGCGTTGTAATGCTCATCGGTTTTATCATCGCACTGTACATAAACAAGGGTATTGTTTGGTGCAAAGCGAACTAGCGTGTCTATGTGGCTGTCGGTGTCGTCGCCCGCTAAATAACCATGGTCAACCCATAAAAAGTCAGTTGCTCCTAAGTGCTGTTTTAACAGTGTTGCAATGTCACTTGGGGTTAAATTTGGGTTGCGGTTTTTATTGAGCAAACATTCACTGGTAGTAAGTAGTACGCCGTGTTCGTTTATTTCAATGCCACCGCCTTCAAGCACCATATCTACTGCTTGGTAGTCATTATTTGTATCGCTAAGCTCATTGACTAAAACACGGTTTATTTGATTATCTAAATTACTTGCAAATTTATTGCCCCAACCGTTAAAGGTAAAATCATACACTTTAAGCTGATTAGGGTTATTTATAGCGGCGCAAGTAAGGGGGCCGTGATCGCGTGCCCATGTATCATTTGTTGGTGTAACTACAAAGTGAACACAGTTTAAGGGGACGTTGGCGGCGTGCAATAGCGCAATAACATGCTCTTTTACAGGCTCACTGTGCGCTACAATAACTAACTGTTGTACTGCGGTAATATGTTTTGCAAGCGCTACATACACAGGCTCAACGCGTGCTAAGTTTTCAGCCCAATCGGTGTTTTTATGCGGCCAAGTTAGCATAACAGCGTCTTGCTCGGCCCATTCTGGTAAAAGTCTAAAATTCATGAGTAATTGATACAAATTAAGGTAGCGCTAGTTTAGCAGTTTGAGTGTACATGTCAGCTATTTATCATCTGCTTGCATGTTTTGTGATTGCTCTAATTGCTGGCGTTTTTTTAGTTGTCGGGTTTGCGCATGCAAACTGGCTCTAACGACTAGTTCTTGGTCGCTGTCTCTTATGGCTATAAAGAGTAAAGTGTATTGGTAATGCTCGGTATCGATTTTTTTAATTGCAACGACTTCGGTATAGCAATAAACAGCAGACGCTTCATGGTGTAAAAAAAGTTTAGTCCGAAACTTTTGCCCTAAAGAATAAACATCCTCTGTTGTAAATTTTACGCCACCGCCGCCATAACTATCGCAATAAATAGCGTTATCTTCGCTTTGCTCTGAGGAGAGAACATGGCTCATTATTAAGTCTATTTTACGTGATTGCGCTTGTAAAAAAACTGCTAGCTCTTGGGCAACATCACCTAAATTACGCAGTGGTCCAAGCGCGCTTTGCTCTAAGCTACTTACTTCATTAGCGAGTTTAAATAAAGGGGGAATGTCTGCGTCTAACTGGGTAAGGTTTTTTGGAACGGCGTTATCATCAACTATGTATAGGTTTACACGGTTACTTTCATCAATTTGAAAATATTGTTCAAACTCACTTAATCTTTGACTGTTCATAGCACTCTCCGCAACACATTTAAGTAATAATAGCGCCCTTAGTGCTAAATTACTAGAATATATGTTTTTTGAATAACTGCTTGAATACTTTATTTATATTCATTTTATAAATATAAAAAAACGGCCAACGTTATCCTAACATTGGCCGCTGGGGTATTGATTAATTTTTACCACTTTAATCATGGCACATAGATGCCGTATGGGGAGGAGACCATTACATCAGGTTATTTAAGCAGCTCGGTTAACTCATGTAAGTTTTTTACAACATGATCTGGTTTTTTAGCCAGTGGGTAAAGTGCTTTACCTGGGCGTGCAATAAAAGTGGTTTGTAAACCGGCTGCTTTTGCGCCGGCTACGTCCCAACCATGTGCTGCAACCATCATGGCTTCATTTGGTTTTACATTAAGTTTTTTAAGTACCCATTGGTACGCACGTAAATCAGGCTTGTACACTTTAATATCTTCAATGCTGTAGCGCTCGTCAAAATAATGGGTTAAACCAGCGCTTTCAAATTGTGCTTGTACGCCTTTATTTGAAGAGTTTGTTAGGCTAACCAGCTTATAACCTTGTGCTCTTAATGCAGCTAAACCTGCTTTTACGTCTGCGTGTGGAGGCAGTGTTAATAATGGTGTAACAATCGCGGTTTTTGCTTGCTCGCTGGTAATATTAATATTGTTGTTTTGTGCCACCATTAATAATGACGCCACGCCAACTTGGCCAAAGTCTTGGTAATCGCCAATTACAGTTGATACCAACGAGTGGTGTAGCATAGTAGAAAACCACAATGGTAATAAATCCTCTCGCCCACCAAGTGCTTCGCCTATAGAAGCGCGCATTGAATCTAGATCAAGGAGTGTTTCGTTAACGTCAAAAATTAACACTTTAGGTTTATTTGAGGTTTGTTCGGCCATAGTATCTCCAGATAATAGGCTTGCGCCTAAAATTAATGAAAGGGTTAGGGTTTTTAGGGATGTTAATACAGACATTATTTACTCTCAGATTTTAAAGCGTTTAATACATCAAAAGGTTCAGCGCGTAGGGTGTAGTCTTCAGTTACAAATGCGTAAGTGATCACACCTTGTTGATTAATAACATAAGTGGCCGGTAGTGGTAGTTGAAAGCTTTTATCGCCGTAGTAGTGCTCAAATCAATACCAAATTCGGTATATAACGCTTGAATACGCTCATCGAGTGTAAACAATAAACCGAACTGCTTGGCTATTTTATTACTTACATCTGAAAGTACATCAAATTCAAGGTCGTTTTTTTGCGCCGTTGACAGTGTTTCATCAGGAAGTTGTGGTGAAATGGCAATTAACTGTGCATTTTGCGCTTTAAATTGTGGTAAGTAATCATTCAGGGCTTTTAACTCTAAATTGCAATAAGGGCACCAGCCACCACGGTAAAAGCTAATAATTACTGGGCCTTGTTTTAATAATGTCGCAAGTTCAACCGTGTTCTCTTGATGATTAGCCAAGCTAAAATTGGTAACTTTTTGCCCTACCTGTAATGCATTATCTTTAATGTGCTGGGCAATAAGCTCTGCGTTTGTCGTATTCATTAGTGCTAAAGCATCTGCAGGGAGCTTTGCTTCTTTTTGCACGTTATAGGCGTCAATTTGCGCTTTTAAACTCATATATAACCTCAATAATTAAGTTACGTTAGATTATATAGTTTTAGTTATTTAAATATAGATTGCAAAAGTGAAAGCTTCATTCGAAAATATTAAACATTGAAAACCCAAAGTAGCTTTTTATGTATAACATAAGTGATTTAGAAACTTTTATAGCCGTAGTAGAGAATAAAGGTGTACTTGCCGCTGCGCGCGAGCAAGGTTTATCGCCAGCAACAGTGAGCCATCGCCTTAGTAAATTAGAGCGAGAGTTGTCTACTGTTTTAGTCTTTAGGGATAGTCGACGAGTACGTTTATCGCCTGCAGGAGAGGTGTTTTACACGTGTGTGGGCGCTATTATTGAGGCACTGCACGATGCAGAGCATAGTATAGGTGCTCGCAGCTCAACTGTGAGTGGGTTGCTAAGGGTAACTATGCCACCGTGGATTTTTTCTAAGTATGTTATGCCTAAGCTCAGCGAGTTTGAAAGTGAATATCCTCAATTAAAACTCGACTTTTTAATTACGGACCACTTTATTAATGTGGTTGATGATGCTCAAGATGTGGCTATAAGAGTAGGGCAGTTAAACGACTCTGGCATGTTGTCGCGTAAAATAGTCAATAATAGCCGTGTGTTATGTGCAGCGCCTAGCTATATAAATAAACAGGGTATGCCAAGTAATTTAACCGAGCTTGCGGCGCATTATTGAAGACGTTATTTTATCGGGCGCACTGCGCTACGATAATTATAAAGGCTTTGGTGATACGGTTAACTTTAAACTAGCGGGTAACTGGTCGATTACTGACGATATATCACTGCGTGGTGCATTAAGCTCAGGTTTTAGAGCGCCGTCAATGCAGCAGCTGTATTTTAATAATATCAGTACTCAGTTTGTTGTTGATGATGTTACTGGCAACTTAGTTGCCGAAGAAGTCGGTACTTTTAGAAACGACTCAACATTAGCGCAAAGCTTAGGTATTCCAAAACTAACAGAAGGAAAGTCGCAAAACCGCAGCTTAGGTATAGTGTATAACGTAACAGACAACATTAACGTAACGCTCGACTATTACTCAATTGATATAGACGATCGTATAGTTATCAGTAATCGTTTAGGTAAAGGGTTGTCGCCAAGTCTTGACGCTGCATTAATAAGCTCAGGTGCTGGTGCGGGTCAGTTCTTTTTAAATGGTGCTGATACAGAAACGCAAGGTATTGACTTTGTTGCTACCTGGAACACTGAAGGGTTAGGCGGTACGCTTGATTTTACCTTAGCAGCTAACTTTACTAAAACCGATGTGGTGTCGTTATTTACCCCGGCAGGTTCAGGTTTAGAAACAGTACCGGTTGAGGACGTGTTCTCTGACCAAGAAATTTCGATTATTGAAGAATGGCAACCAGAGGATCGCATTAACTTAAGTGCGCTTTACCAACGTGATGACTGGACAGTTAATTTGTCACTTAATCGCTTTGGTGAGTACACAGTAGAAGATGGCGGCCGCCAGACTTACGGTGCCGAAATATTAACTGATGTTAAAGTAAATTACTTTATAACTGAGAACTTATCGGTAAATATTGGCGCAAATAACTTATTTGATGTCTACCCAGATGAAAATACTATAGGTAATTCACGTACTGGTACTATTGTAGACGCCCAAGGCAATACCATTGTAAGCAGCCCAGGGGTATTTAAATACTCTCGCCGTTCAGCCCCATTTGGCTTTAACGGTGCGTATTACTACCTAGGTGCAGAATACCGCTTTTAATTATAGATACTCCCATTTTTATACTTAATATAAAGCCCAGCATTTAAGAATGCTGGGCTTTTTTAATTGTTTAACCTGAACTCAGCTTTAGGTTGAGTTATTATCCAGAATTTAGGCTACTTACTGCTTTTTCATTCGGCTCATTTCAGCATGACAGCTTTGCATTGTTAGTAATGCTTTAGCTAGTACAGCTTCGCAGTCTGCGGGTTGTGGTTTTTTCATTGCATCTTTAATTTCTTCGAGGGTTTTATCCTCAACTTCTTCTAGCTCTTTAATATACGTATCGTCGTTATTGCTGCTAAATTTAGTGATAAGCGCAGTGTAAGCACGGCGCGCTTCTACCGCAAATGATGAGCCATCCTCACGTTCGCCTTGTTCATTAACAGCAAAAGGTTGTAAGCGTTCAACGGTTACCTTACGTGCATCAATCATGCGCTGGAAAAGGGCGGCAACAGCGGGATCTTTTACGTTCTGTTGGGCTTTTTCGTAAAAATCTATACCACTATTCATTACTTGGATGATGTCAGAAATATGATTTACTTCATTACTTTGATGGGTGTTCATAATGACCTCTCTTATAAATGAAATTAAATGTTCATTTATATAAAAGCAAAGGTTGTTCCACTATAAATACTTTCGTAATCATTTGTTTTTATTGGTATAAATGTATTTTTAGGATGATGTTTGCTTACTTGTTAGATTAAGTAAGCAAATTTTACAAAGCTTTTGTAACGGTATTACTTAAGTTCTTCAGCAACTTCGGCTACTTTTTGACGTAACCAAATATGACTAGCATCGCGATGTAACAACGGGCTCCAAATCATATCTAACTCAAACGGTGGAATAGGAAAAGGAGGTTCTAATATTTTAAGACTAGGATCGTCTATATAAATGTTAGCTGCTTTGGAGGGCAATGTTGCTATTAAGTTTTGTACTTTGGCTAAATGTACTGCCACATGATAGTTACGGGTAAAGGTGGCAATATTACGGTGTTTACCAAAATGAGCGAGTGCTTCATCAACCCAGCCGAGTTTTTGCACATCTTTAGGATCCATTCCTACGCCTACACCAAAACCGGTTTTACTTACCCAAATATGGCGTGCTTTTAAGTAGCTCTCTAGGCTAAAATTGTCAATAATCGGGTTATCGGATTTAACTAAACAGCAAAAACTGTCTTTCCAAATGCGTTTATGATGAAACGATTGCGGTAGGTTTTCAAAGCGATTGATTGCCATATCCACTTTGCCATTTTCCACATCATGAAAGGTCACATCACTAGGGGTGAGTATATCTAAGGTGGTGTCGGGGGCTTCTGCGTGTAATTTACTTAATAGCTTGGGCGCTAAGGTACTGGCCGCATAGTCACTGGCCATTATTCTAAATACGCGCTTACTTTGGCTTGCTTCAAACTCACGATTAGGCGCAAGTGTTTCCTCTAGGGTCATTAATATACCGCGAATAACGGGTTGTAACTCTAACGCGCGCTCTGTGGGTACCATGCCATCGCTGGTGCGTACTAAAATAGGATCGTTAAATAAGTTACGAAGGCGCTTTAAGCCATTGCTCATGGCAGGTTGAGTAATACTTAACCGGTTTGCTGCGCGGGTAACATTACATTCGCGCAATAAAGTATCGAGATAAACCAGTAAATTTAAATCTATTTTACTTATATTCATTGTGTGTCCTTAACGCTTTACCAGTGATGGATAAAACGTTGTGCTGTCGGGTATGGATAAATATGACTAACCTGACCATTTTTAATATTTTGCTGTGCTTGCTTCCAAAAGTTAACATCAATAAGCTCTGGATGTGTGCTCATTAAAAACTGCTTATAGATTGGGTTAGGCATTACAAAGGTGCAAAGTTGCTCAGGGAATACATCTTGCGGCGCAACCGAATAGCTTTGCTCATCCATTAAGTAGTCGTCATACGTTTTTGCTTTAGGCAGTGCTCTAAAATTCATGTCGGTTAAATATTGCACTTCATCGTAATCATAAAAAATAATGCGTTTGTGTTTACTAACACCAAAGTTTTTTAACAGCATGTCGCCGGGAAATATATTAACAGCAATCATTTCTTTTAGTGCCTGGCCGTACTCTTCAATCGCGTCGGCGGCACTGGCATCATCGGCATTTTCTAAAAATAGATTAAGCGGTGTCATGCGTCGCTCAATATATAAATGTTTGATAATTAGCCAGTCGCCTTCAATTACCATGGATGAACCAATGGTTTGGTGCAACTGCTGCAACAAGTTACTATCAAACCGCGCTAAAGGAAATACGACGTTAGAATACTCTATGGTGTCGGCCATGCGGCCAACCCGATCGTGTTTTTTAACTAACTGGTAGCGCTTTAACACGGTATCACGACCAAAAGGTTTACTTTCGCCAAATTTATCTTTAATAACTTTAAATACATAGCCGAATGAGGGCAGGGTAAATACCATCATCACCATGCCTGGTGTGCCGGGGGCAATTGTAAATTCGTCATTAGAGTGAGTTAAATGATTTAAAAACTCACGGTAAAACTCGGTTTTACCTTGTTTATGAAAACCAATAGCGTTGTAAAGCTCTGCTATAGTTTTATTGGGCATTAATTGGTTTAAAAATCGGACTAATGCGGAAGGCGCATGGGTTTCTACCATAAAGTAGGCACGCGCAAAGCCAAAAATAACTCGCATTTGTGACGATTTAGTAAGTAGTGCGTCTAGGTATAAACCTTTATCTTCATGATGCAGTACTGCAATAATAAACGGCTGTACGCCGCTTTGCGATACCACTCGCCCTACAATATAGGCGGCTTTGTTACGGTAAAATGGAGTGTGCAGTATATCAAAGCGCATTTGCCAGGCTTTATGGTGCGTGTCGGGCGCTTGTTTATAAAATGCTTTTACCAGCAGTCGTATGTCTCGTTCTAAATTTACAAAGGGGGCTTTAAAATCAAAGTGATTAATGATTTGTTTAATTGTGGGCTTTAGGCCGTCAACCACAGGAAAATAGCTGCGATACTCAGCTTCTACGGGCACTGCAGGCGCATCTTTTAGAGTGGCTTCTACAAAAATAAAGTCGTTATGAAAATAGCGGCGATGATACAGGCGGCAAAATACCGAATTATAAAAAGTTTCGGCAAGCTCAGCCTGAGGATGAAAACATAAAAAATGTTGATAGAGTTTTTTTACTTCTAGCCACAGCTGTTCGTCGAGTTGTTCGGTTTGTTGTTGTCGAAGTGTGGCGGTGGTTTCGTTAACCCGATCATCATAATGGCTAATACGTAATCGGCTTATATCATTAATTGCTTGCCAGTCTCTTTTAGCAAACGCCAGCGGTGCTTTTGCCGTGGTTTTTTGAAATAACAGGTAGTGCTTTTTAAAGCCCGTTAAAATTAATTCAGCAATATGACGAGGCTGCATCATTACTCCTTATTAGACGCTAGAGCTTATACTCTATCATTGTTAAGAGTATGTTATTCTCGATTTAAAACCAAGCTAAATTAAGATGTTATTTATTCATGAGATAAAGGTTACTGATAGTTGTCTATTTTTTTTTGTAATTTATTAATGCGCTTTTTTACCATATTAATTTGTGCTTTATAGTTTTTGTTAATTACTTTTTGTTTTTTAGCAATATCGGCGGCAATACGTTTTTTATCTTCCTTGGCTAAAATATGGTTAAGGCGCTGTTGCTGTTTATAATCAGCTTGGTCTTTTTTACGATCTAATATTGCTAACTTATGTTGATTACTGCGCAGCTCTGCCTGTAAGCCTGCTAGTAAGCTTTCGCGCTCCAGTTCGTTTAATTGCTTGGTGTAATCTACTTTAGGGCCTACTTGCTGATTTATTATGGTGTTAACTTTGTATACGGTGGCGTTGTTATCGCACGGGAATTGAGAAAAGGTGGTGCCTTCTTGTGTAACACACTTGTAGTAACTGGTTGCACTGAAACTGTTAAAGCTTAAGGTTGTAAGCAAGAGGAAAATAAAAATACAGTACAGCTTAATCATATTGGCTATCCCTAAGAGTGTTTTACTGCGTTAAATTAATAACGTTAAAGTAAAACTATAACCTAGCTTGGCGGTATAGCAAGCTAGGTTAATAATAGCCTTATTGAGTAAAGGTTTTTAACTTTTTGATACTGTGAACTAAAAATGGAATGTCTAAGCCTTGCTCAATAGAAAATCCTTCGGCGGCAGAAATATTTTTAAAGTCGCCATCAGGATCAATTAAGGTAATTCTATCCTTTTTATACGCTATAACCACGCCTTGAGAATAATTAACACCCATATTATCTTTTTTCTGGTGTAAGTTAACACCAAGCATAGTTTGCTCAGCAATAGTGTTGCAGTTTAAATACTGCCCAACAGCGGTCGCTATTATATCGCTAGGTTGAATAAGGCCATTAACGCGAGTGATCCGTTTATCTGAACTATAAAGCGTTGAGGTAATTACCACCTCTTTATTATTATCAGCCAAACTAAAAGCATAAACATGAGTATTTTTATCGCGAGGTGCTAAATCATCAGTGCCTTTAATAATTCTAATTGCACTATTAGTGTGGGTTTGATCGTTAATAAAGTTTAACGCTGCAATACCCGTTACTTCAACACTGCGACGTTGGCTTTGCCATGCGGGTAATGTTTGCTCATTTATAATTGTAGATTTATAAAATGCTGGTAAACCATAAACTAAACTAAAGAGCATATCGTTATGATCGGTTGGTTGTAAAAACTGCTTAGTGCTATACAAGTTTTTATTACTGGCAAATTGAGCAAGCTGCTGCGCTGTTTCAAATACAAAAATATCAATTTTAGCCGGTGTGTAATCTTCGCATTTTGTCAGCGGAGTAGGCAATTGGTAGCTAATGTTTTGTTGATTAATTTGCACATTATGCGCTTGTTTATAGCTTTCTATGTCTAGTAGATCATTTTTAGCTAATAAGCTTTTAGCCGTTGTAGGGTAAGAGAGTGGTAAAAAGTTATCTTGTTTAGTTACATCAAACTTTAAATTAGCGTCTGCCCAAATATGAATACTATGACTTAAAGCAAAACAAATCACTAAAAATGAACTCGCGTAGCGAGCAAACTTGAGCTGCTTTAAACGCGCTAAATTTTGCCAAGTAAAATTACTGACCGTTAACTGAAAACCTAAAATAACTAAAACTATGCCACCGGCTAAAATAGTTGTTAAAGCGGGTGAGCTGTTTAAGCGGTGCCATAAAAGCGAAATGATCTCAGGTAAAGCAGAACTACTTAAGTGATAACCTAAATTAAAATAAACATAAGCATCAAGTGTGAGTAAAGAGGCGCCAAAGGTAGCAATAACTGCAGCCATACCGCGAATATGGCGAGGGTATGGAAAAACTAAACTGAGCGGAAATACCGTCAGCACAAACGCTAAAAAGGCAATAAAGCTAGTATGGCTAAGCCAAGTAACTAGCATATAAGTAATACCCATAAAGCTTGTAGGTGGCGAGTCGGCAAACAAGTAGCTTAAGCTAATTAAGAGCGCTAAGCCAATATTGGCAAAGGTAAACCAATGCCCCCAACTTAGTAATTGACTCGCTTTTGATGAAAACTGATTGTGCTGCGATAAATTCATAGAGTTTATTTAACCGACTGTGCGAGAGCTTTAGCAAAGTTCTCGGTAACGGCTTGTCTTTTCCCTGTTGGTACATGCTCTTTTAAGATATGCGTGATAGAATTTCCTAAACACATAAGACTCAAATCAACCGGCGCATTGTGTTGAGTTAACACATCAATAAGCTGATCGACGATTTGTTCTACTTGTTCATTAGAGTATTTTGATAAGATTGGCATCAGTTGGTTCAATTTAATAGTTATATTCTCACATTTTAACACCAGAGGCGTGAAAAACAAAGATGGCAACAGACGTTAAAAAACTAGTCGTTCATTATGTAGACAAAAAAGACGGCGATACTCAAATTCATTTACGTAATGATGAAATGCTAATCAACGATAAAGTAGCTGTGTTTATTGAGCAATTGCATCATGCATATAATGGTAAGCCAGGTAAAGGCTTTTGCGCTTTTAGTGGCGATAAAAATAGCGTAGTTGCATCGGCAATGCAAAGTTACCGTAACAACGAACTTGGCTTTTGGCATATGACAGATCAAGCATCGAGTGTGTTAAAAGAGGAACTTGATAAATACGCATTTAATGAAACCGGTTATTTAGTGTTTTGTCACTATCAGTATGTGGCTACAGACTACATGCTGATTGCGATGATTAATATTAAAGAGCATTACTCAATTACCTCTGAGCTAGATTTAGCATCGTCACGTCATTTAGATATTTCGCGTATGCAATTAGCGGCACGAATCGATTTAACCGCTTGGGACACCCAAGCGCAAGACAATCGTTATATTTCATTTATTAAAGGCCGCGCAGGGCGCAAAGTTGCCGATTTCTTCTTAGACTTTTTAGGCTGTGAAGAAGGTATTGATCCTAAACAACAAAGCCAAGTAATGCTCAGTGCTGTAGAGGATTACTTATCAGAGCAACAATTTGATAAATCAGAAAAAGACGATTTACGTAAACAAGTATTTGATTACTGTAATGATTGTGTAACGACAGGTGAAGATGCCAACGTAAGTGAGCTTTCGGCAACACTTACAAAAGGCGATGACAGTCCGTTTGACAGCTTTTGCAAAGAGCAAAGTTACGATTTAGAAGAGTCATTCCCCGTTGATAAAAAAACAGTGGCAAGTATGGTTAAGTTCTCCGGTTTAGGTGGCGGTGTAAGTGTGAGCTTTGAGCGTAAACACTTAGGTGAACGTGTTACTTATAATGAAGCAACCGATACCTTAGTGATCAAAGGCATTCCGCCAAACTTAAAAGATCAGTTACAACGCTTCATGGAAAAAGAACAAGACTAATGCGATTGATCTAAAGTTACAGGTACAAAAAAGCCCCGCTAGTTAATAATTAACTAGCGGGGCTTTTTAATGAGTATTGTTAATCAACACTCATTGTTTTAGTCATTGTAGAACTTGCACGACCAGCAGGTTTGATTGAACCCGCACGCAAACCACTGTCTGGCACTAGTTCACGTTTATCGTGAGCCATAGCAACAGATGTATGTTTTACTTCGCTATCAGCTACAGGGGTAGGCTGTGCCATTGGCGCACTTGCTGACCCTTGAGCTATCGCTGTTTTAACATGTGGTGCTGCAGTTACTACTGGAGTTTCAACTTTAGCTGGCTCTTCAGTTACCACTGGAGTTTCAACTTTAGCTGGCTCTTCAGTTACCACTGGAGTTTCAACTTTAGTTGGCTCTTCAGTTACCACTGGCGCTTCAACTTTAGCTGGCTCTTCAGTTACCACTGGCGCTTCAACTTTAGTTGGCTCTTCAGTAACTACTGGGGTTTCAACTTTAGCTGGCTCTTCAGTTACTAATGGAGTTTCAACTTTAGCTGGTTCTTCAGTAACTACTGGGGTTTCAACTTTAGCTGGCTCTTCAGCTGCTACTGGCGTTTCAACTTTAGCTGGCTCTTCAGCGGCTACTGGAGTTTCAACCTTAGCTGGCTCTTCAGTTACAACTGGAGTTTCAACTTTAGCTGGCTCTTCAGTTTGTACTGGCTCTTCTACAGCTTCAACTTTGGCTAAGTCTTCAACCGCAACGGCTTGTTCAACTTGTTGCGCTGCATCCGCAGGTGTAGCTGCAGATTTAGCTTTAAGCTCTGCTTCATACTCTGCAGCAGCTTGGTCGGCAACAGGAACAAATGCCGGTGCTTCATCTGACTTAGCTTCATTGCCTTCACCTTCAGGGCGACGACGACGCTGACCTGATGCACGAAGATGACGAGGTGAGCGACGTGAACGTGTACGAGTTTGCTCTTGCTCGTCTTCGGTTGTAGGTGTTTCATCGTTAGAATCAACATCTTCAACTTTTTCTTCTTTAATATGAGCTGTTTTTTCTGCCGCTGTTTGAGTTTGCTTTTCTACAACAGGTGCTTGCTCTTGGGCTACTGGTGTTTCTTTTTCTGTAGCTTGTACAGGTGTTTCATCTGTTGTTTGTACCTGCTCAGCATTTTCATCTTGCAGGCGTACTTTTTTACGCAAATTACGACGCTGGCGACGAACCTTTGGTTTTTGATCCTTTGGCTCTTCGGCTTGAACTGGCTTAGTTTCAGCTTCTGCTTTTGCAGGTGCATCAACTTTTACTGCATCTTTCTCTTCAGTGCGTGGCTCTGGGCGCTTACGTGAATTAGGATTGCGACGACGCTTATTGCGATTCTCGCCTCTCTCTTGGTTCTCGTTAGTTTGCGTTGCTGCTTCAGGTGTTGATACAGAGTTAGTTTTAACCTCTTCATCCGCAGTACGCTCAGTGCGTGGCTTAGAACGAGGGTTATTACGGCGACGCTGATTGTTGTTATTACGGCGACGATTATCGTTATTACGCGTATTATCGCGCGTTTCTTGTTGCTGTTTTTGTGTTTCTTCTTTTTTCACTTCAACGGTTTCGCTGGCGAATAAAGATTTAAACCACTTACCAATTGCATCCAGTAAACCGCTTTGCGCTTTAGTTTCAGCAGGGGCAACAACGTTAGCAGGAGCCGCTTGTGGAGCTGGTGCTGCAGGCATTACAACGCCTTTTAACATTGGCTCTTCACGTACTGGTGCTACAGGCGACTTAGACATTTCAAATGCTTCAGGCTCTGGAGCAACAATTTGTCCATAGCTTACTGTTTCAATCGTTTCGTCTTTACGTAAGCGCATTACTTCGTAGTGTGGTGTTTCCATGTGTTGATTAGGAATGATCACTATGTCGCACTTATGTTGTTTTTCCATGCGATGAACACTACGGCGCTGTTCATTTAATAAATAAGCGGCAACAGCAACAGGCACTTGAGCATTAACTTGTGCAGTGTTGTCTTTAATTGCTTCTTCTTCAATTAAACGCAAAATAGACAGTGCAATTGATTCGTTAGAACGAATCGTACCTTGACCACTACAACGTGGACATGGGCCTTGGCTTGCTTCACCTAATGAAGGGCGCAGACGCTGACGCGACATTTCGAGTAAACCAAAACGTGAAATTTTACCAATTTGCACACGAGCACGATCAGGACGAACAGCGTCTTTTAGACGGTTTTCTACTTCACGCTGATGGCGTGGTGGTGTCATATCGATAAAATCGATAACAATTAAGCCACCTAAGTCGCGAAGACGTAATTGACGTGCAATTTCATCTGCTGCTTCTAAGTTAGTATTAAGTGCTGTTTCTTCAATATCGCCGCCTTTTGTTGCTTTAGACGAGTTAATATCGATAGAGGTTAATGCTTCTGTAGGATCAATTACAATTGAACCACCTGAAGGCAAGCGTACTTCACGCTGGAACGCAGACTCAATTTGGCTTTCAATTTGGTAATGCGTAAATAATGGCGTATCACCTTGATAAAGCTTAACACGGCTCATAAAGTCAGGGCGAAAACGTTCAATATGCGCTTTAGCTTCTTCAAAAACACGTGGTTTATCAATTAATATTTCGCCAATATCACGACGTAAATAGTCGCGAATTGCACGAAATATTACATTGCTTTCTTGGTGTATTAAAAACGGCGCTTTAGCACTGTCGGCTGCAACACCAATTGCTTCCCAATGAACAAGTAAGGCTTTTAAATCGTAGTTTAATTCTTCAAACGATTTGCCAACACCAGCAGTACGAACAATTAAGCCCATACCTTTAGGAAGTTCTAAACGACTAAGTGACTCTTTTAGTTCAGTACGCTCATCACCTTCAATGCGACGAGATATACCGCCAGCACGAGGATTATTAGGCATTAAAACTAAGTAGCTACCGGCAACGCTGATAAAGGTAGTAAGTGCTGCGCCTTTTTGGCCACGCTCTTCTTTATCAACTTGTACTATAACTTCTTGACCTTCTTTGATCACGTCACGAATATTCGGACGGCCATGGAAAGTATACCCAGCTGGGAAGTAAGTACGGGCAATTTCTTTTAAAGGAAGGAAACCATGACGATCAGCACCGTATTCAACAAATGCTGCTTCAAGAGATGGTTCAATGCGAGTGATTTTGCCTTTATAAATATTGGCTTTTTTCTGTTCGTGACCTGGGCTTTCTATATCTAAATCATATAGGCGCTGGCCGTCAACCAGTGCTACGCGCATTTCTTCTTGCTGCGTTGCATTGATTAGCATACGTTTCATATTGTTACTCTACTAGTTTGTGTCGCTGACATGACGCTGTTTTCACGTCTGTTCAGTTATTCCTATTTTTAGAATGTGCAGCCTCACGACTGGGTCTTTAATGGAACGGCTCTGTTTTTT
Source organism: Pseudoalteromonas nigrifaciens (assembly GCF_002221505.1). NCBI lineage: Bacteria > Pseudomonadati > Pseudomonadota > Gammaproteobacteria > Alteromonadales > Pseudoalteromonadaceae > Pseudoalteromonas > Pseudoalteromonas nigrifaciens. The sequence continues at coordinate 2,179,941 of NZ_CP011036.1, read as the reverse complement.
TGCGTACGCAGTATTTTTAAATGCAGGCAAACAATAGTGTATTTATTACTATTAAATTCATAGCAGGGCTAAAACTGTCGGCTTTTCAGCTACGTTACACGTTTTACCCAGAAGTTGGCCTGTCATACTAATCTTATTAAATGCCGTTCATATTTAGGCGCATAGGGCTCGTTAAGTAAGTGAGTAATACAATGTGATGTACTACTAAAATCCATTTTTGTGAGCAAAAATCGCTGCCAATGTTAATGACGACTTATTTATTAGATTTTTTAGTTCTAAATAAGCTGCTGTACGGTACTACAATTGAGCAAGTGCTGAACGACGTTTTTACGTCGTCACTATCAGACAAATTATCTGTTCATTGCTTTTTCAATCGCATTAAAAATCAATTCATGTTCAAACTTAACTGGCAATATATTACGCGCATTGCCGCTAATTGATCGCACGTGTTGACTGGGTATGTATAAAAGCTTTGGAAAACTTAACTCGGATCTGTATGATCAATTACCCAGAATGTGCATCACGAATGTATTACTGCGTTAAAAAGCACCGTTGTTATTTGCAAATACTAAATATTTGCGCTGCTGATTATCCCACTATTATAACTGTGTTAGCAACTAAATTATTTTTCTTAAATTAGTGATTAGGCAATGTCAGAAAAAAACGACTTACAAGTAACTTATGTCACGATCAACGAAGACCATTTAGGTCAACGAATTGATAACTTTCTTATTACCCATTTAAAAGGGGTGCCTAAAAGCGCAATTTATAAACTTTTGCGTAAAGGTGAGGTGCGCGTTAATAAAAAACGCATTAAGCCGGTATATAAACTGCAGCTAGAAGATGTTCTTCGTATTGCGCCAATTAGGGTGGCAGAACGAGAAGAGTTTGTGCCTTCAAAACTTGATAAAGTAACACGCCTTGAAAATGATATTATATTTGAAGATAAATACCTGATTGTTATTAATAAACCATCGGGTATGGCGGTACATGGTGGTAGTGGCTTAAGTTATGGTTTAATTGAAGCGCTGCGAGTATTACGCCCAGAAGAGCGCAGTTTAGAGCTTGTGCATAGACTAGATCGCGATACGTCGGGGTGTTTATTAATTGCTAAGCGCCGTTCAGTACTGACTGCTTTACATGAGCAGTTACGTGAAAAAACCATGGAAAAAAACTATTGGGCGCTAGTTGATGGCCAATGGGACTCTAAAACTAAAAATGTTACCGAAGGGCTGCGTAAAAATACGCTTAAGTCTGGGGAGCGCGTAGTGCGTGTAGATAACACTGAAGGTAAACCCTCACATACCCGCTTTAAAGTGCTTGAGCGCTTTAACGAGTGCTCGTTAGTGCAGGCGTCACCGGTTACCGGGCGTACTCACCAAATACGTGTGCATACACAATGCAAAGGGCATCCCATTGCGTGTGATGATAAATATGGCGATGAAGAGTTTGATAATTCGATGCGTAAAACAGGGTTAAATCGTTTGTTTTTACATGCTCATGACTTAACTTTTTATCATCCTAAAAACGAAACAACCATGCGCGTAGAAGCACCGCTTGATAAAGCACTGGCTAATTGCCTAGTTAAATTGCGTGCTAATAAAACGTGATAGCAGTCAGTTCGCTCAAAAAGTACAAGCTGGTTATTTTTGATTGGGACGGCACAGTAATGGATTCAATAACTAAAATAGTTAATTGTATTTGCAGCAGTGCCGTTGCGTTAAATATAGAACCGCCAAGCAATGAAGCAACAAAAAGCATTATTGGTTTGTCGCTTGATAAAGCCATTGCGGTATTATTTCCGCTGCATAGAGCGCAGCATCAAGCGTTAATTAGTGGATATAAGCAGCATTACCAAACAGATACTACGGCTACACCATTATTTGCCGATGTAGAAAAAGTGCTATTAGCACTACAGCACAGTGGCATTATTTTAGCCGTGGCAACAGGTAAAGGGCGCGCAGGACTCGATCGTTTATTACACCAAAGTGAGTTAGGGCATTATTTTAGTGCAACGCGTAGTAGTGATGACGCAAGCTCTAAGCCATCGCCGGATATGTTGTTTCAATTATTAGCAGAGCTTGGCATAAGCGCCGATGAAGCGGTTATGATTGGCGATACAAAAATTGATATGGCAATGGCGCAAGCCGCGGGTATGGATAGCATAGGTGTCACTATGGGTGTACATAACGCAAAGCAACTTAGCGAGTTTAACCCGATTGCAACTGTTGATAGTTATCAGCAGTTGCAACAGTTATTGCTGCCTGAGCATTAACTAAGGGGGGTATTTGATTGCGCACTTAGCACATCAAGGCCAAACTCAGCTAATAATTGGCTGAGTTTGATCAGTGGTAAACCAATTAAACTGTTGGGATCGTCTCCAGTTAATTTTTCAAATAAACAAATTCCTAGGCCTTCACTTTTAAAACTGCCTGCGCAATTATAGGGCTGCTCAGCATCGCAATAAGCACTTATTTGCGCATCAGTGAGTGTTTTGAAAGTAACATTAAATGGTTCAATGCAGGTTTTACTCTCCCCAGATGTAAGATCGTAAACGCACAGGCCAGTTAAAAATGTTACACTATGGCCGCTAAAAAGGGATAACTGTTTTACGGCATTGTGTTTATTATGAGGTTTACCTAAAATTTGCTCATTAAATACAGCAACCTGATCTGAGCCAATCACTAAGCCTTTACTAAAGTGTTTACTAGCTGCGCGGGCTTTTAATTCACTTAAACGCTTAACTAGTTGTGCAGGGGTTTCATTGTTTAATGCTGACTCGTCAACATTCGGTGAAAATGTATCGAATGGTAGATTGAATTTTTGTAATAAAGACTGCCTAAAGGGTGAGCTTGAGGCTAATATAAGTGGGTACTTCATAGATTGTTTTCCTAACCAAAATCAGATTGAGTTAGGATAAATCAGATCCGTGAGTAAAACACGTGAAAAACCACGTAAATATGGTTTTTTACTTTGACTAACCAACTAACTATCTATATGATGCAGCCCCTATGCAAAAGGTGAAAATTCCCATCACTCTTCATCCAGGCAAAGCAGCGCAACACCGTTTAAAGTATGACGGCATTGTACCGCTTGAGAAACTAACTCGTTTACGAGAAGTTGTGCAGGAAGAAGTAGGTGAAATAGCGGTAAAAATTCATTGCAAAAACGACGACCAAGGTTTTGTTGTGATTAGAGGCAATTTGTCCACACACGTAACTGTCACTTGTCAACGTTGTAATGGTGATTTAGGGTTGGATTTGGTGCAAGATTTTGTTTATTCACCAGTTGGTGATGAAACAGAATCAGACATTTTTCCAGAAGACTACGATGAAGTAGCGCTTGATGAAAATGGTGAAATTAACGTTTTTAATTTAATTGAAGACGAATTAATTTTAGCAGTTCCATTGGTCTCTACCCACAACGAAGCTTCATGCAGTTATTCAGCAAAGCCTGCCAGCTTTGGTGTTTTAAAGGCGGAAGATGAGAAACCTAATCCATTTGATATTTTGAAACAACTTAAGAAAGATTCTTAGGAGAAGACTATGGCTGTACAAAAAAGCAAAAAGTCTCGTGCAAGACGCGGCATGCGCCGTTCACACGATGCGATTAGTGGTCCAAGCTTAACTGTAGATCAAACATCTGGTGAGACTCATCGTCGCCACCATGTGACTGCAGATGGTTACTACAAAGGCGTTCAAGTAATTTCTAAATAAGAGATTTCTTTATGCTGAATAATCTAACCATAGCGTTAGATATGATGGGGGGCGATTACGGCCCCCGTTCATCTATCCCCGCTGCCGTTAACGCGGTAAATGCTCATGCTAATTTAACGCTAATTTTATGCGGAAATGAGCAAGTCATATCAAAACAACTCGAATCACTCGATTCACTAGCACACCCTCGACTTATTATTCGCCACTGTAGCGAAGTTGTTACAAATGCATGTAAGCCCGGTGTTGCTGTACGCTCCAAAAAAGATTCATCTATGCGCGTTGCCCTTAACTTAGTTAAATCGGGCGAGGCTCAAGCATGCGTAAGTTCAGGTAATACTGGCGCGTTATTCTTTATGGCACATTACGTGTTAAAAATGCTTCCTGGTGTAAAACGTCCAGCACTTATTTCTGCGGTACCTACAGAGCGAAAAAACCCTGTTTATTTACTCGATCTGGGTGCTAACGTACATTGCGATGCGCAAACCTTATATCAATTTGGCATTATGGGGTCGGTAGTCGCAGGGCAAGCACTTGGCTGCGATAATCCCAAAGTAAGTTTATTAAATATTGGCTCTGAAGATATCAAAGGCCATGAAGATATTAAGCAAGCTGCACAATTAATGCAGCAAAGCCCTTTAATCAACTATATTGGTTACAGTGAAGGTAGCGATATATTTACCGGAAAAGCCGATGTTATTGTATGCGAAGGCTTTGTGGGTAATGTGGCGCTTAAAACCTGTGAAGGGATTGCAAAACTTATAATGAATAAGTTTACCGCCGCGCTTGAAAAGCACCTCGTATATAAATGCATGGCGTTTATGCTGAGCCCAATAATAAAAAAACTCTATAAAAGGGTGAACCCCGACCAGTATAACGGTGCAAGTCTGGTAGGATTGCGCGGTATTGTGGTTAAAAGCCATGGAAATGCCTCAGCTAAAGCATTTCAAGCAGCAATTGATGAAGCGGTAAAGGAGGTTGAACGCCAACTTCCTGACAAAATAGCCGCAATTTTTGAAAAAATACATTCTAAAGACACGGTGAACGAGTAGTAATTGAGTTGCCGTGTTTATAACATTATTTATTTGTTTAATTAAAAAGAGCAAAATATGGCACAACAAATTGCAATTCTATTTCCAGGTCAAGGCTCACAAAGTGTTGGCATGTTAACTGAGTTACTCCAAAGCTCAGACATTGTTAAAGCAACTTTTAGCGAAGCGTCAGCGGCGTTAGGATATGACCTAGCAGAACTGGTTCTTAATGGCCCAGAAGAAAAACTAAATCAAACTCACCGCACTCAACCTGCATTATTAACAGCCAGTGTTGCTATTTACCGTGACTGGTTAGCAGCTAACCCAGATGCAGATGTTGTTATGGCTGGACACAGCTTAGGTGAGTACTCAGCATTAGTATGTAGCGAAGTAATAAGCTTGAGTGAAGCGGTAAAGCTAGTAGAGAACCGTGGTTTATATATGCAAGAAGCCGTACCTGCAGGTGTGGGTTCAATGGCTGCTATTATTGGCTTAGGCGACGATGAAACCAAAGCGGCTTGCGCCGCTGCAGCGCAGGGTGAAGTGGTTTCTCCGGTAAATTATAATTCTCCTGGGCAAGTTGTTATTGCAGGCCATAAAGCGGCTGTAGATCGCGCTTCTCAAGCGTGTAAAGATGCAGGTGCAAAACGTGCATTGCCACTTGCTGTTAGCGTACCATCGCATTGTGAGCTAATGAAGCCGGCCGCTGAAAAGCTAGCTATTGATTTAGCTGCGTTAACATTTAACACGCCTAAATGCGCTGTTATTAATAATGTTGATGTAAAAGCTGAAACGTCAGCTGATGCAATTAAAGACGCATTAGTACGCCAGTTATACAGCCCAGTACGCTGGACTGAAACAGTACAAGCATTAGTCGCACAAGGTGTAACGCAAAGCTACGAATTTGGCCCAGGCAAAGTATTAACTGGCCTTGCAAAACGAATTGATAAAGCAATGATCTGTGGTTCAGTTAACGACTGTGCCTCAATTGATGCTGCAAAATAAGAGTATAAAATATGACTAATTTATTTTCATTAGCGGGCAAAGTTGTCCTGATCACGGGCGCTAGCCGTGGTATTGGTAAAGCCATTGCAACTACTTTAGTTGCCCAAGGCGCAAAAGTAGCGGGTACGGCAACCAGTGAGTCGGGCGCTGCTAAAATTAGCGAGTATTTAGGTGAAAGCGGTAAAGGCTATGCGTTAAACGTAACTGATCCTGCATCTATTGAGGCGACATTGGCGGCGATTAAAGCTGATTTTGGCGATGTTGACGTATTGGTAAATAATGCCGGCATCACTCGCGATAATTTATTAATGCGCATGAAAGAAAGTGAGTGGGATGATATTATCGACACTAACTTAAGTTCTATATTCCGTTTATCTAAGGCGGTATTACGCCCAATGATGAAGAAAAAGAACGGTCGTATTATCAATATTGGCTCAGTAGTGGGCACTATGGGTAATGCTGGGCAAGCTAACTATGCAGCGGCTAAAGCCGGTGTTATTGGCTTTTCTAAGTCACTAGCACGCGAAGTAGCGTCGCGTGGTATTACGGTAAACGTAGTTGCGCCTGGTTTTATTCAAACCGATATGACTGATGGTCTTACGGATGAGCAAAAAGCAGCCACACTGGCAAATGTACCAGCAGGGCGTTTAGGGCAACCAGATGAAATTGCTGCTGCTGTATGTTACCTAGCGTCAGATGCGGCTGCGTATGTATCGGGTGAAACTTTGCATGTAAATGGTGCGATGTACATGGTTTAATAGCCTATGTGCAAAGAAAGTAATTAAATATAAGTAATTAAATTGCCAAAAAAGATTGAATTATTGGCAATCTTGCTTTAAACATACTTGAAATCGTGGTTAAAATAAGCGATAAAAGACGAAACGTACACTCAAGAGGTTTGACCAGACAATTATTTATGGTCAAAAGATTGAATCAGAGAATTATGCGACGTAAACTACGCCGCAATCTGAAAATAACGCATTGGCGTTTTTAATAAAGGAAAGAAGAATGAGCGATATCCAAGAACGCGTAAAGAAAATTATCATCGAACAACTAGGTGTTAAAGAAGAAGAAGTGAAGAATGAATCTTCTTTCGTAGATGACTTAGGTGCAGATTCTCTTGATACAGTTGAATTAGTAATGGCTCTTGAAGAAGAGTTTGATACTGAGATCCCTGATGAAGAAGCTGAAAAAATCACTACAGTACAATCTGCTATCGATTACGTTACAGCTCACGCTGAGTAATTAATCGCATATTAAGGGCAGCATTCGCTGCCCTTAATCTCTATATCCAAACCACTTCAAAGTATATGATTCAAAGCAAAGCTAAACATCAATCTAATTTACACTGATTTTATTGGTATTATGCGTTTTAAATCTAATTTGAGACGAGTACTTTGAAGTTGCTTGGGTATTATTATCCCCTTATAAAACACCTTATTGGAGGCAAACCGTGGCTAAACGTCGAGTTGTCGTAACTGGCTTAGGAATGTTGACGCCGCTAGGTAATGATGTGCAATCAACCTGGCAGGGCTTATTAGATGGCAAAAGTGGTATTCAAACTATCACACACTTTGATACATCAAAATTTGGTACGCATTTCGCGGGTCTAATCAATGATTTTGATGCATCGGCTTATATGCCAGCAAAAGATGCTAAAAAAATGGATTTATTTATTCAATACGGCATTGCCGCGGGGATCCAAGCATTTAAAGATTCAGGCCTTGAAGTAACTGAACAAAACGCGACGCGTATTGGCGTAGCAGTGGGTTCAGGTATTGGTGGTTTAACGCTTATTGAAGAAAACCATATAAAACTACTTAATAGTGGACCGCGTAAGTTATCCCCATTTTATGTACCTTCTACCATTATTAATATGATTTCTGGTCATTTATCAATAATGAATGGACTACGTGGCCCTAATATTTCTATTGTTACAGCCTGTACTACGGGTTTGCATAATATTGGCCATGCTGCTCGTATGATAGCGTATGGCGATGCAGATGCTATGGTAGCTGGCGGTGCTGAAAAAGCCTGTACACCAATTGGTATGGGGGGCTTTAATGCTGCTCGTGCACTTTCAACACGCAACGATGATCCACAAGCGGCTTCGCGTCCTTGGGATAAAGACCGCGATGGTTTTGTATTATCAGATGGTGCGGGTGTTGTGGTTGTTGAAGAATACGAACACGCAAAAGCACGTGGTGCAAAAATTTACGCAGAACTAGTTGGTTTTGGTATGAGTGGTGATGCATTTCATATGACTTCACCACCAGAAGATGGTGCAGGCGCAGCATTAGCGATGGAAAATGCGCTAAACGATGCGCAAGTAAATGCGGACCAAATTGGTTACATTAACGCACATGGTACATCGACTCATGCAGGCGACAAAGCAGAAACCTCGGCCGTTAAAAGTGTTTTTGGCAGTGCAGCAAAAGACGTAATGGTGAGTTCATCTAAATCTATGATGGGTCACTTATTAGGTGCTGCTGGTTCGGTTGAGTCGATTATTTCAATATTGTCGTTAACCGATCAAAAAGTTACCCCAACAATTAATCTTGATAACCCAGATGAAGGGTGCGATTTAGACTATGTACCGCACACTGCCCGAGATGCAAAATTAGAGTTTGCACTATGTAACTCGTTTGGCTTTGGTGGTACTAATGGCTCGTTACTGTTTAAAAAGGTATAATCTTTTTTAACAACAGACCAGACTATAAGAGCTCAGTTGTTTAACTGGGCTTTTTTTATATGCAAAAAACACAAAAAAACACACAAACTATTATTACAACAGTTAAAAACAGCACTATAAGCGCGTACGATCGTGGCTTAAATTATGGTGATGGCTTTTTTACAACTGCAAAAGTAGTAAATGGGCAAGTAGAGCATTGGTCACATCATAAAGCACGTTTAATTGAATGTGCTGCACGACTTGGTTTTCCATTAGTAGATATTGCTGAACTTGAAGCTCACATAGCTAAAAGTATAGCGGAGCATACGTTGTGTGTGCTTAAAATTGTAATAACGCGAGGCGAAGGAGGGCGCGGTTATGGTTTGCCGCAAACCTGTAATGTAACCGTGTTATTGAGTGTTTTAGAGTATCCTCAAAATTACAGCAGACTGGCAAATGAGGGTATAAGCCTTAACATCAGCCCCATTAAACTAGCCGCACAACCCTTGCTTGCAGGGCTCAAAACACTAAACCGCCTTGAACAAGTATTAATAAAAAAAGCGCTGCAAACGCAACCTTGTGATGATGTGCTTGTACTTGATTATAACAACAATGTGATAGAAGCCTCTGCAGCAAATATTATTGCTATTAAGCAAAATAAATTATTTACCCCAAGCCTTAATGAGTGCGGGATAAAGGGGGTTTATCTACAATCATTATGTGATAAATTAGCCGTTGATTTTAAGTGCGTAAGTATTGCAGACTTGCTTGAAGCAGATGCGGTTTTTATCTGTAATAGCTTAATGGGCGTAGTGCCTATTAATCGTCTTGAGCAGCGTAGCTTTGATATTGTGCATAGCCAGTTATTATTAAATAAATTATTAGCCAAGGAGGCTAAGTGTTAAAAGTTACTTTATCGGTATTATTATTAGCTATAATTACCAGTGTTTTTGGTTATCAGCAATTACAAGCAACGCTCCATAGCCCATTAAAAGTAGCGAATAACACCCAATTTGAAGTGAAAAAAGGTACTGGCTTTAATCAGTTATGTAAGCAATGGCAAGCCAATAACTGGGTAGAAAACTGCTGGCGTTACCAATTACTTGCTAAACTAGACCCAACACTCACAGATTTAAAAACGGGGCTTTACGCACTTAATAGTGATAGTGTTATTAGCAATATAAAAAAAATAAATAATGGCCAACAAGTTAGCTTTAGTTTTACAATTATTGAAGGCCAAGCGCTGCGCGAAGTATTAGCCGCTATTAAAAATGCCAATAACTTAAAAAATGATTTAAAAGAGCAGCAACTAAGTCAGCAAATACTTGGCAGTGATATGCACTTAGAAGGCTGGTTATTTCCCGAAACCTATCACTATCATAATAACGACACAATTAGCAGTGTGCTAAAACGCGCCGCCCAAAAAATGCAGCAAACCCTTGATACTGCTTGGCAGCAGCGTGCACAAAATTTACCCTATAAAACAGCGTACGAAGCACTGATAATGGCCTCCATTATTGAAAAAGAAACGGGCCTTGCCAGTGAGCGGCCATTAATCGCCTCTGCATTTGTAAACAGACTAAATACTAATATGCGTCTACAAACAGATCCAACCGTAATTTACGGCATTGGGGAGAGCTTTGACGGCGATATTAAACGCAAAGACTTGCGTAACTACACGCCCTATAACACCTATCGTATTAATGGCCTGCCGCCAACACCCATTGCCATGCCATCAAAGGCAGCTATTTTAGCCGCGGTTAATCCACCCACAACTGAGTATGTTTACTTTGTTTCAAAAGGTGATGGCAGTCATCAATTTTCAACCACATTGAAGCAACACAATGCGGCAGTTAAAACGTATATATTAAACAAAAAGAACTAATTTTTTATGAAACCTAAATTTATAGTAATCGAAGGGTTAGAAGGGGCCGGTAAATCTACCGCTATTGCTTTGTGCCAGTCGTTTTTAAACAGCAAAAAAATTGATTTTATTAATGTGCGTGAACCCGGTGGTACGCCGCTTGCTGAGTCGTTACGTACATTAGTAAAAGCACAACATGACGAAGAAATAGCGTTCGAAACTGAGTTATTAATTATGTACGCTGCACGCTCGCAGCTAATGCATAATGTTATTAACCCAGCACTTGAGCAAGGGCAATGGGTACTTGCCGATCGTCATGACTTGTCATCGCAGGCGTATCAGGGTGGTGGGCGTGGTATTAGTGCTAATACACTTGCATCACTTTCTTCCATGGTATTAAAAGGGCTAAAACCCGATTTAACCATTTACTTAGATATTGATCCGGTTATTGGCCTTGAACGCGCTAAAGGTCGAGGCGAATTAGACAGAATAGAACAAGAAGCGATTGAGTTTTTTCAGCGTACACGGATGCGTTACTTAGAACTTGCTAATGACGACAACTCCATTAAAACTGTTGACGCAAACCAAAGCATTGAGCACGTACATCGTGATATAACGAATGTATTACGCACATTTTTTGCAGAGCAAAAATAATATGAGACTGCCTTGGCTACACGATATAGAGCAACGCTTAACACAAAGTTTTAAAGCACAGCGCTTTCATCATGCGCAGTTGTTTAGTGGTCCTATTGGTGTTGGCAAGTTTGCTTTTGCAAGCCAGTTAGCCAATGCATTGTTGTGCAACAATATAGCCGAGCAAGTTGCGGCAAAAAAAAGTGTATTATCAGCTTGTGGACAGTGTAAAAGTTGTTTATTAATAAAGGCAGGTACTCACCCTGATAAGCGCTTAACGCAAGTTGATGGGCAGAGTATTGGCGTAGACGATATACGTGGTATTAGTGATTTTATGCATCATTCGGCAGCGCAAAATGGTAATAAAGTCGCTATTATCGAAAACTGCGAAAAAATGACTACCGCTGCTGCAAATGCGTTATTAAAAACGCTAGAAGAGCCAAGTCAAAGCCGGTTTTTAATTCTCACATCCAGTCAAGCTACACAATTGCCAGCCACTGTTTTAAGTCGCTGTGCAAAAACGGATGTAAAAGTAACAAACTTAGCACTTGCTCAGCAATGGTTAGAATCGCTAGAAATAACTAATTACACCTGGTTGCCGCTGTTTTACAGCCAACCACTGCAAGTTAAATACTGGCAAGAGCAAAATCAGCTACAAAATATAAATACACTTTATAAATTTGCAACTGAGTTTAAACAAAGTCATAATTTTACAGAGTTAGTAGCAATAATAAATAAACAGCCTGAGCTTATTCGTATATTTACGTTGTTTTTAAGCGAGCAATTAAAACAACAGCTTATGCAAGGCATGAGCTTTGACGCTTATCAAAATGTGCAACATGCTCTAAACGAGTTTTTACAAAACAATACCAAAATACTCGGGCTAAATTTACCGCTAGCAGTATCGAGATTAGCGTCCGTACTGCGAAATAATTAAAGGACTGAGCATGCAAGAGCTATTAGTAGATATAGACGATTTAGATGAATTATATTGCTGTTATATGCCTTATTTAAAAAAAGGGGGCTTATTTGTACGCACTAATATGCGTTACGAAGTAGGGCATTCACTCGCTTTACGAGTTACCCTTCCAGATGCGTTAGAGGATGACGTTGTGACCGGGAAAGTGTCGTGGATCACACCACAAGGAGCGCAAAGCTCTAACCCGCCTGGCATAGGTATTAGTTTTTTAGATGATAAAACAAACCTAAACGCCAAGATCGAAAAACTACTGGGGACTATGTTAAACTCCGGTAATCCAACTTATACCATGTAAAGTAGTACCATGATTGTAGATTCTCATTGCCATTTAGACCGCCTTGATTTTGATAAGCTCGATTTAAACCTTGACCAAGTGCTTGATAAAGCGCGTGCAAAAAAGGTTGAACACTTTTTATGTGTAAGCGTAACACTTGATCAATTCCCGAATATGCTTGATAAAATTAAGCATTATGATGATGTGTCAGCTTCGTGTGGCGTACATCCACTTGATCAAAAAGATGCGCTTAATAAGCAACAATTAATCGATTTAGCGTCGCACGATAAAGTCGTCGCCATTGGTGAAACAGGACTTGATTACTACTACGCAAAAGACACGCATGCCGTACAACAGGCAAGCTTTGTAGGTCATATAGAAGTAGCAAATCAACTACAAAAGCCATTAATTATTCATACTCGTGACGCTCGTAGCGATACCATTAATTTAATGAAACAGCATAACGCCGAAAATTGTGGTGGTGTACTACATTGTTTTACTGAAGATTGGGATATGGCTAAAAAAGCCATTGATATGGGCTTTTATATTTCGATTTCGGGCATTGTTACCTTCAAAAATGCCGTAGAGTTAAAAGAAGTGGTAAAACAAATACCGCTCGATCGCTTGTTAATAGAAACCGACTCTCCATATTTAGCACCAGTACCGTATCGCGGAAAAACTAATCAGCCAGCATATGTAGAAGATGTGGCTTATTACATTAGTGAATTAAAGGGAATTAGCTTTAACGAGCTGGCAAAAGCGACTACAGAGAACTTTTACTCTTTATTTAAATTAGCAGCCAAAGGCTAAATACATGAAAACTCACACGGCGCAACTTCCTATTTTATTAATGGGGCCTATGGTGCGCCGTGCAGAGCAAACCAGTGTATGCATTCAGTTTGCTACCTCTAAGCCTGTAAACTGTCGCATTGAACTGTTAAATTATGAATGTTACAGCGATCAGCACAGCGTTTCTCTCGGCGAGCGCTTATATCTGCATTTCGTCATTATAAAGCCAATAAATCATAAGTTTCCTCCTGACAGCTTATTAAGCTACGAACTTATAGTTGACGATACTCCAATTGATTTATCGCCTTGGTGCTATAGCAATCAAGCAACACCTGCATTTGTAATTCCCAATAAACTCAGTGATATTTTGCACGGATCATGTCGTAATGCACATCATCCCGCAAAAGACAGTTTAGTCTGTGCAAGTCATTGGCAAAACACTCAGCGCGGTAATAACAACCAAGGTGCACAATTGCTATTACTGAGCGGTGATCAGGTTTATGCCGATGACGTAGCAGGACCTATGTTATTAGCCATTCATCAGTTAATTGAAGCCTTAGGTATTTATAAAGAGCAACCACTTACAGTTGAGCTACCGAACGATATAAATGAGCAGCTTTATAATCGCCATTTGTTCTTACCAAAAACACCTTGGCAAAAACGCTCAAAGTTAGGTGTTAGTTACTGGCTGAAAAAAGATGAACCTCACTTTTCAAGTGTAAAAGCCCACAATCACCTTATTCACTTTGAAGAATATATAGCACTTTATTTATTAAATTTTAGTGCTGCAGCTTGGCAATGTGTAGATATACAAAGCATAACGTATGCAGGTCAAAACGAGCAAAACAAGACTATTTTTAACGCCGAAAAATCAGCACTGATTGATTATACAAAAGGATTGAGTGATGTAGAGCGGTTGTTTGCCAATGTATCTACATTAATGATATTTGACGATCATGATGTAACCGATGACTGGAACCTGACAGCTGGATGGGAGCAAGCGATTAGTCAAAACCCAGTGAGTAAACGTATTGTAAGCAATGGTTTAATTAGTTACTGGTTGTTTCAAGGGATGGGAAATGATGCACTCACTAAAACGGGCACATTAATCGCTGCGTTTAAGCACAGCTTAGCGAGTAGTAATATTTGGCAATTTAAAACATTTGATAAAACACTAACAGAATTTAGTCATTGGCATTATGAACTGACAACGGTTCCTAAAGTGGTGGTGCTCGACACTCGCACACATCGTTGGCGTAATGAGCAAAATTTTAATGAGCCCTCTGGTCTACTTGATTGGGAGCGACTTACTGATCTTGAGCAGAGCTTATTGAGCCATGATCAAGTTATTATTGTATCGCCCGCGCCAGTATTTGGCGTTAAATCGATTGAAGCTATTCAAGCGCTATTTAATATGTGCGGCCAACCGCTCACGGTAGACGTAGAGAACTGGATGGCTCACGAAGGCTCGGCAAGAAAATTGCTCGATACTTTTAGAAGAGACGATACCCCAAACGAAACGCTAATTTTATCTGGTGATGTACATTACTCCTTTTGTTTTTCGGTGCAAAAACGTTTTGGCGATCATCCTAATAGAGTGTGGCAGCTGACTGCCAGTGGTATAAAAAATGAATTTCCGCGTAAATTAATAAATATACTCGATAAACTCGATTCAATTTTATATAGCCCGAAAAGTCCGCTGAATTTCTTTACTAAACGTTGGCATATGGAGGTTGATAAACACCAAACCAAAGGCGATGGGCAAAAGTATTTAGTGAGCGATTCAGCTATTAGCTTAATAACGCTAGAGCAAGGTAATTTGGCCCGCTATCAGCTTATTCATGGCGACGGTCACTTAACAGAGTTTGATTTAGCACAGCACTAGTCGGCTTGATTACGTCTTTTTTTTATAGTTTTAGGCGCAGGTAATTTATTAGTTAAAATAGCTAAGCATAAAATAGCCATAAACAGCATTGAATTAGCGCCTGCTTGCAGCGAATAGTCGACTAAAGAATGCAGTAGCATAGTAATAATAGCTACTGCACAGCCAAATGCTACTCCTTGATAAAGTGCGGTTTTGCGTTGGCGCATGGTCGCAATACAGAGCCATAAACAATAAAGTATCAGCAAACCAAGTGCTAATGTTGCCGGTATACCTAGCTCCACAGCAAATTGTATATAATCGTTATGCGCATTATCGTAGTAGCCAGAAAAGGGCTCTGATTGATACGCAGGGAAAGCAGTGTAAAAAGTACCCCCACCTGATCCCAGCAATGGTTTATCTAATATAAGTGGTATAGAGTCGCTTACCACTTCGTCACGCGTTTCTGAGTGTATACTGGTTTCGCTAATACGCTGTTTTACTTTTTCAACGTCAAATATTGCACCAATAATAATTAAATCGATAATAAAAAAGCTAATAATAAGGTGTTTAAACGCTTTGGGCTTTTGTCTGTAAATAAATAAAGCCAATAAGCTCATAACCATTAAAGCGATAAAAAATGCCGAGTTACCCATGCGGCTGCGAGTTAATATTAAGGCAACAATAATAATAATTAATGATACGCGTAATACAATTTTAGAGCTTAATAATATACCAGCCCAGTCACGTAATGTTTGTGCGAGTGATTGTGTATTGTCGTTAGCAGAGCGTTTTAACTCACTGATCAACACACCTATGCCTAAGCATAAGCACAGCGCTAAATAGTTGGCTAAAAAGTTAGAATAAGTAAAAGTACCAATAGCACGATCGGTATGTTTATAACTAAATAATGGGCTAATAATATCGGGTGATAAGCTTAAATAACTTGCATATAAGGCCTGAAAAACCCCAGCAAAAATAACAGTGTAAACTAGTTTTTTAATTCGTAGGGAGTGGTTACAGTAAATAAAAATTAACCAGCAAAATAATAGCATAAACCAGGTTTTAATTAACATTTGCTGAGTTTGAAACGGATCAACACTTATACTAAATAGCTGTATTGTGCAAACTAAAACAACAACGCCAAGAGCAATAAATATAGGCCAAGAGTATAAAGGAGGATAAAGCAGTTGTTTATTTTTAATAGCACTATTAAATAAATGCAATAAAAACGTAAAGCTAATCAGCACGCCTATAGCTAATATTGCCCATGGGCGGTAACTGCCAAGGGGTAGGGGGAGTAAAAAAATAATTAAACATATAACAAAAAATATAAAGCGATTCACAGCCCACAGCCATCTCAAAATATAAACGCAGCGCTAAGGCTGCATTTATATTTAATAAAGTTAGTTACCAACTTCAGATATACCAGCATCACCACCAGTACCACCCGATCCAGGAGGTGTAGGCAATACAGGTAAGCTAATAGGAGGATTAGGTTGTGCTTGGATAGGGCCTGCTGCCGTGGCTTGTGAAGCAATAGTAGCATCTATGCCCGCATTAATTGCCGCAAGTGTAATAGTGTCTGAATCTATTCCGTATGCAGAAAGTGCGGCTAATAAAGTAGGAACCATAGGGCTGTCTACACCAAAAGCAGCAATAACGGCAGTAATCATTTGATCAACCTGAGCGTTACTACAATTGCCTCGTGGCAAGGTTTTGTCTAGTTGGTTTTTTATATTGTTTTTACAAATAATTTTAATGGCGGCAACTAAGTCTTGTTGCAGTTGCTCAGGAGATACATTTATTGGTGCATTACTTAAAATCGAAATCAAGTTGTCTATCCCTGCAGACTGAACAGATTTTATGTATTAGTTTGTGCATAAGTTTGCGGTACATAAAATACACACAGCCCTACTATTAGTCCAAATAAGATAATTGATTTCATGATCGACCCTTGTTTAAAAAATAGGCTACTTACAAAATTCTAATACATTTGGATGAAAAGTAAACTTTTTATTTGTGTTTTCATCAATAATGTTGATTACTTGTGAGGCGGAGCAAATTAAATTCCCTTGAACACCATCACAACCTAAGCTTTCGAGTATGTTTAATGTTTCGGGCTTTTCAATTAAACACGCTAAGACTTTAATACCAAAGCCATGACAAATATTATTTACAGTTTGAATATAAAAGCGACTTTGCGGATTATCAATTAAATCTTGAATGTAGCTACCGTCAATTTTCACATACTCAATATCAAGACCATGTAAATACTTAAAAGAGGTTAAACTGGTGCCAAAGTGCTCTACACACACACTAATACCAACCTCTTTTATCGCATCAATATGAAGTGCAGCAACGCGTATATTACTTAGTAAGCTCAATTCATGAAGCTCAAAAATAAGATTGTTTTTGAGGCAGGGGTAGTGTTGAGAAAACGCACCTAGCCATTGTATAAACTCCGGTGAATATAATGAGGACTTACTTATATTTAATGCGAATTTATCCTCTGGATATTGCATTTTAATATTAATAAAATCACGGATTAATTTTTTATCCAGTTCTTCTGTCAAATTTAACTTTTCGGCCATAGCGAATAAGTGACTATTGTTTATTTTTTCATTGTTATAGATAAAGTGCGTAAATACCTCAAAGTAGCACTGTGTAAACTCGGTATTACTTTTTTTCACAGGCTGTACTGAAAAGCTCACTTCCCCAGAGTTAATTATGCTCTGAATTATTTTTTGCCACTCTTCAACACTAAAGACTATTTTATTATCAATGTTAGCGTCAATCGTACTTTCTCCAATAGTACATTTGGTATCTAATGACGAAAGTAAATGACTCAGTGTTAAGCTTTTTTCAACATTTATAGAAGCTAAGCGGGCATAACCATTATTATGTGAGCTGTGCTGTTTTTGGCTAAACAGGTCAATAAGGTTAGCGTGTAAATTATATAAAAAAGTAATATCGTATGGCGCAATAAAAACAAAAGTACTGCCATTTATTCGGCATAACCTATAATTATTTAGTTCAGCTAAAGAGAGTTTTAATATTTTAGCAACGTCAGTCACATACTCATCACCCCTTTGATAGCTAAGTGTTCGATTAATGTTTACTAGCGAGGGAAGTGTGACCATTGTTGCTGTCATTGGACGCTCAGAGGTAATGGAGTGGGTAACGGCGTTAAAATAGTTTTCAAAAGATTTGCGATTACCTAACCCTGTTAGTGGATCACTATACACGGCGTTTGTTAGTGCTTGGGTTTGTTTAGCTAAAGAGTCGAATGTACTTTGCAAATTAAGCACCATATTATTAATTGCTTTGGTTACTATGCGCAATTCGTGGGCTAACGGCACTTTATTATTGAGTGTAAAGCGTTTGCGAGTAACAAGCAGTGCTTGCTTCTCAACTGCTTTTAAAGGTTTGAATATTGTTTGTAAAATAAAATAAGTGATCAGCAGTGAAGCAATTAATAATATGAGCGAACTATAAAAGCTACGCTTTGTGTGTAGCCATAAAGTTAAATATGACTCTCCTAAGTGGCTGGTAACTTCAAGTGTACCAGCAATGATCCAACCCGTATTTATTTCAGATTGCATTGTAGGCGCGCTTAATTTTACAGTGTTTGTAAACCAATGAGGCACAGAATCTACATGGGTAGGGTTTTCTAATGAGAATAGCGTTTCATGTTTCGTATTAATAAAGCGTATTTTACTATAATAACCAGAATCAAATATTGCGGTTGCCATAGTTTGCCCTATTATGATTCCATCTGTATCCAAATAAGGGGAGATAGAAAGTCCTAGGCTTGTAGCTGTGTCTTTTGCATGGCTTGCCATTTGTGTTTGTAAATAGTCTCGGGTTGTATCTACATCAATAATAATTCTTACAAAAAAAGATAAAATGGAAATACAAATTATTAGCCCGTAGATCTGTATTTTAAGACTCATACCTTGTGGTAGTGTTTAGAAATCTGTGTCATTTCAGTATTATTAAGAAAACAGGAGTGACACATGACTCAATCTTTCGATTTCAACAAAGCATTAGCTGAACTTCAAGCTGGTAAAGGTCTTACTGGCGAAGACGGTGTTCTAACACCCTTAATCAAACAACTCACCGAAGCGGCTCTTAAAGCCGAATTAGAGCAGCATCTACAATCTGAGACGCAAGTTAACCGTAAAAATGGTTCAACCAAAAAAACAGTTAAGTCATCCATAGGGCAATTCGAACTTGAAACGCCCAGAGACCGCGCAGGTTCGTTTGAACCTCAGCTAGTTAAAAAGAACCAAACTAAGTTAACGCCTGAAATTGATGAGAAAATTCTATCTATGTTTGCTTTAGGTATGAGCTACCGAGATATTCGAGGCCATATACAGGATATGTATGGCGTTGAAGTATCAGAGGCCACCATCACTGCCGTAACAGACCAACTGATACCAGAGCTTAAGGCATGGCAAGCGCGCAGTTTAGATACGCTTTACCCATTTATCTGGCTTGATGCCATTCATTATAAGATTAAAGAAAATGGCCGCTACGTGAGTAAGGCTATTTATACCGTACTAGGTGTCAATATTGAAGGCCGAAAAGAGTTACTTGGTTTATATATCTCTGAAAGTGAAGGGGCTAACTATTGGTTATCAGTATTAACTGATTTACATAATCGTGGTGTATCCGATATTTTAATTGCCTGTGTTGATGGACTAAAAGGCTTCCCTGAAGCAATAGCAACAATCTACCCCGACGCCGAAGTGCAGGAGTGCGTCATTCATCAAATTCGTAATTCGATGAAGTACGTTGCTTCAAAGCACCAAAAAGAGTTTATGACTGACTTGAAACCCGTTTATAAGGCTGCCACTAAGGATGCAGCAGAAGCCGCTCTTGACGAATTAGATGCCAAATGGGGCAAGTTATACCCTATTGTTATCGCGTCTTGGCGTCGTAAATGGGGCAATCTGTCGGTTTATTTCAAGTATCCAGATTACGTGCGTAAAGCTATTTATACCACGAATGCGATTGAAGCTGTACATCGTCAGTTTAGGCGACTCACCAAGACTAAGGGAGGATTCCCTAATGAAAACAGCTTGATGAAATTATTGTATGCAGGCATATTAAATGCCTCAAAGAAATGGACAATGCCAATCCATAACTGGAATCTGACATTGTCGCAATTGGCCATCCACTTCGAAGGTAGGTTAGATGGTGTGCTAGATATTTAGCAATTTAAGCTGACACAGAATTCTGAACGCCCTCTACCTTGTTTAAAAGGGTGATACATTATTTTCATCTCCTGTATCAATTCCATTTACGAGTGCAAGCTCACCTTTTTCAATTCTTTTTAGCATAGTATCCCAAGCCGACACACCGCTACTATTTTTAACTTTATTACCAAGCCCTTTTGCTTTGGCTAACCATAAACCTTGGCCATTAAAACTGTATATAGGTGTTAAATCGTGACGTTTATTTGCGGGGAGTAACTGGGTATTAAAGTTACCCAAAACAAAAGGAATTTGGTCAGCTTCAGGAAAGTATATCAGTACCATGTGGGGCTGATTAATGGTGTGTTGACGCACATACATAAACCTTATTTTTTCTTCAGGAATACCAAGCGCAATTAAAGTAAAGTATTTAGCTATAACGTAATCCTCACAATCCCCCATACCTACACCCAAGCTTTCTATTGGTGTAGCCCAATAATCATTTTTATTCCAAAGCTCATTATCTGTTTTGTATTTTATATGTTCATTAAAAAAATTATTAACCAGATGTACCTGCCGCCATTCATTCTTATCAATCGATGCATCAATAAACCTAAGCCATTGCTTTATGCGATTATGTCCATCTTTACCATAATGTTGTTTTGCACGTTCAATTATTTCGCTATTACGCAAGTAATTGATTGTGTCTTGTGAGTAAACATAAAAAGATAACAAGATAACAATGCAGCACCCCAAACGCACAAGTAGTTCCTTAAAATTTAGATGCGACACTTATTATATTATTAGCATTAAAACCGAAACTAGCAATAAAGTAGGTTAAATAAGTTTTAATGAAACAATTTGTTAGCATTGACTAATTAAAAGGTGTGGTTTAATGTTTATTGAATTGCGTTGTTTTGTACTTTAAATGTACGAAATCGCGATTAGTGACCCCAACATATGCGTTAAAAGTTTTAAAGATTGCTCGTTGGATATAATAAAAATTGGCACTAAATTTTGACTTTATTAAATTGTATGGCAATTGATATAAAGTGCTATGTAGCAAATACACTACATTGTTAAGTTATACCATTGATAAACCATATATATTAATTACTTAAAGCTTAAGTAATACATGAGAGGCTTAATATTAAACACAATCTCGGTGCACATGAAAATACAATGTTTACGAGTTTTTTGAGATCTGTTTTACTAAGTAAATTAAAAGTTTAATCTTATAAGTTGATCTATTATAAGATGAATTGTTCTATTTAAAACCAAGTGAGTTTGATGGTAGCTCCAATTTTGGAGTTAGAAAAATTATTTTACGTTTAGTAAATTTAAGAGAGTCAACGGATGGGTTTATTTTTGAAACTGTTGAAAAATAAATTAAAGGTATTGATACCTGACTCTATATATATTCGATATGAATATTTAAAGCTTCACCGTAAATTTTATTCAAAAAAGAAAGTGCTTACTTTTAGCGATAGGATTTTCTCGTGGAAACTAAGTAAGAAACTAACTGATTTTTCTATTTTTGTGGATAAATATAAAGTTAGAGCATTTGTCGCTGATAGGTGCGGTGAAAAATACCTTCCAACCTTACTAAAAACTTGTACCGTAGCTGAAGATTTTAATTTAACCGAAATGCCAGATAAATTTGTCATAAAACTAAATAACGGTAGTGGCTATAATCTTGTTATCAATAATAAAAATGATCATTGTAATGCTGAAATTCGCCAATTAATTACACAATGGCTAAAGTCTGATTTTTATGCAATAAGTAAAGAAAAACAGTATAAAAACGTTGAGCAGCTAGTTATTTGTGAAGAGTTTATTGAATCAACAGATGGCCTAAAAGACTATAAATTTTATTGTATAGAGGGCGCAATTGAATTTGTGCAGGTAATTTCACAAAGGGCAAGCAATAAGCAAACGCACAACTACTATTCAAGGTTATGGCAACCACTTCCAATCTTAAGGGCTGGATGTGATATTGGAGAAGTTGAACTCAAACCAAAAAATTTTGCAGAGGCAGTTGTAATTGTAGAAGCATTGAGTAGCTCATTTTCTTTTGTAAGAGTTGATCTCTATATTCAAGATAAAATATATTTTGGTGAATTAACGTTTACTCCTGGGAATGGGTACATTAAATTCCTGCCTGAACAGTTTGATAGGGAGTTAGCAAGTAAAATGAAATTAGCTTTTAAAAACAATGGTTAATAAATTAAGAGAATAAGTATATTTAATAAATGGTTCACGCTTTTACTTTAAGGGAGTGAAGATGAAAATAAAAAAAATTCTCAGTCTAGAAACACTCAGAGGGTGGGCTTGTTTATTATTAGTACTTAATCACTTAATAGGTGAACCAAATATATCAGGTTTAAAGTTACCCGAAAATAACGACTTTTATTTTTTTAACTTAATGTTAGAAAATGTCAGAATGCCATTATTTGCATTTTTAGGCGGCGTTATTTTCTCTTTTAGAGGAGTGACATCAGAGCAATTTTTTTCTATGTTAAAAGGAAAGTACTTTAGACTAATCATTCCTCTAATTTTTGTAGGCCCAATTTATCTATTTATTCAGGCACATACTTTAGGAGCAAATCAAAAAATAGAAATAACCAATATTACTTATTACTTTAGCGTGATATGGGAAAGTAAATTTCATTTTTGGTTTTTACAAGCAATGTTTTTGGTGTTTTTATTTTATGGCTTATCATCATTTATAAAAACTACAACTCAAAATAAATACATATTTGCGCTATTTACGGGGATTATTTTATGCGTATTTATGCCTACAGATATTTATTTTTTTTCATTATCTGGATTTTTCTTTTTATTACCTTTCTTCTCGTTAGGGTGCTTACTTAGCTCAAAAAGACACAGCGAAGAAAAGCTAAATATAAAGTTAGTTACAATATTATTAACTTTGTTTGCTGGCCTTATGTTGTATAAATTTTTACAACTACAAAGCCAGAGTAACTTTGAAAGAAACAGCCTAATGGGGCTAATAACTGGCTTTGTTGGTTGTTCATTATTTTACTTTGCAAAAATAAAGATTATACCCCTTGTGTTTATTGGTAAATATTCATTTTCAATATACTTATACCATGTTTACTTTTTGGTTTTATCTAGAATGTTACTAGTTTATTTAGGTGTGCAATTGACAGAGCTTAATATTGTATTTGGCATGTTCTTTGGGATCTTTGGTCCGATTGCAGTTGAAATTGTATTATCAAAAAGTAATTACGCATCACGAATTTTTTTAGGGCAAAAAAGTACTGTTAAATATGCACAAAAGTCGACATAGGAAACGATGTTTGTATATGAGTACTAATTATGTGCGTATTTTTTACGTAGCAGTGATTAGTGAATTTTAATAAAGCAGTACACATTACTAATATGGTTACTACACTGAGATCTTTATAAATCTAAAACAGTCAGTTAATTTATTTAGTTATTGAATTTTAAAATTTTGATTTATTGAAGTTATAAATATGACTCTATTATTACAAGGTAAGTTTTTTGAGCCAATCGCCAGCTATTTTAAATAAGTTTTTAGGCACAGCCGGTTTACAAATGATAAGCCGTGCTTTATCCGTTATAGCAGGCGTAATACTTGCCCGTTATTTAGGACCTGAGCAATATGGCTTATATACCTATGTTTTATCAATTATTGCCATAGTCACAATACCTGTTATAGCAGGTTTACCACAATTATTGATCCGTGAAATTGCACATGCTGAATTAGAAGGTAAATGGGGAGAATTAAAGGGGTTACTCAGGTGGTCATCGGCATTTATTATCAGTATTTCTGCGCTTGTGATGCTTACGACCATGCTTATTTTATATTTAGGCTTAATAAGTTCCCAGACTGCTAGTTTACTTTGGTTTGCAATTTTTTTGATCCCTATAAAAAGCTTTTCTGCAAAACAAGGAGCTATTTTAAACGGTTTTAGAAAACCAATTCTAGGCTTATTTCCAGAGTTTATTTTGATGCCATTTTTAGCCATTTTAGTTTACTTATATTTTATTGTATCAAAAACTGAGTTCACCAGTTTACTGCTTATAAAAGTACAGTTAATAACATCGGCATTAACGCTGTTATTAGGCTTAGGGCTAATATTTAAAGAGCGATCGAATAACCTTAACCATGTTAAACCTACTTACTATTTTAAAAAATGGCATATTGCATTACTCCCGTTTACGCTAATGATATTTATTAGCACCATGAATGCACAGCTTGCAAACGTATTTTTAGGCTACTTTGATGATAAAGAGTCTGTCGCTTCTTTTAAGGTAGCTTTACAAGGGGTGACATTAGTTACCTTAGGGTTTGCAGCGGTAAACAATATTATAGGCCCTAAAGTTGCTAGGTTGTATAGAAGTGGCGATATACAGTCAACACAGGCTTTACTAACTAAAAGTGTAAAGTTAAGCGCCACTTTTTCAATACCAATAGCGGTTGTTTTAATTTTTTTTGGGGATTGGTTTATAAGAATACTTTTTGGAGAGCAATATCTGGCTTCCCATCCAATTCTTATTATTTTATGTATTGGCCAAATAATTAATATTTGTTTTGGCTCTGTTGGTTTAGTGCTGAATATGACAGGAAATGAAAAACGTTCATTAAAAGCATTGTTGGCTACATTATTAATAAACGTGTTGTTGTTATTTATTTTAGTGCCTATCTATCAAGCAATTGGGGCGGCTTTAGCTGTAAGCATGAGTCTAGTGCTGTGGAATATTTGGATGTCGATTGATGTATATAAAATAACAAAGTTAAAAACTTGGTTATGCTAAATTTCATTTATAAAAATTAAAAGGATTAAGCTAAATGGTTGAGTTAAGCATCATTATTCCTACTTATGGAAGAGTCACAAAAATAAGAAATGCAATACAAAGTGCACTTATAAACTCACTTTGTGAGGTAATAGTTGTTGATGATAATGGTAAAGGGTCAGAGCATCAGCTAAATACAGAGTCTATTTTAGAGGATTTAATTGTCTCTAAAAAAATAAAATACATACCATTAGAAAAAAACTCAGGAGCAGGGATTGCCAGAAACATTGGTATTAAGCAAGCCAATGGCGAGTATGTAACTTTTTTAGACGATGATGATTTTTTTATAGATGGGAAATTACTCGAAAAACTTAACTTTTTTAAACACCAACAAGAGCAGCCTGCTGTCTGTTGTAGCCATATGCAAGTAGAAGAAAATGGTAAAGGTGTTTTAGCAAACGATGATAAGTTTGTAGGCCATGACGCTAAGACCTTTTTGCTATCTGGGAGTTGTTATACTTCAATGATAATGATTAAAAAAAGTGTTTTAGAAGCCATAGGTGGGTTTTATGATACACCTTACTTACAAGATCATACCTTAATGTTAAAGGCCTTTATTCAAAATTATAGTGTGTGCGTATTTGCTGAAAATGTCTTTGTGCATACAATCCACAATGGAGCGAGTATTACCACAGGTACTCGACCAATAGCAGGCGTACAGCTCAGGTGTAAATTAGAAAAAGAGCTAAGTAATAAGGTCACGTTGTCAGCTTCAGAGCAAAACGATTTGAATTATAGGTGGAGCACAATTGACTATCATAATTACTGGCTTGAACATGGGCGCAATTTCTCTTTATTTAAATTTTTGTTCACAAAAATAGTATGGCGCTCAAGAACAAGCGAACAACTTTATGAATCATTTAAGTTACTCGTAAAGTTTGGGATGAAATATCAATATTACTCAAAGTAAAAGGAAGCTTTATTTTGATCTATCACAATAAAACTTTTCTGTTAAATAGAACAATGTTGATTCTTGTTTTTGTATCATTAGTTTCACTGCTAGCGCCTTTTTATATAGGAATTTTTGCTTTATTCACGTATTTAACAACTAAAAGATCTGAGTGGCTTTACGTTTTTTTTATTAGCTTTATTTTGCTTTTTTGCAATATGAATTTACACAAAGAAGCATGGGCATTTGGCGATTTTTTAGGAATAGGCAATGACTTAGGCTGGTATTCAACCCAATGGTTTGCATTCAATAATTATCAATATGGTTTTTTGAGTATTTTTGATGAAGATTATGCAATTTTTATTAATGATGGCTTTTTGGTACAACCGAAAATATCGGAGCCGATTTATCATGGCTATTCTTACTTCTTTTCAAAATTAACGAATGGCAATTATATATTTTATACGTATACGATTACGTTATTTATCTATTTACCAGCATGTATTGTTATTTACAAGATATTAGATTCAGCTAAATTTAGTGAGGTGTTAATTGCGTTAGCGCTGATGTTTTTTATTTTTTATTCAATGAAATTTACAAACATGTTTAACATGATACGGCATTATTGCTCAGGTTCTTTCTTAATTATTACTCTGTTTTTTTTATATTTTGACAAAATACGCTTCGCCATTTTTTTTGGTGTCATCGCATCATTAACACATAATGCAGCCGTGGTTGTTTGTGCAATTTATTTTGTTGTTTATTATGTTACGGCCTCTGATGAAAGAAGTAATAGATACAAAATTTTATATGTCGTTATGGGCTCTGCGGCAATATCAATATTATACCTTTTAGTTTATTACGCCACATTTACCAATTATGAAGAATTAGATGATAGAGGTTCAGGAATACTATTTAAGCTTTTAGATGTTGCTATCGTACTGCTTTCTATATTCGCCTATATGGTTAGGCGTAAATCGACATTTGATAAGATGTGGTTTTATTATATAGGTATTATCGTATTAATTTGTTTTATGCATACAACAAACTTCTTACAGCTACGCTATTATGCCTACTTTGATTATTTTAGATGGATTGGCTTGGTATATATATTTTCTTTAATACTACGTGTTGTCAGGCTAAAGCTACTGTTTTTTTCATTATCTTTAATCGCGTTTATTTTATTTTTGTGGTACAGAATTTATATTTCTGATTTCGATTTTAACGGAATGTTCCACCATTATTTCTTTATAAAATTTTAACTTCATATTATGTAATAACTACTTATAAGGATTGTAATGAAAATTTTATTATTAACAACATGTATATGTAATGACGAAAATATCAAAGACTTAAAAAGACTAATACTATCGATAAATAGTGTAAGAAACATTCAATTTGTACACTATGTACTATTACAAAGTGCAGATGGCTACAGTGAAGAGTGTTTACTTGGGCTAGCTAGTAACTATACGCTAATCACAATTAGTCAAAGTCATATTGTGTCGTTATCAAAGGCCAGAAATAAGCTTATTAAAGAAGTGAACAGTCGGTATTCATTGAATGATTTTGATTTCGTGTCCTGCCCAGACGATGACTGTTGGTACCCAGAAGGGTTTTGGAATAGCTTTAATGAACTACAAGCACTCAGTCGATTTGAATTGTTTTATACTCAATTTTCATCAGCACCAAGTATTAGCCCCTTTACTTCTAATGAACATAATTCGTCAAACTTAATACGATACGCATCATCTAACACTACATTTTATGCATCTAAAGTATTTAATGAAGTAGGGCTGTTTGATGAAAACTTTGGCGTCGGCGCTAAAAATAATGGAGGTGAAGATTTGGACTTTGCAATAAAAGCTTCACTTATTAGTAAGGTTATATTTTTTATGAACTCTGCAGCTATTGGCCATCGTGATCCATTACCAGAATTTAGATATAAGTATTTTCAAGGCTCTTTCGCGGTATTAAATAACCACAAACTAAAAAGTACTGCTCTTTACTATCACTATTTGCGAAAGCTTATGGTTGGTATTTTTTATTATTCACAAAGAAAAATAAAGTTTGCTGACTTTAAAGTAATAAAATAGGAGCTTAAAGCGATGGACCCTATCTTAAAGTCATTAACTTTAGTCAATGAGGTATCTTTAGCCAGTATTTTAGAGCGTATCACAAATACGGATAAAGCAATTTCGATCGGTTTTTTAAATCAGTATGCATATAACTTAATAAGTAGTAGTGATGCTATAAAAGCTAACTTTTTCGATTTAGATTATTTATTCAGAGACGGTAAAGGGGTTGAATTAGCGTGCTTGTACAACAATATTGACCCTCAATCTAACTTAAATGGTACAGACTTTATTCCGCGATTAATCTCGCAATTATATTTATCTAACAAGGAAATGACCCTTTTTGCGTACGGTACTCAGCAACCTTGGTTAGATATAGGTGCAACCTCGCTTTTTAACACCTCCCAATATTATAGTTTAAATGGGTTTAAAGATGTCGACTGTTATCTTGAGCACAATTTACAGTATCAAACTGAGAGTCTTAACGTAGTCGTTCTTGCTATGGGTATGCCTAAGCAAGAGCTGATAGCTACACAACTAAAACTACAGAGCAAAAATAAAATGATAATAATATGTGGTGGTGCAATATTGGATTTTCAAGCGGGTAGGGTAAAGCGCGCACCGACGATATTTAGAAAGCTTGGTTTTGAGTGGCTATACAGATTTGCTCTAGAGCCTAAAAGGTTATTTTCTCGTTATGTTGTCGGGATCCCATTGTTTTTTTTAAATGTATATCGCTCCAGTACTAAAAGAGTTTTGTAATTAAAGGGAGTGGTAAAAGTTAATTTCTATTAGCGTGAAGCTAACGCTTAAATCAAAGATATAACAACAATTTGATGGCTATTTTTGACGTGAGATCTACATTATTGCGATAAATTGTACTAACCTTAATAAAAGCAATGTAATTAATAATAATTTTAGTATGTTAGGTAAAATGTTTTTAAGGGAGGGTGATTCTAATGAATTATAAAAGTTATTGTCATTTAAGTCAGGATATAAAAGAACACTTGCCTAAAATACAGAGTTTAAACTTTGATTTAATTGTAGGCCTTCCAAGAAGTGGTTTAACACCAGCTAATATGCTGGCATTGTATTTGAATATTCATTGTACGGATTTGATTTCTTTAATTAATAATTCAGAGCTCAAAACAGGAAGTACACGAAAAAGTAAAAATCAATATTTAAAATACCCACAAAACGCACAAAAAATATTATTAGTGGATGACAGTATTGCAAAAGGTGACTCGATTAAAGCTGATATGGCTTTAATTCCCACATATTTACACAGTAAAATTACGACATGTGCAATTTACTCATCGCTAAAACAAAGAAATGATGTTGATTTTTTTCTAGAGTACCTACCATCACCAAGGGTGTTTGAATGGAACATTTTTCATCATCCAATTTTAACGACGTAAGCGCGCATTTAAGCAGTGCGCTTAGCTATAATCGAAGTCTAGCTGCACATTCCACGGCATTAGGTCGGTAAAATCATCATCACCCTCATCTCGATTCGGCAACGTTTTAAATAAATGCACAAAGTAGTAATAAGGATTGATGTCATTGGCACGGCAGGTCATCACAATACTATAAAGTATCGCGCTGGCCTGAGCACCATTAACCGATTTTGAGAATAGCCAGTTTTTTCTACCAGTGGTAAACGGCCGAATATCTCGCTCAGTAATATTATTATCAATCCCTAGTTCGCCATCTTCACTATACCGCATTAATTTCGGCCATTGATTAAGCGTGTATTTTATCGCTTTGCCAATATAACTCCCCGCCGTTACTTTACCTTCGGCTTCATCAAGCCACGCTTTAAAGTGCATTAATATGGGTAAGGCTTTTTCTTGTCGTAACTGATACCGCGCTTGAGGAGATAACTGTTTGTTTTTAGCGTGGGTTTCCAGTTTATATAATTGGCTGATAAAGCTGATGGCTTTATGCGCTCGACCTTTGTTTTTCGACTCTGCTTTTAAGGCATCGTTATATTTGCGTCTAGCGTGTGCCCAGCAACCAACAGGGGTAATGCCTTCAATACCGTCATAAACACGGTAACCGTCGCACTGTAAATAGCCTTGATAACCGGCAAGAAATTCTTTTGCGCAAGCGCGACTTCGACCTGCTTGGTAATCGTAAATCACGACAGGCTCACGGCTGACCTCATTGCTGCGATAAACCCACATGTAGGAATTGCTGCTAGGGTTGTCACCTTCATCTAACACTTGTGTACGGGTTTCATCGGCACATAAACTATGCTCACTAAGCAAGTGACGTTGCATGGCTGCCACTAAGGGGCTGATTAGCAGGCCCGCTTTAATACACCAATTAGCTAATGTTCCGCGCGATAGTTCAAGGCCGCCACGGCCCAGTATGTCAACGAAACGATAAAGCGGTAAGGCATCGCAGTATTTGCCCGTAACAACCGCCGATAACGCTTCTGGACTCGCAATGCTGCCAGGAATAGGCTGCTTGGGTTTAGGCGCGGTGATTATTTTACTGGCCAATTGTTCATGCTCGCAATGTCTGCAAGCATATTTAAATTGTTTGTGCTTAATGACACTGACTTTCGCCGGAATAATCTTCACTTGCTCGCTGTCTTCACTACCACATTGATGTAGTTGTTCACCGCAACACTGACACGTTAACTCGGTTAAGGTGTGCTCAACTTCTTCTCGTTCAAAGTGCTCAGCCAGTATTTGTTTACCTTTCTTATGGTGTTTAGGCGGCTCAGTCGTTTTATGCTGCTCCGCTTCGTTGAAGGTACCTCGCGGGGCTTTTTCACTTTTTTTACCGTATTTTTGGGATTTACTTAACTTAAGCTCAGCAAGCAAGTGGTCAATCCGCGATTGCATTTCAACCTTATCTTCTTGCAGTGAAATTTTATCTTTTTCTAAGCCATCAAGCTTAGCCTGCATAAGTGCAAGCTGATTTTGTAGTTCGGTGATGAGAATAGTGTCTGGCATTTTAATAGCATGACACATGGGAAAGATCGTTCAAGTAAAAAAAACGATCTGGTTAATTTATATCACTGATAACCCTGATAAAGTTGAGTGGCGGGTTTTATTATTTACCGGTAAGCCAGATAATAACCATTGTAACTGCCGTTGTTCAATCCCCATGGCTACGTGTGCTTGAGCATGATTTGGCCATTGAAATCGTCCTTGCTCTAAGCGACGATAATAAAGCCAAAAACCATTGGTATCCCAAAACAAAATTTTTAATTTATCGCGTTGTTTATTACAAAAAACGAACCACGCTTGGCTTAAAGGATCGAGAGATAGGGTATCGCTGACAATAATACTTAACCCATTGATTGATTTTCGCATGTCGGTGAATCCCGTGACCAAGTAAACTTGGTGGGTGCAAGGTGTCACAGTACGCTCAATAATTTGGCGAGTGCTTGGTGCGCTAATGTCGACTCGAAGTCTATTTGATAGCCGTTTGGTGTGGTGAGTTTAATGATTGAAGGGTGTGTAAAGGCTTGCTCATGAATAACAAACGGGATCACCTGTTGCTTTTTAACCCTTATCGTTTCGTCAGAAAGGCGTTTACGCCAAACATAGAAAGTCGATGCGTTAATGTTGTTATCACGACAAAATTGAATGATGGCTAAACCACTCGATTTTTGCTGCTCAAAAATGCCTTGCCAGTGTTTTATTTTTTGCTGTTTATTCATAATTACCTCAGGTTAATATGCTGAGTAAATTATGCATAGGTAGCATTAATATTGGTATGTGGGTTTAATTGCGCGCTTACTTAACGACTGCTTGTTTAGATATAGATGGTGTTTTGTGTATTGACCCTACTGAAGAGCAAACTAATGATGCCGAAAAGTACATTGAGTTTATTTTAAATGCACAGCCATTATTTATACCCTCTAGAAAAGTTTATGCGCTTGTTACCAGCCGGTCAGAAAAGTATCGAGAACAGACTGAGATATGGTTAAAAAAGTATAAAGTAGAATACGAGTATTTAATTATGCAAGATTTACCTGGTAAAGAAGGAGGACAAAAGCAAATTAGTCATGCAAAGCATAAAGCTTTATTTTATCAAAAAAGTAGTGCAGAGCTTTTTATTGAAAGCGACTATAAGCAAAGTATTGAAATTAATCATATCACTAAAAAACCAGTTTTTTGTGCAGCTAGTAACCAAATAATTAACAACGGCTTTTATAATCTAAAGCATGAAGCAGTTACAAGCTTAAAAGAACGGTTGGCTTCGTTTATACCTCGTGGCATAAAAAATCAGATTAAAAAATTATATTAACTTTATTTACAAAGACTTATCTTGTTCTTTAGATAAATAGAGCCTAGCTTATATTATTGTTAATTTGCAAGTGTGTAGGGCTCCCATCAACTCAAAATATAAAAGCTAAGTTTTCAGTATTCACCGTATTTAGGCTTGATATTGTTTGCGCTTAAGCTCTTCAGTACTTAGCGTTTTTTGTTTATTAACTAACGCCAAACGTTTGTGTAAGCCTTACTGGTTAGTCATTGCCACCGTGTGCAGTATAACATTCCCCCAGGCTACCTTAAACCCACCAAATAATAGACGCACTATGCTTATTTAAAACTTAGAAGCAAACACTTATAACGTGTTTTCGGTTGTGTTATTAATTATTATCTAAACCAGTTAGCGGTCTGCTCTCTTACTTTTTGTACAGCCTATTATTTTTCTAAAGGATTACACTAGGGTAAAAATGTACTATTTCACAGGGTTTGGTTGATAGTAGTTTTTATATAGTCGCAGTTTAAACCTAAACACTGATAAGCAGGCTGTATAAAGCGATCTTTTATGTTTGTTTTTGTTTTATGTTTGTTTATTTTGTGTTTGTTTTTTTAAGTTGTTTATTTTATTGGCTATAAATAAAACTATTAAAACCTTCAAGTAAACAGTAATTAAGCCCCAAGGTAATAGGTTGCTATTATGTTGTTAGTAAATGAATGTAGTTGCTAAAACTAAGTAGATGATAATTAAAAATAGCTGTAGGGCAAATTACACATCAAGAACAGAGCCAAAAATGTGCAAATTTATTGTAATATTATGCTATTAGCTTTTATTCATCGGCATAGTTTTTACTGAGAGAGTAAGTTACGTATACCCTACTCATGATATTAACCAGATGGATTCATGCATTGTTTATTTAAATATCTAAGCATGATTACATAAAAAAGGGCTGTTGTTTAGATGGGGAGTTGTAGTTTAGATACATTTATATTTTAAGAAATATGTTTAATAAAATAGCTTTAACCTTTTGTATATTAGTAAACCCGCCTGTATGTTAATTGTGCAATTTGAGATGTTAATTTAGTATTAATTCCATAGTCTAGTGATGCTTCTTCTTACCTGAGACCAATTAATAGGAATTAATAGTTATGAGCTCTTCAAGGACATTTAAGTTATCAGGTTCGTCAGATGCCTGCTTTTATAGACTCTTCGATATTTTTGCATTGTTTTTTGCTTTTCAATGCTCCGCCTTATTTTATAACTTTAATCTAAGCTCTTTTTATATGGTATCAGTGCTAAGTGTTGCATTAATTTACTTATATTGCGCTGAAATATTTTCTACTTATAGATCGTGGCGAGCAGGGAAGTTTAGAGTAATGATGTTGTGTGTTTGGGGCGCTTTATTAGTTTCATTCGCTTGTTTGTTTTTTATATCATTTATTTTTAAGTTTTCAGAATCCTTATCTCGGATTGGCATTAGCTTGTGGTTTTTATTAAGCATGCTTTATTTATATTTATGGCGCTTAGCTGTGTACTTGTATAAGCGAAATCGTCGTAAATTTGGTTCATATTTACGCAATGTAGCCATCATTGGTGCTACAGAAACCGCTGCTTACTTATATGATGAAATTGAGAAAAATGATGAGTTAGGCTTTAAGTTTTTAGGGTTTTTTGATGATAGAAACCCAGAGCGTTTATTTAGTAAATTAGCCTCTCATGATGTTGCAGGCAACATACAAAAAGCTGTGGATTTAGCAAGAGAGGGCAGAGTTGATGTGTTATATATTGCTCTTCCCATGAAAGCAGAAAAACGTATTGCAGACATTTTATTGCAGCTGGGTGATACCACAGTTGATGTGCATATAATACCTGACTTTTTGCTTTCTAATCTTATACATGCGCGTATTGAACATGTTGGCGAAGTTGATACATTGAGTGTGTTTGAGTCACCGTG
This sequence comes from Pseudoalteromonas nigrifaciens, assembly GCF_002221505.1. Taxonomy (NCBI): domain Bacteria; kingdom Pseudomonadati; phylum Pseudomonadota; class Gammaproteobacteria; order Alteromonadales; family Pseudoalteromonadaceae; genus Pseudoalteromonas; species Pseudoalteromonas nigrifaciens. The sequence goes on along the minus strand of NZ_CP011036.1, from coordinate 2,145,927 downwards.
CATTGGTGCTCATGAGTTTATTAAGCGTACAGAGGATATTGTGTTTTCAATGATTATATTGTTTTTGATTTCGCCATTACTATTAGTTATTGCCGCGGCAGTGAAATTAACATCAGCTGGTCCTGTAATATTTAAGCAAGATCGTTACGGACTTGATGGACGAAAAATAAAAGTTTGGAAATTCCGTTCAATGACAGTCACAGAAAACAGCAAAGTGGTAACTCAAGCTACAAAAAATGATGTGAGGATAACAAAGTTAGGCCGATTTTTGCGACGTACGAGTCTTGATGAACTTCCTCAGTTTTTAAATGTACTTGAAGGTGACATGTCCATTGTTGGCCCAAGACCTCATGCGGTTGCGCACAACGAAGAGTATAGAAAAAAAGTAGAGTTTTATATGTTTAGGCACAAAGCCAAACCAGGCATTACAGGGTGGGCGCAAGTTAACGGCTGGCGTGGTGAAACAGATACGTTAATAAAAATGGCGAAACGTGTAGAGTATGACCTACACTATATTAAGAACTGGTCATTACTATTTGATATAAAAATAATAATCATAACAATATTTAAAGGATTTAAGAATGAAAATGCCTACTAATACAATTGCCCCTTGCCTACTCGTTGTTTGTATTGGGGGCAGTCCTTATGCAACGGCTAACCTAAAACCAGGTAGTATTATTACAAAAGATGGTGCCGAAATAACGCCTACACTACAAACAGGAGTGAGTACTAATAATAACTTTTTTAGAACACCAACTAATGAGGAGTCGCGGTTAATATGGAATATATCACCTAACATTTCGGCTGTAATTGAAGATGGCCCAGACAATTATAAGCTTAATGTTGGAACAATAACGTCCTTTCATAATAAAGATACCACAGATAACTTCACTCAAGTGACCACAGCAGCGAGCGTTCATAAAGAGTTTACCCAACAGCATAGACTCGATATTAAAGGTGATGCAGATTGGTTATATGAACCCAGAGGTAGTGGTTTAACCGAAGGTTTGGGGGATATTGTTAATGAATTAGTAAAGTACCAACAGCAAAATGTAACAACGCGTTATGAATATGGCGCAAAAAGCTCTAAAGCTCAAGTTGCGCTTATTGCTGGTTTTTTCAATAAAAAATACCAAAATTTTAGACCTGTATCTCAATATCGCGATTATGATAAAACTTTAGTGGGAATAACCGGTTACTACAATACGCTTGCAGCAACGCGCACTTTTTTGGAGCTAACACAAGAAAAGTACCGCTATGATGTTTTGCAAGCCAATGGTATTTCACGAGATTCAGATGACAGAAAAATATTACTGGGAATAGAGTGGGAGGCAACGGCGGTAACATCCGGTACCTTCAAAGTCGGTTATCAAGACAAAGATTTTTTTTCTGACCTACGTGAAGATTTTACCGGTTTAAGCTGGGAAGCCGCAGTACTTTGGCAACCACTTACTTATTCATCGTTACAATTTTTAACTAGCCGCTCAGCTAAAGATCCCTTAGTAGCAGGTGATTATATTAAAGAGAGTGTTTATAACATTACCTGGGATCACAATTGGAGTAATTACTTTAGTTCGTTGGCAAGTTTAAATTATGCAGATGAGCAATACACTGGGGATGTTGGCAGACAAGATAAAACAACAGCGGCTCGACTAGGTTTAAACTATTTGGTTAGTAACTTTGGGATGGTATCTAGTTACGTTGATTTTATAGATAAAAACTCTAATCAAAATACGATTGAATATGATCGTTTCATTGTCGGGATTAATTTTACCTTTGTTTTAAAGGCTAATCGATGAAATTTTGGATGCTTGTTTGCCTGGCTTTTTTATTAAGTTTTAATAGTTTTGGCCAAAATGCGCAAAACTATACTTTAGGGCCAGGTGACAAAATTGAAATAAAAGTTTTTGGCCAACCAGATTTAGATGTGACGGCGTTATTAGGTAACAGTGGCAAAGTTAATTACCCTTTTTTGGGAAAAGTTAAACTCGCTGGCCTAAATACATCACAGGTTGAACAAATAATAATAAGAGGGCTACAGCCTGACTATTTAGTTAACCCCAATGTGTATGCGCAAGTTACACAATATCGACCTTTTTATATTCATGGTGAGGTAAATAACCCAGGTGCATACCCTTATCAGCCGGCAATGACAGTAAATCAAGCGATTGCACTTGGCGGTGGATTAACAGAGCGAGCATCGATAGATAAAATATATATTTTTAAAGAACAAACCAAAGAGCAACAAATTAGAGGCAGTTTAAACAGTCAAATTGCAGCGGGCGACACCATTAAAATAGAACAGCGCTTGTTTTAAGCCGTTAAAGGCAGTGATGAATGAATCAAAAATCAGAAAAATTAAATAATAATGATGATGTAATTGAGTTGGGCATTAACTTTAATGTTATTAAGCAAGCAAAGTGGCGAATTTTGAGCTTTGCGATAGTTATTACATTATTAGCGATAATGATTACGTTAACTTTAATACCTAAATATAAAGCAAGTGCAACGTTATTAATTGAAGCTGAGCAGGCTAAAGCGGTTAGTTTTGAAGAAATATATGGTTTAGACTCAAACCAAAAAGAATATTATTTAACTCAATTTGAGGTAATAAAATCAGACAGTATTGCACGTGAAGTTATTACGAAACTAGATCTGCAGTCACACACTGACTTTATTCCAAAACCTTCAATATTTAATGAAGTTAATATACTAATTAAAGAGTTGCTGCCTTTTTTAAATAAAAAAGAAGTTGCTGCGCTCTCGTATGAAGATCAAGTTGAGCAACAAATGCAAGATTTGCTTAGTATATTTAATAAAGCATTAATAGTTTCACCAATTCGTAAAACGCAATTAGTTAGGGTGAGTTTTGAGTCGAGTGATTCTAAACTTGCAGCCTTAGTAGCAAATACGGTAGGTGAGGTATACATAGACAGCCAAATGCGCGCCAAAATGGGGATCACGCAACAGGCAACAAGCTGGTTAAACACACGCTTGTCACAGTTACGGATCCAATTAGATGATTCAGAGGTTCGACTGCAGGCGTACCGAGAGGCGCAGCAATTAGTTGATATAGAAGGTATTGCGGGGCTAGTGACACAAGAGCTAGAGCAAATGTCTCAGCAGTTAGTTGATGCTCGAGCCGCAAGAAATAATTTAAAGAGTATAAACAGAGTAATCAAGGAGTACGGAAATAATAATATAGAATTTTTAGGTAGTATGCCGGAAATAACATCACATAAAGTAGTACAAGATGTAAAGCGCGAGTTAGTACTTGTTGAGCGAAAAGTGAGTGACTTGGGCGAAGTATATGGCAATAAGCACCCAAAAATGATTTCTGCTAAAGCTGAACTTGCAACTGTAAAAGCTAATTTAAATAAGCAAATTAAAGGCCTAGTTACAGGTATCGAAAAAGAGTTAAACAGAACAACTCGAACCGTTAATACATTAGAAGCTGATCTAAAAAAAATCCGAGATGATTATCAATATATTACACGCAAAGAAACGCAGTATAATCAGTTAAAACGTGAAGTTGAAACTAACCGAAATATATTTAATACATTTTTATCTCGCTCTAAAGAAACCGAAGTAACCAGCGACTTCACCTCAGCAGCAGCTCGCTTTACCGATAGAGCATACACACCTAAATATCCCAGTAAGCCCAATAAAAAGCTTATTGTAATAATTACATTTATAGCTAGCTTTGCCTTTGCAGTAGTGATGAGCTTTATATTCGATGCATTAAACGATACGGTAAAAACAAAAAATGACGTTGAAAGTAAACTAGCGCAACGCATGCTAGGTTTATTACCCAAAGTTAAAATATCGAGAAAGAATCCGTTTCCGATATACGCATATTTAGAGGATAAATACCGTCGCTTTGCAGAATCTGTGCGTACATTTAGAACAAGCTTATTGCTTACTCAGTTAGACCGAAATCATCAAATAATAGCAGTTACATCAAGCGTCCCAGGTGAAGGGAAAACCACCACATCAGCTAACTTAGCCTTATCGCTTGCGCAAATGGGGAGCGTTTTACTGATTGATGCTGATTTACGTAAACCCAGCTTAGCAAAACGGTTTGATATACCTGTATTTCACCCGGGCTTAAGTAATTTAATTACTGGTACAGAGCAGTTTTCTGAGTGCGTTCATTTAGATGAGCGCTCTGGTGTTGCTATTATGCCAAGTGGGCAAATACCATCAAATCCGTTAGAGTTACTCTCTAGCGCCCGGTTTGATGAGTTATTAAAGGTTTTAAAAACCAAGTACGATCACATCATTATTGACACTCCCCCAACACAAGCGGTTAGTGACGCATTAGTAATTGCACAAAGTGTTGATTCGGTAGTGTATGTAGTGAGAGCAGACGTAACAAGGGTAAAACCGATTAAAGCTGGGTTAGAGCGTTTGTTTGAGGTAAAAGCACATGTGGCAGGCGTTATACTTAACCAAGTAGATATGAGCAAAACTAAAGATGAGCATAGCTACGGATACTATGATTATTATGATTACTCACAACCGCCAGAAAAACCTCAACCTAATGGCTAAATTATGATTGATATTCATTCGCATATTTTACCCGGTATTGACGATGGCGCTAAAAATTTAAATGAATCTTTAGCATTATTAAAGCTAGCGCAAAGTGATGGAATAACACATATGGTGATTACTCCGCATATTCATATAGGGCGATTTGATAACTCCGCGGTACAACTTCGCAGAGACTTAGCTGATTTAAAAGAGCATGCAAAACAGGCTCAAATTACTATAAAGCTAGCAGTAGCGGCAGAAGTACGCCTTGATATAGAGTTAATGGCACTGGTAAAGGCAAATAAATTGCCCTTTATTGGGAATTTAGCCGGAGCAAATTACTTATTGTTAGAGCTACCACATTCTCATGTACCACCAGGCTACGATAAGTTTATTGGTTGGTTAGTAAAACAAAATATTAAAGTGATTATACCTCACCCTGAACGTAACCGTGATATTCAGGCTAATCCTTTTTATATAGAACATTTAAAGCAGTTAGGTTGTGAGTTTCAATTAACCGCTTCAAGTATTGAAGGGGGGTGGGGGGATAAAGCAAAACAAATTAGCAATGACATGCTTAAAGGTAATTTAGTTAATTATGTTGCCTCTGATGCGCATTCGGTAAAACGTAGGCCGCCAATACTTAGTAAAGCAAAACACATTGTGAGTAATTTAGTAGGGGAGGATAAAGCACATATGTTATTTGTAACTAACCCTTGGCGCTTAACTGAGTCACTATTTTGTGATTAGTTTTAAATTAAATAGGTTAATCCCTATTATTGTTTTAGCGCTTATAACCTTGTTTATTGCCTATTACAGTATAAAAAGCATACGCGCCAATGCTTGGTATTTTAATGCTAGAAATACGCTGGAACAGCTGTCCTCTCCAATTAAGCGCTCAGAATTAAAGCAGGCCGAAAAAGCTATTACTTTAGCGGCTAAATTTGAGCCAAGCCATCCTCATTATTGGCACTTGAATGCGTATATAAAAATATTATCAGTAAGTATTTTAAATCAGCCGACTGTAATTAATGCTCCTACACATCAGCTGGCTTACCAACAAGCCGAACAAGCGCTTTTAAAGTCTATTGAATTAAGGCAAACATGGGCAGAAACTTGGATAGCATTGGCGCAAGTGGTGAGTTATCAAGATGGGCCCACAGAGCAGGTTTATGATTATATTCAACAAGCAAAAAAAGTAGGACCTTATAAGCTTGATGTACATTTAGGTATTATTCAAATAGCGTTGATTCATTGGTCGCAACTAACTCCACAATACAAAGCTTTATATGTTAACGAATTGAAGTTAGCAGTTAAATATGGCTATAAATTCGATCAAGTATTTGATATTGCAAAACAAAGTAATAGCTTACCCATATTGTGTTTATCGTTACAATTTGGTGGCGATTTCGATTCTGTTCGCAAAAGTTATATATTTAAAAAACATTGTGGTAGTGGCAAATAAAAATGCCCAGAGTTATAAAAACTCTGGGCTATAAAATGGCTCTTAGTTGAGCCTTACGTTAACTGAAGACGCTTTCTTGATTATAGGGAGAAGAAGAAAGTACATATAAGTATAGCTAAAATCATTAAAACCGCACATTTATTATCCGAATTTAAGTACTTTTAACAACCCAATCATATTCAAAAATGTATGCATGTTTTAATACTCACATTTTACATTAAACGCTGTTTAATTGCTTTGTGCCCATGTTATTAGCTGCGTATTTTGTACTAGATCGCGTGGGAGTGAGTTTTTAACTTTATTTTTTTGCCATTTACCTAAGCCAATAGGGCAGCCACATAAAGTTAAAATAACCTCTCCTGTATTTTGGCTTACATCAGCTAAGCGAATATCCTTACCCTGAAAGTAGTCGTTAGCTTGAGTGTCGGTTAAAGGCAATACATTACTTTTACACTGCTTACCAAATGCGGTTGCAAACTCGTGGGCTAAACGCACGCCATTATTATGAATGGCACCAAGTTGAATGCCTAAACGGGCGTATTTAATTTTGTTTTGCACAGCTTCAAACTCCTGCGGAAATAACCACAGCTCTTTATCGCGCTGCATTAATATGCCCGGTAAGGTATTTAAACCAAATTGTTGCTTAAGTGTTTGCATAAAAACAGCACTTTTTTTGCTCTCAAATTGCTGAAACGGAAAAGCACCTTTTTTGACTTTTAGATTAGGGTTGTCACTACTTGCTTGTTTTTTGAATTTGGCAATAAAAAAGCCTTCACAGTCGAAAGTTTGCGGCCACACATGTAAATACCCCTCTGGCGTAGTTGCTTTACTTGCGCCAGGAAATAGATCACTTAAAGACTCGGGTATTATACAGTCGCCAAATTCACTGAGTAAAAAGTCGCACACGTGTTGGTTTTCAAGTGGAGTAAGCGTACAGGTTGAATACACTAAGGTTCCACCGGGCTTTAAGGCGTAAAATGCACTTTTAATTAGATCTTTTTGTACTTGGGCAATTTCAATATTAGAGTCGATTGACCAATTTTTTAGTGCATCTGCATCTTTTCGTACTGTGCCTTCGCCAGAGCAGGGGGCATCGAGTAAAATGCTATCAAAGCACTCAAACATATAATTACCAAAAATCACCCCATCAAAATGCGATAACGCACAGTTACCTACTCCCATGCGTTTTAAAGTAGCGCTAAGTACTTTTAAGCGTGATGACGAAAGCTCATTTGCAACCAACACCCCTTGGTTATTCATTAGTGCAGCAAGCTGCGAAGTTTTAGAACCAGGTGCAGATGCCATATCAAGAACGTAATTAGTGTGCTCTATACTTTGTTTTAGTGCTATGGGGGGCAGCATAGAGCTTGCTTCTTGAACATACATAGCACCGCTAAGGTGAAGATCGGTATTGCCAAGTGCTAGGTTTTGCTCTTCTGCGGCAGGGCGCTCTAACCAAAAACCTTCCTCGCACCATGGAATAGGAGTGAGTAGCCAATTTTTTTGCTTAGCGTATTGCTTAAACTCAGTAACAGATATTTTTAAGGTATTAACACGAATAGATTTTCGTAGTGGCCGCCGGCAAGCATTAATAAAGTCGTCTATATCTAGGTGTGCAGGTAAATAGGTTTTTACATCATCGATAAAGTGCTCGGGGATAAAGGTATTTGCGTCCACGGTTTGGCCAGTCGTTATATTAAAGACAAATAATAACATTTCTTAAAGTGTGTTTCAGTGCTTAACAGGTAAAAAGTTAGTTTTTATTGGTGTCGACACTTAGCAGTGGTTTATCACTTTAGAGCAGATAATTATTATACTTTAGGCTAATGATGTCGACAATAAGTGTGTTTTTTAAGTTTTACATACTGTTTTAGGGTTGACACTTAGTGGTAGTGAGTTCATAGTGGCTTTATAAATTGTCGACAATCTAATAGTAACCTATGACGCAAAGCCTGTTAAATGAAACACCTATTACAACCGCATCAGATCAAGTGTTTGTAAATATGCGCCGAGAAATAGTAGAGGGCAGCATAGCACAAGGCAGTAAAATATCTGAGCCAGAACTGGCAAAGCGTTATGGAGTGAGCCGTGCAACGCTGCGTGAAGCGTTAAATCGTTTAGAAAGCTGTTATTTAGTTGAGCGTAAAGCCAACATAGGTTGCCGAGTTGTATCGTTAACAGCAGATCGCTTGATAGAAGTTTATCAAGTGCGCAGTGCCTTAGAGGGCTTGGCGTGTCGTCTTGCTGCCGACAATATGGCAGCCGATGAAGTCCAAGGTTTAAAGCAATTACTTAATCAGCATTTAAAAACGCAACGAGTAAAAGAAGGCGAGTCGTACTATCAAGAAGCAGGTGATTTAGATTTTCATTACCGCATCATAAAAGGCAGTAAAAATGCCCACTTGATTCATTTGCTATGCCACGACCTTTATCAATTAATAAGAATGTACCGCGTACAAATGGGTATGGTTGGTCCGCGGGTATCAAAAGCATTTGATGAGCACTTAGCCATTATTAATGCGATTGAAAACCACGATGGAGAATTAGCCGAAATGTTGATGAAGCGCCACATAAGTGCTTCACAAGCCAATATTCAAACTAAATTTGATTTACTTGCAGCGCAAACTAAAGCCAGTTAAATAAATCGTTTTAGTATTTAAAATATCAAAACTGCCCCAGAGCAGCCACCGTTCAAAGTTAGGAGAAACGAATGTCAGCAGGATCAAAGTTTAAACAGGCTATTGCCAATAATCACCCATTACAAATAGTGGGTACTATTAATGCGTACACAGCAATGATGGCTGAAAAAATGGGTCATCAGGCAATTTACTTATCGGGTGCAGGTGTTGCCAATGCTTCTTTTGGTATGCCTGATTTAGGTATGACTAGCCTTGATAACGTGCTTGAAGATATTCGCCGTATTACCGGTGCAAGCGACTTACCTTTATTAGTAGATGCTGATACAGGTTGGGGTGGTGCGTTTAATATAGCCCGTACAGTAAAAGAAATGACTAAAGCAGGTGCTGCCGGTTTTCATATTGAAGACCAAGTAGCGCAAAAGCGTTGTGGCCACCGCCCAAATAAAGAAATAGTTAGCCAAGGTGAAATGGTTGACCGTATTAAAGCCGCTGTAGATGCAAAAACCGATAGTGACTTTTACATTATGGCACGTACCGATGCGTTTCAAAAAGAAGGTTTAAATGCCGCTATTGAGCGCGCAGCAGCGTGTGTTGAAGCCGGTGCAGACGCCATTTTTGCAGAAGCCGTGCACGACCTTGCCGACTACCAAGCATTTACAAAAGCGATTAACGTTCCTGTATTGGCTAACATTACTGAGTTTGGTCAAACGCCTATTTATACTAAAGAGCAGTTAGGCGATGTAGGCGTTGAAATGGTGCTTTACCCATTAAGCGCATTTAGAGCGATGAACAAAGCAGCCTATAATGTATATAGCTCAATTTTAAATGAAGGTTCGCAACAAAGCCAAATTGAAAATATGCAAACCCGTGCTGAGCTTTATGATTTTTTAGATTATCACACCTATGAAAATACCCTAGATAACCTTTTTTCATCAACTAAATAATAATAACAATTTAAGGAGATAAATTATGAGTACTAAAGTATTAGCGGGTGCAGGTTTACGCGGTCAAGTAGCAGGTCAAACTGCATTATGTACAGTAGGCCAAACAGGTTCAGGTTTAACTTATTGTGGTTACGATATTAGCGAGCTTGCTGAAAAAGCGCAGTTTGAAGAAGTATCGTTTTTATTATCTCGTGGCGAATTACCAACAACCGGTGAGCTTGCAGAATACAAAGCTAAACTAAAAAGCTTACGCGGCTTACCACAAGCACTTAAAACAGTGCTTGAGAACATTCCAAAAGACGCACACCCAATGGATGTGATGCGCACAGGTTGCTCTATGCTGGGTAACCTTGAAATGGAAAATGATTTTAGCGAAGCCAATGATGCGATTGACCGCATGGTTGCAGTATTTCCAAGTATTATTTGTTACTGGTATCGCTTTACGCATGATGGCGTACGCATTGAAACGCAAACAGATGATGACTCAGTTGGCGCGCATTTTTTAACCTTATTACACGATAAAGCCCCGTCTGAGCTATTTGCTCAAGTTATGAATGTGTCACTAATTTTATACGCAGAGCATGAATTTAATGCCTCAACCTTTACTGGTCGTGTGTGTGCATCAACGCTATCTGATATTCATTCATGTGTAACCGGTGCCATAGGTACGTTACGTGGGCCATTACATGGTGGTGCTAACGAAGCGGCAATGGATATGATTGAAAACTTCACCAGCGCAGATCAAGCAGAGCAAGAAGTGATGGGCATGCTTGAGCGTAAAGATAAAATTATGGGCTTTGGCCACGCTATTTATCGCGAATCAGATCCACGTAACGTAATTATTAAAAAGTGGTCTGAAAAGCTCGCAGCAGAAGTAGGTGATGATGTACTTTACCCTGTGTCTGTTCGTTGTGAAGAAGTAATGTGGCGCGAGAAAAAGTTATTTTGTAATGCTGATTTCTTCCACGCATCGGCGTATCACTTTATGGATATTCCGACCAAATTATTTACGCCAATATTTGTAATGAGCCGCGTAACAGGTTGGACAGCACACGTTAAAGAGCAACGTGCAAATAACCGTATTATTCGTCCAAGTGCTGATTACACTGGGCCAGATGCACGTAGCTACACACCTATCGAATCACGTTAAAATTATTTGGTGGGCACGTAAAGTGCTCACCTTTTTTATTTGCTGCACACTATTTTAAGGCTCATCACTTTTCACTCTCTCCTTAAATAAGCTAGTAGTGCACAACCACCGTCACCAAATTAGCGAATATTTTAATGACTATAATAAATAATACTGAATATCGAAAACCCTTACCCAATTCAAACGTTGATTATTTTGATGCTCAAGCAGCTGTTGATGCAATTAAACCAGGTGCATATGCAACACTGCCTTATACATCACGTGTATTTGCCGAAAACTTAGTGCGCCGCTGCGATCCAGCAATGCTTACCGATGCACTAAACCAGTTGATTGAACGCAAACAAGATTTAGACTTTCCTTGGTATCCGGCGCGTGTAGTGTGTCACGATATTTTGGGTCAAACTGCACTGGTTGACTTAGCTGGACTGCGTGACGCGATTGCAGCTAAAGGTGGCGATCCGTCTAAAGTAAACCCAGTTGTACCTACGCAATTAATTGTTGATCACTCTTTGTCGGTAGAGCATGCAGGGTTTGATCCCGATGCATTTGAAAAAAACCGTGCTATAGAAGACAGACGTAACGATGACCGTTTCCATTTTATAAACTGGACCAAAACAGCGTTTAAAAATATTGATGTGATCCCGCCAGGTAACGGCATTATGCATCAAATTAACCTTGAAAAAATGTCGCCGGTAATTCAAAACCGCGATGGTATTGCCTTCCCAGATACCTTAGTAGGTACAGACAGCCATACTCCACACGTTGATGCACTGGGTGTTATTGCTGTGGGTGTAGGTGGCCTTGAAGCAGAAAGCGTAATGTTAGGGCGTGCTTCATACATGCGCCTGCCAGACATTGTAGGGGTTGAGCTAACAGGTAAGCGCCAACCGGGTATTACCGCTACCGATATCGTACTGGCTATTACTGAGTTTTTACGCGCGCAGCGTGTGGTATCAGCATACTTAGAATTTTACGGTGAAGGTGCCGATGCACTTACGCTGGGCGATCGTGCAACTATTTCAAATATGACGCCTGAATTTGGTGCCACAGCGGCGATGTTTTACATCGACGATATGACCATAGATTATTTGCGTTTAACGGGTCGTGAAGAAGAGCAAATTGCACTGGTAGAAAACTACGCTAAAACCACCGGCTTGTGGAGCGATAGCTTAAAAACAGCGCAGTACGATCGCGTGCTTAAGTTTGATTTATCAAGTGTGGGGCGCAACATTGCTGGGCCATCAAATCCACATCGCCGTGTATCTACAAGCGATTTAGCTAAAGAAGGTATTTCAGGCGTAGTTGAAAACGAAGCAGGCTTAATGCCAGATGGTGCGTGTATTATTGCCGCTATTACCAGCTGTACAAACACTAGTAACCCACGCAACGTGATTGCCGCGGCATTACTTGCGCGTAATGCTAACGCCAAGGGTTTAACGCGTAAACCTTGGGTAAAAACCTCATTAGCACCGGGCTCTAAAGCCGTGCAATCGTACCTAGAAGACGCTAACTTACTTACCGAACTTGAACAGCTAGGTTTTGGTATTGTTGGTTTTGCTTGTACTACGTGTAATGGCATGAGTGGCGCGCTTGACCCTGTAATTCAAAAAGAAGTGATTGATCGCGACTTATACGCCACCGCGGTACTGTCGGGTAACCGTAACTTTGACGGCCGTATTCATCCTTACGCCAAACAAGCGTTTTTAGCATCGCCGCCTTTGGTTGTTGCTTATGCAATTGCCGGTACGATTCGTTTTGATATTGAAAAAGATATACTAGGTAAAGATCAGCAAGGTAACGACGTTACCCTTAAAGATTTATGGCCGTCAGATGAAGAAATTGACGCAGTAGTTAAGCAAAGCGTTAAGCCAGAGCAATTTAGAAAAGTATACGAGCCCATGTTTAACTTAACCGTAGATTACGGTGAAGATAACGACCCGCTATACGAATGGCGTCCAGAAAGCACTTATATTCGCCGACCTCCTTATTGGGAAGGTGCATTAGCAGGCGAGCGTACCATGACAGGTATGCGTGCACTGGCAGTACTTGGCGATAACATTACAACCGATCACTTATCGCCTTCAAATGCGATAATGGCCAGCAGTGCCGCGGGTGAATACCTATTAAAAATGAACGTACCTGAGGAAGACTTTAACTCATACGCAACCCATAGGGGCGATCATTTAACAGCGCAGCGCGCTACGTTTGCTAACCCTAAATTGCTAAATGAAATGGTACTTGATGAAAACGGCGAAATTAAACAAGGTTCGTACGCGCGCATAGAACCAGAGGGCAAAAATACTCGCATGTGGGAAGCAATCGAAGCATACATGCAGCGTAAGCAACCACTTATTATTGTGGCAGGCGCAGATTATGGCCAAGGCTCGTCGCGCGATTGGGCGGCAAAAGGCGTAAGACTCGCGGGTGTTGAAGTAATTGCAGCTGAAGGGTTTGAGCGTATTCACCGTACTAACTTAGTGGGTATGGGTGTTTTACCGTTAGAGTTTAAAGCGGGAACAACTCGTAAAACACTTAAACTAGATGGCAGTGAAAGTTACGATGTAACGGGTGAACCAACCCCTGGTTGCACACTTAACTTGTCGATCACTCGTAAAAATGGCGAAGTACTAAACGTACCAATGAAATGTCGTATAGATACACAAGAAGAGCTGTCTATTTATGCTGCAGGTGGTGTATTACAACGCTTTGCACAAGACTTTTTAGAAGCTACAAAAACAGCATAAGGGCAGGGGTAATTATGTTTAAACCACAAATTAAAGTACCTGCCACATACATGCGTGGCGGTACTAGTAAAGGGGTGTTTTTTAACCTTAGTGACTTGCCAAAGCCTGCCCAAGTGGCAGGTGAGGCACGTAATAACTTATTACTGCGCGTTATTGGCAGCCCAGATCCGTACGGCAAACAAACCGATGGTATGGGCGGTGCTACATCTAGCACCAGTAAAACGGTTATTTTAAGTAAAAGTGAGCAAGCCGATCACGATGTTGACTATTTATTTGGCCAAGTGGCAATAGATAAAGCATTTGTTGATTTTAGCGGCAACTGCGGTAATTTAACCGCAGCTGTCGGTGCTTTTGCTATTAGTAATGACTTGGTTGATAAAAGCCGTGTACCGGATAATGGCGTTGCAGTTGTACGTGTATGGCAAGCCAATATTAAAAAAAGCATTTTAGTGCATGTACCTATGACTAATGGCGAAGTACAAGAAACCGGTGACTTTGAGCTAGACGGCGTTACATTTGCAGCAGCTGAAGTAAAACTGGAATTTATTGACCCTGCAGATGGCGACGGCGCGTTATTTCCAACTGGCAATGTGGTAGATGATCTAGAAGTGCCAGGAGTAGGTACTTTAAAAGCGACGATGATCAACGCAGGCATTCCCACCATTTTTGTTAATGCAAGCGACATTGGTTATACCGGCACTGAATTGCAAGATGATATAAACGCAGATGCAGCAGCGCTTGAAAAGCTTGAAACCATTCGTGCCTATGGCGCAGTTAAAATGGGACTCATACAAAATATTGATGAGGCAGCAGCACGCCAACATACACCTAAAGTGGCATTTGTTGGTGCAGCACAAAATTACAAAGCGTCAAGCGGTAAGCAAATTAACGCCAGTGAAATTAACTTGTTAGTGCGCGCTATGTCTATGGGTAAATTACACCATGCAATGATGGGCACAGCAGCAGTAGCTATTGGTACCGCTGCGGCAATTGACGGTACGTTAGTTAATTTAGCCGCTGGTGGCGGGGCATTGAGTGAAGTTAACTTTGGTCACCCATCGGGCACCTTAAAAGTAGGCGCACACGCTACAAATACGGATGGTAACTGGCAAGTAACTAAAGCCAGTATGAGCCGCAGTGCACGGGTGCTTATGGAAGGCGTGGTAAGAGTACCGCAATAAAGCATTGTTTTAATTACGATTAAGTTATTTATAATTTATGCATAAGTTGATGCGGTAATACTTTAGGGTATTGCTCATCAACTTTTTTTGGTTATGGGCTATTTTTGATACTCGTTGACTCTCGTTTGACCAAGCGGGGTAAATATTTATGCTCACTGTGACTGACACTTTCAACTATTTCATTTTTAAAGTGTGTTAACGCCAACTGAGCTGCGTGCTGCGCCATTTTTTCAATGGGATAGTTTAAAGTGGTTAGTTTTGGCCTTGAATAACGTGCAATCAGCACATCATCAAAACCAATCACCGACACATCACCGGGTACTTTATAGCCATTATCTTCAAGTGTTGAAATAGCACCAATAGCCATAGCATCGTTATAAACAAAAATAGCGCTGAAGGGCTGCCCAGAGGCTAATAAGTTTTGCGCAGCGCTTTGTCCGCCTTGTAGGGTAGGCTCCGCGTATTTAATCAGCGCAGGGCTAATGGGGCTGCCTGCCATATTTAGTTCTGCCGAAAAGCCATTAAGGCGTAGCGCAGGATCTTCAATTTGATATTTACTGCTTATACAGGCAATGTTTTTATGTTTGAGCGTCATTAGATGGCGCGCTGCTATTTTTGCGCCTTCTTCGTTATCTAACCAAATACATTTATGTTTTATTTGCTCAATGTGTCTATTGATAAGCACTAAGCCGGGGAGTTTTTCACATAAAGTAATTAGTTCGCAGTCAGGAATTATTTTACTATGCATAACAACAGTTTGGCAGCGGCGTTCAAGTAATAAATTGATAGCAGCGCGTTCAGATTCTACACTTTGTCCTGCGGTACTTAACAACAATTGCATATTATTTTCGCGGGCTACTTTATCTACCCCGCTGGCTAATGATGCAAAAAATGGGTCGGTAAGTTCGGGGATCACCACGCCTATGGTCATGCTTTTTCGGGTTACTAAAGCACGTGCATTAGCATTGGGCGTGTAGCCAAGCTCTTGCATTACTTTATTTACTTTTTCTATGGTTGCCTTACTTACTTTAGGGCCATTATTAATTACACGAGATACCGAGGCGATAGACACGCCTGCAATTCTGGCTACATCTTTTATTGTTGTCATTGGCGGGTAATCGTTTTCTACATCCTGTTAATAATAAAATTTACACTATTTAACGTGGGCTGTATATGTTGATTTTTTAGGTTGCAAATAGCGGGGTAAGCGTTTACCCTTTTCGGTTTTATCATAAACCACATTTGAGATATTTATGGATACAATTTTTGACCCAACTGAGCATCCACATCGTCGCTACAATCCATTGATTGATGAGTGGGTGTTAGTTTCACCGCATCGTGCCAAACGACCTTGGCAGGGACAAGTTGAAACTCTCGATGAAGACGTTAGAGAAAGTCATGATGAAAGCTGTTTTTTATGTGCTGGTAATACCCGCATAAACGGTGAAGTTAATGACAACTATAAAAAAACTTATGTGTTTACTAATGACTTTGCAGCTCTGAAAATTGATACTCCAGAATTTAAAACAGACGATCCGCTATTTAAAATGGCCACAGAGCAAGGCGAAAGTCGTGTTATTTGCTTCTCTCCAGATCACAGCAAAACCTTACCGCAACTTAGTATTAGCGCTATTACCGACATTGTTAAAACGTGGCAAAGCCAGTGCTTAGAGTTAGGCGAAAAGTATAACTGGGTGCAGGTATTCGAAAACAAAGGGGCGATGATGGGGTGCTCAAATCCGCATCCGCATGGCCAAATTTGGTCGCAGCAGCAATTACCTACTTTGGTAAATAAAAAACAACATGCGCTGAGCGACTATGCTAAAAAATATAACAGTAACTTATTACTTGATTACGCTCAGCGTGAAGCGCAGTCGGGCGAGCGTGTTGTTGTTAAAAATGAAGATTGGCTGGTGGTTGTACCGTACTGGGCAGGCTGGCCATTTGAAACCTTATTATTACCGCGTTTTGCGTTAACACGTATGGTCGACTTAACCCCAGAACAAGCGGTAACTCTAGCCGATGCATTAAAACAAATTACCACTAAATACGACAATTTATTTAATTGTTCGTTCCCATATTCTATGGGCTGGCACGGCGCGCCTTATGATGGGCAAGAGCATAGTGAATGGCAGCTTCATGCAAGCTTTTTTCCACCATTATTACGCTCAGCTACTGTGCGTAAATTTATGGTGGGTTACGAAATGATGGCTGAATCACAACGTGATTTAACCCCAGAGCAAGCAGCACAAAGATTACGTGATGTACCAAACGTACATTATAAGGAGGCTAAGTAATGCCAAGAACTACAATGCTTATTAGCCAATTTGAACAACATTTTAATTGCCCGCCAGAACAGCTATTTCATGCACCTGGGCGCGTTAACCTCATTGGTGAACACACAGATTATAATGATGGTTTTGTGCTACCTGCTGCGATTAATTTTGGCACCGACATTGCTGCAAAAGCACGAGCTGATCGCAACATTAACGTCTTAGCAATTGATTGTAACAGCGAAACCAATAGTTTTAGCCTAGATAAAATAGAATTTAGCCAACAACAAATGTGGGTTAATTATATTCGCGGCACACTGCAAGCATTAATGCAAAGCTATCCAAATATTAGTGGCGCCGACTTAGTGGTATCGGGAAATGTGCCACAAGGTACAGGTTTGAGTTCATCAGCTAGTTTTGAAATTGCTCTTTTAAAAACGTTTGCAACATTAAACAATATTCCGCTCGATGGTGTTAAAGCGGCACTTATGGGACAAAGTGCTGAAAATAATTTTGTCGGCTGTAATTGCGGCATTATGGATCAATTAATTTCATCGATGGGCAAGCAAGGGCATGCCATGTTGCTCGATTGCAGAAGTTTAACCTTTGAATATGCTGTGATTCCAAAGGGAATGTCGTTAGTTATTGTTAACTCTAATGTTAAAAGAGGGCTGGTCGACAGCGAATACAATACCCGACGCGAGCAATGCGAAGCTGCAGCAAAGCACTTTAATAAACCGGCATTGCGCGATGTTACTCTTGAGGAACTAGAAGCAGAGCAAGCTAATTTACCGCCATTAATATATAAGCGCGCTAAACATATAGTCACTGAAAATACCCGTACCGAACTAGCTCTCAAAGCGCTAAACGTCAATGATATGGTAACTATGAGCCAACTTATGGCACAATCGCACCTATCAATGAAAAATGATTTTGATATTACTACCTCTCAAATAGACTTTTTAGTGGATATTACTGCTCAAGTTTTAGGCGAACAAGGCGGCGTGCGTATGACCGGTGGTGGTTTTGGTGGTTGTATCGTTGCTTTAACACCGGATCATTTAGTTGAGCAAGTACGTAACACTATTGACACACATTATTATGCAAAAACAGGGCTTCAAGCAGACGTTTACGTATGCCTGGCTTCTCAAGGTGCTTTTAGTAACGCGGATTCAAATCTGAAGTGCATAACGTTTAGGCGGCTTTAGCCGCCAAGTGATCCTGCATCAATTTTGCAGGCGTTTCAAATCCAAGTGTCTTCCTCGGACGATTATTAAGTTGCTCAAGTACTGGTATAACTTGCGCTGGTGTTACCGCCTTAAAATCTGTGCTCTTCGGCCAATACTGACGTAGTAATCCATTCGTGTTTTCATTCAATCCGCGCTCCCATGAGTGATAAGGGTGAGCAAAATAAACAGGAACACTTAAAGCGTCTGTGATTTGCTCGTGATAAGCGAACTCTTTTCCATTGTCAGCCGTGATGCTATGAAGCGCTGACCTATATGGCCTTAATAGTTCTATCGTCGCCGTAGTGACGGCTTCCGCTGTTTTTCCTGCCACCTGAGTTGATACAGTGAATTGGGTAACCCGCTCTACAATGGTAACAAGGGCGCCTCGATGACCTTTGCCTATGACGGTATCTATTTCCCAATCTCCGATACGACCTTTCTCATCAACTATTTGTGGGCGCTCTTCAATGCTAACGCGATTTTTTATTTGCCCTCGGTTTGTTTTACCATGACTGCGCTTGTGATATTTCTTACCGTGTCGGCGCAGATGTAGGTATAACTCACCACCTGCTTTTTTATCTTCCCAGATATACAGATAAATGCATTCATGGCTGACAGACAGTTCACTTTCTTTGCGTAACCATCCCGTTATTTGTTCAGGACTCCACTTCTCATTAAGCTTCTGGGTAATTAAAGCTATCATTTCAGGTGTCATCTTAAGCGGTTTTCTTACACTTCTTCGACGAAACAAAGCCCGCTCATGAGCTTGTTTGTGTCTGTAACCTCGCTTACCTGTATTTCTAGAAAGCTCTCTTGAAATCGTAGATTGCGATAAATTAGTTAGCTCAGCAATACTTTGTTGCGTAAAACCACTTTTCTTTAGAACGGCGATCTGGCATCTTTGCGCATAGGTCAGTTGTTTGTAATGTCTCATTGTAAAATCTCTTGCCGGAGAAAAAGCAGTTAGCTTATGAGCAACTGACCACTTTATCTAGCCAAAACAAGTTATGCACTTACAATTTGAATCTAGGTAATTAATAAAACACAATAAAAATCAATAAGACAACAAGGTTAAAGTTATGAAATTACAACCGCTCGACATTGCCATATTTTTTACTTATGTGGTGGGGTTATTAGTACTCGCGCTGTGGATCTCGCGAGAGGAGAAAGGTGCCAGTAAAAATACTGAAGACTACTTTCTTGCTAGTAAAGCACTGCCTTGGTGGGCAATTGGTGCATCATTAATTGCTTCAAATATATCGGCAGAACAAATTATTGGCATGTCTGGTTCGGGCTATGCGATTGGTTTAGCTATTGCATCTTATGAGTGGATGGCAGCAATTACCTTAATTATTGTAGGTAAATATATGCTGCCGATATTTCTTAAAAATGAAATATTTACTATGCCGCAATATTTAGAGCAACGCTTTGATAGCAAAGTTAAAACAGTGTTAGCGCTGTTTTGGCTAGCGGTATATGTATTTGTAAATTTAACCGCTGTTTTATGGCTTGGTGGTTTAGCAATAGAAACCGTTGCCGGTGTTGACTGGATGTACGGAATGATCTTTTTAGCCTTATTTTCAGTCGCTTATTCACTTTATGGTGGTTTGAAAGCCGTTGCTTATACCGATATTTTACAAGTAGTACTGCTGGTATTTGGTGGCTTGTTTTTAAGTTACTTAGCACTAGATGCAGTGGCAGATGGCGATGGGATAATAGCAGGTTTTGGTGTTTTAACTGAGCAGCTACCTAACCACTTTGATATGATTTTAAGCCCAGATAGCCCGCATTATATGAGTTTACCTGGTTTATCAGTATTAATTGGTGGCCTGTGGATAATGAACATTAGCTACTGGGGATTTAATCAATATATTATTCAGCGCGCACTTGCCGCTAAAAACCTTAAAGAAGCACAAAAAGGTATTGCCTTTGCTGCCTATTTAAAATTATTAATGCCAGTAATTGTAGTGTTGCCAGGTATTGCTGCGGTTGTTTTATACCCGCAACTTACCACGCCAGATCAAGCGTATCCGTCTATGATGGCGTTAATGCCAACAGGTATTAAAGGTCTTATTTTTGCTGCATTAGTGGCGGCAATTGTTTCATCACTTGCCTCTATGACTAACAGTATTTCAACTATTTTCACTATGGATATTTACAGCAAGTTAAAACCAGGTAAATCACAAAAACATTATGTATTTATAGGCCGCTCAGCTGCATTAATATCTTTAGCTATAGCCTTGGTTGTGGCAGAGCCATTATTAGGTAAGTTCGATCAAGCGTTTCAATATATTCAAGAATTCACCGGTTTCTTTACTCCAGGTATTGTAGTGATTTTTGTAATGGGTATGTTTTGGTCAAAAGCCAGTTCAGCGGGTGCGTTAGCTGCGGCAATTGGCTCGGCTGTATTCTCAATCCTGTTAAAAGTTTACTGGGTAGCGCTGCCATTTATGGACAGAGTAGGCTTAGTATTTTTACTGTGTTTAGCATTGTGTGTAATTGTATCATTAGCTAAGCCAGATAAAGGCCAAGACAGTAGCGTTAGCCTAGACGATGTTAACTTTAAAACCTCAAGCAACTTCAACATAGCGGCATTGGGTGTAGTTATCATCTTAATCGCTTTGTATACTACTTGGTGGTAATGCAGAATGCTTACTAAGTGAGTATGACAGCCATAGCTATCTGCTCACGTGTTTAACGCAAAATATAGTGAATCAAAGCAGCTTAGGTTGCTTTGATTTTTTTGTGTTCTAATAGACATAACAAGAAAACAGTAAATGAATCAATTACACAGTTATATATTAAGCAATGAGCAAGGCATGCGGGTCGAAATATTAAATTATGGCGCGCGGGTTAAATCTATTTTATTTCCGGTAAACGATACACCCACAGAAATGACAGTCGGGTATGTCGATAGCAGTCGTTATTTAACCGATACTTATTATTTAGGTGCTACCTGTGGTCGCGTTGCTAATCGTATTAGTGGTGCTAGTTTTGAGCTTGAAGGTGAGCAATATTTACTGAGTAAAAATGATGGTGAAAATTGCTTACATGGCGGTGCGGATAACTTTTCTCTGCGTTTTTGGCAAGTGCAATCGAGTACTGCCAACGAAGTGATTTTGAGCTTAAGCTCAGAAGATGGCGACCAAGGTTTTCCTGGCAAGGTTGAAATGCAAATACGTTATCATTTATCACATGATAATAAGTTGACTATGAGTTTTAGCGCAACCACAAATAAAGCAACCCCTATTAACGCTACTAATCATTGCTACTTTAATTTAGGTGAGCAAAATTGCTTGCCACTCACGTTACAAATAAATGCGGCCAGCTATTTAGAGCGTGACAATAACAGCTTACCAACTGGTAGAGTGTTAAGTGTCAAAAATAGTGACTTTTGTTTTGACCAACCGGTTATTATTGGCCAGCGTCTGCAGTCAGCTCAGCACCCACAACTAACAGGACCAACAGGGTTTGATCATTGTTTTGTTATAAATCAGCCACAAGCAAACAAAGCTGCAGCGGTATTAAGCTCATTACGCAATAAAGTTAAAATGTCGTTGTACACCGACCAAGCATCTATACAGCTTTATACTGGTGCATTTTTAGCCGCACCATTAAGCCCTGATCAGGGAGTGTGTTTAGAAGCTCAAAATTATAGCGATGCAGTAAACTTTCCAGATTTTGAAAACTCAATACTAAAGCCGGGCGAAGTTTATAATAAATATATTAGCTATCACTTTGAAAATATTTAAATAAAGCTGTGCTAATAGATAGCACAGCTTTATTCGCTATTTAGTATAAGGGCTATGAGCTATTTTTTAACGGGAATATCTTCGAGTATCTTTAAAATAGCCTGATTACTGTTTAATTTGGCTAAATCGATTAGGTAACTTTTTTCAAGATCTTGCATAGGTTGCTTTGTTAATAGCGCTTTTACTGACTCTTCTTCTGCATTTACTATGGCGGTTTTTAACGCTGCAAAGTTTGCGATACTGTGTTCATTTTGCTCAGTCATATTAAATCCTCTTATTGGCGCGAGTTGTGACTTTTAAAGTTATGGCCTTAACTACTTGGCCATATAATTAAATCTACGCGCTTTCATAAACCAGCCAGCGGTGTACTTACTCAATAACAAATAAGTCCATAAAGCTATTTACAGGCATGGCCTCAAGCGCTGTTTGATTTTTACAAAGCGTGAAAATAGTGTGGCATTGTTTATTCTCAAAGCGGGATGCTAAATTAGCTTTAAATTTTTGCTCCAATAGTGGTATCCCTTCCTCACGACGGCGACGATGACCCACAGGGTATTCTATAACTATGTCCTCGGTGCTACTGCCATCTTTAAAGAAAACCTGAATAGCATTGGCGATAGAGCGTTTATCATCCTCTAAATATTCTTTGGTAAAGCGTGCATCTTCTACAATGTGAATTTTGTTGCGCAGCTCATCAATAATCGGGTGTGCGTTATGAAATTCGTCTTCGTAATGATCAGCGGTTAAATTGCCAAATATTAACGGCACTGCAATCATGTATTGTAAACAATGATCGCGATCGGCTGCGTTATCAAGGGAACCCGTTTTTGAAATAATACGAATGGCCGACTCGTGAGTACGCACAACAATTTTATCAATATCGGCTAGCCGATCTTTTACCTGAGGATGTAAAATAACCGACGCTTCAGCGGCTGTTTGGGCATGAAACTCAGCAGGAAACGATATTTTAAATAAAATATTTTCCATAACATAACTGCCGTAGCCTTGGGTGAATAAAAACTGCCGTTCGGCCTCAGGTTTAAGTGCTTGGTCTTTGTTGGTTTTAGAAAAAGAGACATCATAAAACCCCCATTGCGGGGCTGTTAACACGCTTGGAATGCCCATTTCACCACGCATAGATATATCAGCTAAATGAACGGCTCGGGAAGTTGCATCGCCAGCAGCCCATGATTTACGAGAGCCTGCATTGGGTGCATGCCTATAGGTGCGCAGCGCTGAGCCATCTACCCAAGCTTGTGATATAGCGGCCATAATTTGTTGTTTATTGCCGCCCATCATTTTAGTGGCAACCGCAGTAGATGCAACCCGTACTAATAATACGTGGCATAAACCTACCCGATTAAACGAATTTTTTAGCGCTATTACGCCTTGAATTTCATGCGCCATGATCATGGCTTCTAGCACTTCGCGCATTTTTAAAGGTTGTTCACCCTTGCTCAGTCTCACTTGGGATAGATGATCAGCAACGGCTAAAATAGCACCTAAGTTATCTGACGGATGACCCCATTCGGCGGCCAACCAAGTATCGTTATAATCGAGCCAGCGAATAATGCAGCCAATATCCCATGCCGCTTTTACAGGGTCGAGTACCAAAGATGTGCCCGGTACACGTGCACCATTAGGCACAATAGTACCTGCTACTATAGGGCCGAGGAGTTTGCTGCATTCAGGAAATCGCAGCGCTAATAGCCCACACCCTAAAGTGTCTATTAAACAGTTACGGGCAGTATTGAGTGCTTCCTTGCTGCTTACTTTATAATTTAATACATAATCAGCTATATCTTGTATTACATGGTCGTAATCAGGGCGATTATTAATATCTACATTATTACTCATTTTTTATCCTTATTCGTTTAATGTTAACGATTAGAATGTGCACTGAGTATTTAATACATATTTATTAAACACTTTTATTTTTAACTAGTTTACGTTTCAACCATAGCACGAGGCGTTACCAGCTAATAGGGAAGCAGGTAAACATAATGTCGTATATTTAAAATACACTTATGACTAGGTGAAATTATTATGTACACAGAAATATTGGGCGCTTTTGTATTAAATATTGTGTAATCTGTATTTAATTACCTAAATTCAAGATAATAGTGGAGACGCAAAAATTAAAAAGGGCAGCGTAGAGATCCGAGTGGATTTTGCGCTGCCCTTATTTATGCAAACTTAACGTTTAAAGTCATGTTTGTATTTAGTTGGTGATTAATCACCATTGCTTATAAACCCAGTTTACAATTATAACTTAGGTGGCGTACCTTCAGCGTTAGACACTACCGCATCAATTTGTACTAGCGCGTTCATAGGGATAGCTGATACGCCTACCACAGTTCTTGCTGGCAAATCACCTTTAAAGAAGCTGGCGTACACTTTATCAATAGCGGCAATATCGCTAATGTTTTTAACTTGAATGTTAACTTTTACAAGGTCGTCCATAACATGATCAATACTCTCTACAATGGCTTTAATATTGTTTAAGCACTGTGTTGCTTGTGTTGTTACGTCATCAGCTACAAGATTAGCCGTTTTTGCATCAATGGGTAATTGTGCTGAAATATGGTTGTAGTGCGAAAACGCCACTGTTTGTGTAGATAGAGCATTAATGGGGGCATTTTTGGTATTACTTGCTCTAATAATAATGCCGTGTCTGTCCTCAACTGCTTGTGGTGGTGTGCCATCACCATGGGATATAACTGCATCAATTTGTACTAAAGCATCCATAGGCAGTGCTGCAACAACCATGGTTGATCTAGCTGGTACGTAAGCTACAGCTCTGGCAATAGCTGAGTCTGGAAAAAAGGTTGTATAAATTTCGTTTATTGCGTCAATATCTGCCGGATTTTTAACAAATATATTTACCTTAACTATGTCGTCAAAGGGTACGTCAATACTCTCTAAAATAGCTTTAATATTGCTTAAACACTGTTTAGTTTGATTTTTTATACCACCTGTTACTATTTCTCCCGATTTAGGATCGACAGGTAACTGAGCAGAAATATTATTGTAATGAGAAAAAGCAACCGTATGCGTAGACACTGAGCATGTAGGTGCATTTTTGCTATTTTTTGCTACTTTAATTAAATCGCAAGGTGCTTGCGGTGTAGTACCTTCGCCATTAGAGATAAGCGCATCCATTTGTACTAATGCACCCTCTAGCGGTAAAGCTGCCACGGCAACTGTTGTGCGTGTTGGTAAGTAGTCTTGGAAGAAACTAGCGTATACGTCGTTTACAGCATCAATATCTGTGATGTTTTTTAAAAACACATTAATTTTAATCACATCGTCCATAACATGATCAATACTTTCAATAACCGCTTTAATATTTGTTAAACACTGTTTTGCCTGTGTTTTTATATCATCAGCTACAATGTTACCGCTTTTAGGAGCAATCGGTAATTGTGCTGAAATATTATTGTAATGTGAAAAAGCAACTGTTTGTGTAGCTACAGTGCTGCTTGGTGCATTATTGGTGTTTCTTGAAAGCTTTATGATTGTGCCGCTCATCTTGATATTTCTCCTAGCTGAGATAGTTTTAATGAGGTTAAAATTAACCACATTAAAAGTGGGTTTATTCTCGCAGACTATCTAGCTGCTGCTCGATAGTCATTGATTTGAAGGTAAGGGTAACCATAGCATCAACTATGTTAGCGACAGTAAAGCTACCCTAATGGGGATAATAAATTCAGTTGCTATTAGCCAACTGCCAATACGCCACCAATTACAGCAACAACACCGCCAAGTGCACGGGTAGCGCGGTTATCAGCTTTTAGCATAAGTGTGCCTAAACCACGACCAATAAAGGTGATAGCTAAAGTAGCAACAACAAAGCCTGCCATGTAGCTCAATATACTTGCGCCTTCAGCCATTTCTGCACCGTGGGCATAACCATGTGTAAGCATAAATAAAGCGACTAAGCTTGCGCCTAATACGGTTGGTAATTTAGCCATAGTGGCAATTAAAATACCGGCTAGTAATACGGTCATTGCAATACCGGTTTCAACGCCTGCAAAGCTTAAGCCACTCCAAGCAAGGGCCGCACCTAAAACCATGCCGCCAACTACAAATAATGGCGCGCCGCGTTTCATTGCTGTGCTTTGGCGAATACTCCAAAAGCCAATTGCTGCCATTGCTAATAAGTGGTCAATACCCATCAGTGGATGTAACAAGCCACTAAGAAAACCGTTATGGGTTTCAACGCCATGACCAGGGTGGGCTAAAGCTGCAGTAGCTGTTAGCATTAGGCCTAATCCCATCAGTAATTTGGTCATTATTTTCATACTATTCTCCGTTTATATTTTTTACTATTGAATTGTGTTTTGATTAAAAATTGTGTTGCTTAATTAATACTATTTGGCTTGCCAGGTCGGCGTTCAGGTAACATGCCTTGCTTTAAAATAAAGCTGATGATTTCTTCTAAGCCAACACCATCGTAAAGGTTAGCAAAAACGAAAGGGCGTTCACCGCGCATTTTTTTCGAGTCACGTTCCATTACCTCTAACGAAGCATGTACATATTCTGCGATATCAATTTTATTAATTATTAATAAGTCAGACTTAGTGATACCTGGGCCACCTTTACGTGGAATTTTGTCGCCAGCAGACACGTCAATCACATAAAGTGTTAAATCAGAAAGCTCTGGGCTGAAAGTAGCTGATAAGTTATCGCCGCCAGATTCAACCAGTACTATTTCTAAATTGGGGTGGCGTGCTTGTAAGTCGTCAATCGCAGCTAAGTTCATAGAAGCATCTTCACGAATTGCCGTATGTGGGCAACCACCTGTTTCTACTCCTAAAATACGGTCCGCTGGGAGTGCGTCGTGTTTAAGTAAAAAGTCAGCATCTTCGCGGGTATAAATATCGTTTGTAACCACAGCGATATCATAGTGATCTTTCAATGCTTTACATAATTGACGTAATAAAGCTGTTTTGCCAGAGCCAACTGGGCCGCCAACGCCGATTCGTAAACAATGTGTCATTGCTGTTTTCCTTGTGTATATAGAAGCGTATTAGCTTCGAAATAATCTTGAATATTGTGTTTCGTGCTGTGCACTACCAAGCGCTAAGCCAGGCATAATTGGCCCAAGTTGGTCGTCGGCTAATGCTAATGCAGTGTCGATTGCGATAACCATTTTAGGCCGTAATTGCTCAATTAAACGCTGCGCTGCAGTATGGCCAAGCGGCATTGCTTTACAGGCAACCGCCAGTTGGTTTTCTAACCAGCCCCAAACAAACCCGAGTAAGCTTTGGCGTACTGGAATTTGTCGCTGCTGCGCTAACCAGGCAAAAACGGTGACATAACCTGGGTCTTGCGGTAATGCTGCATGACCTTGCTCGATTTGTGGCTGTAACTGTAAACTGTTGAGCAAACGCATCAGAGCTAAGCCTAAGCGGGTATCTTCATCGCTTAATTCGGCAGTTTCACGATTTGCATGTAGCCAGTCGTTCCAGTAGCTTAAACCTTCGCTGTCGCTTTTAGCCCAGCAGTTTTGTAGCCGAGCAAGTACCGGTAATTCGCAGCGCGTTAAACCGTCGTCAAGCACACCTTCTAACCATTCGCCAAGTTGTTGCTCATTAGTAACCCAGCCAAGTTCAAACGCGCTTTCTAACCCCTGAGACCAAGCAAAAGCACCAATTGGCAGCGCCGGGCTGATCAATTGCATCAAGCCCAATAATGCCAGATCACTGCTTTGTGTTGGCTCAGTATTAGTGTGCATGAGTATGACCATCGGCATGTGAATGTTCATGGGAGTGAGCATGCGATTGCTCACGACCCGCGTGTGCATATGCACCTGATTCTGGATCAAACGGTGCTTGATGGTGCGTTAATTGCGCGCCTAAAAGTACCGCTAACTCTTCTAATACATGATCTGGCGGAAAACGTATCCAATGGCGACCATCAGTATCAACGCCAATTGCAAGTGACACATGGCGGTTACCTAAGTGGTAACATAAACGTGCCAAAGGCAAGCCGTTTTCTATGTATGCAGTGGTAACCGGCTCATCGGCAGCGCTTATACTAAATACTTCGCCGCTGCTGGCACGCAGTAAATCGCCATTTCGTAGCACTGGGCCACGGTCAAGAAATAAACCAACATCATGACCATTGTCAGTCACTGCTTTTAGGCGACCACGAATACGTAACTCGTATGGCAAGGTGAGGGTATCGAACACAGCATCTTGTGTGTTGCTATCTATTCTTTTTGTTAATTCAAACATCTAATTGTCCTAAAAATGGATTAAAACAAATGGTAGCGCTGGGCTAACGGTAATTCAGTTGCAGGTTCGCAGGTAAGTAATACACCGTCAGCGTGAACCTCATACGTTTGCGGATCTACCGTTAATACTGGGCAAGCATCATTGAGCTTCATATCGCATTTACGCACTTGTCGCACATTTTTACAGGCCACAAGCTGGCTTTTCAAACCGAGCTTTTCTTCAAGCCCAGTATTCATAGCAGCTTGGCTTACAAAGGTCATACGTGTTGCACTTACTGCTTTACCTAATGCACCAAACATACGGCGGTAATGTACCGGTTGTGGTGTAGAAATAGCTGCGTTTGGATCGCCCATTGCCGCACCTGCAATCATGCCGCCTTTTAATATAATTGACGGTTTAACCCCAAAAAATGGCGGTTTCCACAGTACTAAATCTGCAAATTTACCTACTTCGATTGAGCCTACTTCATGGCTTATACCGTGAGTAATGGCTGGGTTAATAGTGTATTTGGCAATGTAACGTTTTGCGCGAAAGTTATCGGCGCCCAGTGCTTCATCTTCTGGTAATAAACCACGTTGCACGCGCATTTTATGAGCGGTTTGCCACGTACGACACACTACTTCGCCAATGCGACCCATGGCTTGCGAGTCAGAGGACATCATCGAAATAACGCCCATATCATGAAGAATATCTTCGGCCGCAATTGTTTCACGGCGAATACGTGAGTCGGCAAAGGCTACATCTTCAGGAATGTTAGGGTCGAGGTGATGACAACCCATCAACATATCAAGGTGCTCATCCACGGTATTAATAGTGTATGGGCGAGTCGGGTTAGTTGACGACGGCAACACATTAGGCATAGCACAAGCAACAATAATATCAGGGGCGTGGCCACCACCGGCACCTTCGGTATGATAGGTGTGGATACAACGATCTTTAAATGCCTCTAAAGTATCTTGCACGAAACCAGATTCATTGAGGCTATCAGCATGAATGGCAACTTGAATGTCGTAGCGATCGGCAACATCTAAAGCATTGCTAATAGAAGCGGGTGCTGCGCCCCAATCTTCATGAATTTTTAAACTCATAGCGCCGGCTTTAATTTGTTGCTCAAGTGCTTCGGGAGTACTTGCGCTGCCTTTACCTAGAAAACCAATATTAATCGGTAAATCGTCCACGGCTTGCATCATTTTGCCTAAATGCCATGGCCCCGGTGTATGTGTTGTAGCTACTGAGCCTGTTGCTGGGCCAGTGCCGCCGCCAATCATGGTGGTTAGGCCACTCATGAGCGCTTCGTCAACTTGTTGTGGGCAAATATAGTGCACGTGGGTATCAACTCCACCGGCGGTCAAAATTTGACCTTCACCGGCAATAATTTCGGTACCTGGGCCAATAATAATGTCTATATCGGGCTGTGTATCAGGGTTGCCAGATTTGCCAATAGCAGCAATGCGGCCATTTTTTAAACCCACGTCGGCTTTAATAATGCCCCACCAGTCGATAATCACTGCGTTAGTGATAACCGTGTCCATAACGGCGTCATCACAGCGTTGGCTTTGACCCATGCCATCACGAATAACTTTACCGCCACCAAATTTTACTTCTTCACCATAATGGGTATGGTCGTGTTCTATTTCGACCCATAATTCGGTATCACCTAAACGAATTCTATCACCCGTGGTTGGGCCATACATGTCAGCATAGGCTTGACGAGATATTTTCATTACACGCTCTCCTGTTTAGGTTTATTGTCTAAAGGTCCCATTACTTCACCACGAAAACCGTAAAGACGACGTAAACCTGAATAGGGGATCAAAGATACTTCACGGGTTTGTCCTGGTTCAAAGCGAATTGCTAAACCAGCAGCAATAGCTAAGCGATAACCATAGGCTTGCTCGCGATCAAAACTCAGTGCTGGGTTACTTTCGGCAAAGTGGTAATGAGAGCCAACCTGTACAGGTCGATC
This sequence comes from Pseudoalteromonas nigrifaciens, assembly GCF_002221505.1. NCBI lineage: Bacteria > Pseudomonadati > Pseudomonadota > Gammaproteobacteria > Alteromonadales > Pseudoalteromonadaceae > Pseudoalteromonas > Pseudoalteromonas nigrifaciens. The sequence continues at coordinate 2,115,809 of NZ_CP011036.1, read as the reverse complement.
CCCTTTATTAGCAACATTAATGGTGATGCTTTTACGGCCAACACACAGTTCAATATCGCCACTTTTTAGTTGATATTCACCTGGAATCATAACGAACTTCCTTAAACTATAGGGTTATGCACAGTGACCAGTTTGGTACCGTCAGGAAACGTTGCTTCTACTTGTACGTCTTGAATCATCTCAGCAATGCCTTCCATTACATCGTCGCGGGTCAACATTTCACGACCCAATGCCATCATTTCTGCCACTGTGCGCCCTTCGCGCGCACCTTCCATAATAGCGCAGGTGATTAGAGCAATTGCTTCTGGGTAATTTAGTTTTAGCCCTTTGGCTTTGCGTCGCTCTGCAAGTAAACCTGCAGTGAATAACATTAATTTATCTTTATCTCTGGGTGTTAATTCCATCGCTAACTCCATAGTCCTCGATGTTGTTATATTAATTACCTATGACTAATTGGCACAGGTAGTGTGTTCGCCTAAGCAAAAGCTAAGACGATATGTTTAAAATATCGGTACAGTTTTCTTCAGCCAAGAGGCTAATCATAAGCAATAACTAGGCTCTGCTTATAATTAACACCTTGGTAAATAATAGTGTTTAATTAATCACCTAAAGAGCATAGGCGATAGAATTATTGTTGTTATTTTTAGCCATGACAAACAGTTAAAAATTAGGTTAACCAAATCCGTGGTATGGTGGCTTGATGTCCGCTTAATAGCGGGCGAAGTATGTTGCGTACCTGTTCAAATAATTTCCATACTTGGTTACGTTCGTGCCCTAAATAGCGCACTAATAAAACGTCACGGCGGTAGGTAGCGGCCCAATTATTACTGGGCGGTAGTTGTTCACGCAGTGCAGCAATAGCTGCTGCTGGATCGTTTAAGCCAACAGTCCAAAATGTGCCATGTACGGTAGCACCACCTTGGCCCCATTTACCGTTAAATCTAGGGTGAGTGGGGTCTAAATTTTGACGCTCTAACCACAATGGCTTACCGTCTTGGGTTAACTTAAAACGCTGCTCAATACAGCCAGTAGCAAAGGGCAAATCACTGGCAGGGCGACCAAGGCCTAGTATTTCCCAGCCTAGGCACTTAGCTGTTTTAGCCAGTTCAATGTTAAATACTTGCAGCCCACGAGAGCCATCAAAGGCGAGGGTTTCTTGCGGCAACCACTCTAAAATGGCGTTGTCATCCACTTTTAAATTAGTAGTTTGGCTCCATGCAACCCCGTTGCTGTCGGCTTTATAAAGCTTATTGGCAGCAGGTGTGGTAATTAAACTATGCGCACCTTTAGTGAGCGAAATATTGATATTGAGCGCATCGCCACTCACAACCCCACCGGGCGGATGCAGTAAATACACGTGACAGCAACCATCTTTGCCTTCAGGGTAAAAAGGTCTTTGTACACGTAATGGACCATAATGACGAGCAATATTCATGCGCGTAACACGTGTATCGCCGCTGTTTTGAGCACAGAAGCCGAGCGTTAAAGAAGCCGCCCAGTGGCGATTGGCATCAAAGCTATGCCCAGATTTAGCGTCTGCCCGATGTGCTACGGGCATGGAGGAAAGTGTCATCATTCCAACATATACCTTTTATATAGGCCCAGCAGTGCACCTTTCGCTAAATTTATGGCTTTTCTGACGCGCAGGGGTATAGCCTTAAGATAGCAAAATCTTTAAGAACGTCCACATGTGTGGATTCGGTCAAATTGACGGAGTTGGCTTGTTAGCCTTCGCCGGATGTCAGTATGCGGGCAATTAATTGCCTGAAATTGCAAAACTGATGAAGATAAACTTCGAATACATATCAGGGTGTGTATCTACTTCCCGCAAATAGAGTCTGTTAAAGCTCAAATCATAGGGCGTGTAGAGTTGTGAGGAAATAACTATGTTCTAGCTAGATGTTAGCTGAGGAAAATAAATTGTCCAGAAAAAAATTAATAAAATTGCATTTTTTCAATGTGTTTAACTATTTGTTGTTATTTATTAATTAGATACGAGCTTTTACTGTTGGTACAAAATATGTACCAAAGGTTAAAGTTGATTAAAATAACGCCTGTTTAAGCATTAGTACAATGCTGTACTAGCGGTTTCTAAGCTTTGGATTAGTATAAATATTAAGCCTTTGAGGGTAAAAAACACAAGCTCAGAAATAGCAATTAATGCAAATATACTTTTGCGCTAGCGTACTATTTTAGTGTTAAAATTATATTTTAGCTTAAAATACAGGCAGCTTAATAAGTTAAATTCCCTGTATGCTATGAATTATCTTTGCGATAAAACGGGCTAAATTATTTGCTGTTTTGTGCTGCAGCACTATTTACAAGTTATAGGTATAAACATTTATATAGGTATATACGTTTTAACCTAAAAATAAGACCCTAATTTAAAAGTAAGAATAAAAAACGATTATGTAAATTACCTGCATCTTTTGTGTAATTGCAATGACGTGCCACATTCTCAAAGAGAGAATGGTGCGGGCTAAAGTAACGCTATTCATTAATTAAATAAGAACAAAGGATGTTGGCTTTCGTTAAACTACAATATGAATTATAGATAATCGACTGTATATAAAATCAAAATAACATACGTTTATTTTTATAAAGCAACTTAAGAGGATGTTTATTATGGCTAAAGTGCTTAAAGCGAAAGAGCATGATATTGGTGGGTTAAATGTAAAACGCGTTTTACCTCATCAAGAAAAACGCATGGTAGGTCCATTTGTTTTCTTTGACCAAATGGGGCCAAATAACTTCCCTGAGATCCGAATAAAACTCACACCTATTTATGCATAATAACTAGGTGTGGGTTGCTCAAACTTAACTTGTCTGAAGATAATCTGCAGAATTAACAACAAAAATAAAATATAAAGCAATAAGAGGTAATCATGCTTAGAGTCACACTAGAGCAATGGCGAATGTTTCGCTCTGTGGTGCAATTTGGTGGCTTTAATCAAGCCTCACAAGGAATTCATAAAAGCCAGTCAAGTATTCATAATGCGGTGGGTAAAATAGAAAGCTCGCTCGATGTTAAGTTATTTGAAATTGAAGGGCGAAAAACTGTTTTGACTCAAGCAGGTGAGCTAATGCTTAAGCGCGCCAACTTTTTGCTTGATGAAGCCGCTAAGCTGGAAATAGTGGGTCATACTCTTGGTCAAGGCACAGAAGGGAGCCTAAAAATTGCAGTTGATGAAATGTTTCCACAAGCAAGGCTGTATAAAGTGCTTGATACTGTTTCTGCCCAATACCCAATGCTGCAAATTGAGTTGGTGGAGTCGGTACTGAGTGGGGCAAGCGAACTGATTGAGAATGCTGATGTAGATATTGCTATTTCACCGGTTGCATTAACAGAAGGTTTTAGTGAGCAACTTTGCCAAATAGACTTTATTGCAGTTGCTAATCCAGATCACACATTACATTCTTTGGGGAGAGATTTAACCGCAGAGGATTTAAAAAGTCATCGTCAAATTGTAGTGCGCGACTCAGGTATGCATCGTAAAAGTGATGCAGGCTGGTTAGGTGCTAACCAGCGCTGGACGGTGAGTCATTTACGTACTTCTATTGATATGATCTGCAGTGGTTTAGGTTTTGCTTGGCTACCTTTAACTTCTATTAAAAATGAACTAGCACAGGGCAAACTCAAAACACTCCCTTTGCAACATAACAGCAAGCGCTCTATGCAGTTGCATTTAATCTTTAAAGATGGCGACAGCTTAGGTCCAGCAGCCAGAGCTTTTTTAGCTGAACTAAGATATCAATGTGAAGAACTACAATAAACATTCTTTTAAATCGAATGATTGATACTAAAACAGCTAATTTTAATCGTATAAACACAGTAGTAAACTGGCTTCATTGAAATAGATGAAGGAATTTATAATGAAATATATAAGAAAGTCACAAGAGCGCGGCTCGGTCGATCTTGGTTGGTTGCAAAGCAAACATAGTTTTTCTTTTGGCAGTTACTACGATCCAAAACATATGGGTGTTTCAGCACTGCGCGTAATAAACGACGACATGGTTATGCCAGGTAAAGGTTTTGGGACGCACGGGCACCGCGATATGGAAATTATTTCGTATGTTATGCAAGGCGCATTAAAGCATGAGGACAGTGAAGGCAATAAGCACACTGTACCGGCAGGCGACGTACAACGTATGAGTGCGGGCAGTGGCGTAATGCATTCAGAATATAATGCATCTAACACTGACCAAGTTAAGTTTTTACAAATTTGGATACAGCCCAATAAAATGGGAATTAAACCAAGTTATGAGCAAAAAAGTATTGCGCAAAATGGTCCACTAACGCCATTACTTACACCAGAGGGCGGCGAAAATGCATTGTCAATTAATCAAGATGCAAGCTTGTCACGCTTAGTTTTAAACGTGCAACAAACGTTTATGCTGGCCTCGGGTAAGCAAATTGGTTACCTGCACATTGTAAAAGGTAGCGTAATGGTTGATGGTAAAGAATTTGCTGCAGGTGATGCCTTTGCGGTTGACCCCGCGACAGAGTTAAACCTTGAAGCAACAGCTGAACTTGAAGCTTTATGGTTTGAATTACCGGCGGATTTCTAGTATGGATATTACAACACTTGTTTTAATAGCAGCTGTTGTTGTGTTAATCGGTGTTTCAAAATCAGCATTTGCAGGGGCATTAGGCGTGTTTGCCGTGCCGCTGCTAATGCTAAAATTGCCAGCAGCGCAAGCCATTGCACTGATGCTGCCACTATTAATTATTGGCGACATGTTAAGCGTAAGAAGTTACTGGCGAAAATGGGACAATCAACTATTTCTGCCCCTAATTCCTGGGGCAATAGTAGGTGTGCTCATTGCTTATTTAATTATAGACGTTATTAATGCAAAGCACTTACGCTTGATAATCGCCTTAATATGTATTGTTTTTTCAATTAAAAATATTTTCTTTAAAAAAAGCTCGCTTAAAATTCTCAATAATAAAATTGGCGCGGGGATAATGTCCATGTTCTCCGGTATTACCAGCAGTTTAGTGCATGCGGGTGGGCCACCCATTATTATTTATTTCACAGCGATAGGGCTTACTCCGGGTAAGTTTGTTGCTACCGCGGCGATATTTTTCGCAATGATGAATGTAATAAAACTTATTGCAGCTTTATCGTTCGGCTTGTTAACGGGTGAGACAATTTTAACTGCACTGGCCTTTTTCCCACTGGCATTTGTAGGTAATTGGTTAGGGGTAAAAATTAATGAAGTACTGGATAAAGTGTTATTTTTAAAGATAATGAATTATTTATTGTTAGTGCTCGGTTTTTGGTTACTTTTAGGTAAGTAACTGTAAATAGATTAGTTTTTTAATTACTTAAATATTTGAACAACCACAGGAGATACTCATGTCTGAATTGAAAATGTCAAACTTAAAAGATCTACAACAATTAGCACAGAAGCGTCGCTCTATCTATGCTCTAAGCGATCAGTTGCCAGTTTCTAACGAAGAAGTAGTTAAGCTTGTTGAGCACGCGGTTTTGCATACGCCATCAGCTTTTAACTCACAATCGGCACGTATCGTCGTTTTGTTTGGTGATGAGCATCACAAACTGTGGGACATTACTGAAGAAACGCTTAGAGTTATCGTTGGTGACGACGAAAAATTTCAAGGTACTAAAAATAAAATTGCAGGCTTTAGAGCCGGTGCAGGTACGGTATTGTTCTTCGAGGACAAAGCCGTAGTAAGAAACATGCAAGAAGCTGCACCTTTGTATGCTGACAAATTTCCAATTTGGGCACAACAAAGCAGCGCTATGCATCAGTATGCGATTTGGACAGCATTGGCTAGCTTAGATATTGGTGCCAACCTGCAACATTATAATCCAGTTATCGATCAAAAAGTTGCAGATGAGTGGAACATAGCTGCAGACTGGGAATTAAATGCACAAATGGTATTTGGCGCTATCGATCAGCCAGCAGGCGACAAGGAGTTTAAACCGGTTGAAGAACGTATGAAAGTATTTGGTTAATACACTTACTTTAATATAATTTAACCAATGAAACCGTTTTGATATATTTCTAGCGGTTTCATTTTTTATAAGTAACCAATTAATCTAACATTGATTTAAACAACAGCCAAAGCGTTTAACTTTAACATTTGTAATGTTAAAGTATGACTTACTTTCTTAGTGAATAAATCAGAATACCCGCCATAGCACCTAATACCTAATACCTAGCAATAGCATTCAGTATAAAATGATAAGCACTACTTCGCTTTGTAACCTCTACTTAGCTTATATTTTTAAATTAGCAATTTATAGCTTCAATAATCAAACGCTTGGCAATATAGCTTTATCCTATAAAAACAATACCGTGGCTTTCATAGTTGCTTAGGTATAGTTAGTTTAAGTCATTGTTTTCATTTCTTATTAAATTAAATTTAGGTTTATTATATCTGTAAGAAAGCGCATCTAACCGGCATAGCTTTTCTGAGAGCTTTGTTAAATTTAATTAATATTAGTTCCTTAAATTATTAGGCGACACGTATGAAACTGATGTAGATGGAAATTCAACTCAACTGCAAGCAGGTATTATTCCACCAGCTTCAGTACCTGGCTTCTCTAAGCATGTATTTAGTAGCCAGTTGTACTAGCAAATTGGTGGATTCGATACCGCGGTTATTTACAAATACCGTAGCGAATACTTCCAACCTTACACATCTAATGGTACTCGCTTACGTTATGTTGACGGGGTAGGAGTGTGGGAAATGCGCGCATCTTATAAAATTAATGAGCACATTAGAATTAAAGCAGAGGCAATTAACTTATTTAGTGCACCTAAATCACAAGACTACTTTGTTGAGGGTAACCTAGGTGAAGTGAATGACTACGGGCCACGCTTATTCTTAGGTATGAGCTTTAAGTTCTAATTTAAAGCAATTAACACACAAAAGGCTCTAATTTAGAGCCTTTTTTATTTGGTGAACAAACTAACTTAGTGGGTTAAATGGGTAATAGAATACAATCCACGCGTTTCATCTGTTTTACGTTTTATCTCTTCAAGCGCTTTAGCTTCACTGGCTGCAAATAATGCATTAATTAATCGGTTAAAGTGGTTATGCATTGCTTTTCTTGCTGCTGATGAGTCATGCGATGCAATTGCTTCGTATATAGCAGTGTGTTCTTGTATTCGTTGCTCGTTACTTTGCGAACAAACATCTTCATGAGCCGAGATAATTTCAGGTTCGGTTAATCTCAACTTCCAAAGATTATTAATTGTTAAAACAATAGCGTTATTACGGGTTGATTGCGCAATAATTTCATGAAAACGTTGATCGGCTGAATTCGCGGTTTCAGCAATGCGCATGTCATCAAGTGTTTGTTTTAACAACGCCAACTCTTCACTTTGTATCGTTGCAGCAGACAGTGCTGCAGCCTCGGCTTCAACCAAAGCACGGGCTTGAGTTAGCTCAAATGCACTAATTGGTTTAGCGAAGCTTTCTGACTTTTTAGTGTCAGTAACAAAAACACCAGATCCCGTTTTTACTTCAACGCGCTCTCTAACTTCAAGTGCAATAATTGCCTCGCGTATAGTCGGGCGGCTTACTTGGTGAATTTCGGCTAACTCACGCTCTGCTGGTAACCGTGTACCTACAGGATAAATACCTTGAGCTATCGCGGCTTCTAATTTTTCAACAATTGTCCAAAAACGTCTGCGCCTTTTCATTTTCATATCCTCTGATTTAAATTGTTGTAAATTCATAATGTTGCCACAATAGAAAATTAATAAGGCTACTTTACGCCTACTTTGTAATCGTAAGTTAATTGGTAATTTTATAATACTAATTGGTAAGATAACTCCCTTCAAGAAGCTTGTCAAATTGGCTTCACTTTTCATGTAAGGTATTGATATACATTTCTCTATTGATAAATACCTAGCGTATTATTGCAAACAAAAACGCATTTATTAATCAATCTTATTTACAAATAAATCTAAGGCATAATGCTGTGGTTTGAGGTAGCCTATTCAACACTTTAAAAATGCATTTATAAGCAATTAAAAATTTAGCGATTAAATACATGGTTTATTTAAAGCCATGAGTTAAATATATAAATAAAAGGAGTTTAGTATGAAAAGTTATAAAGCGTTCCCGCTTGAAGTTAAAAATGACATAACAGAGTCAATTAAAAGTCAGTTTGGTGATACTTTTTCAAATGATTTAATTTTAACCTTTATTCGGGTAATGGAAGAGTCAACATTTGTTGAAGTTGACTTTGCGGATTTATTAGCATTTTTAGCCGAGTGTAAACATGGTTTTAAAACCTTTTCTAATCAAGATACGTTAACTGAATTTGTTAAATCAAATCAGTACACACCAAAGGCTTTATTTGGGCATAAAAAGTTGCTTGAAAACTCCGAGACTAATTTTATGGATGACTTTTCTGATAGTGTAAATAAGCTTAAACAGCTTGTAGCAAATGATGGCTTTTTATATGTGTCGGCTGGCTTTAATCAAGACTTAAGTGAGCAGAAAAACGGTTTTGAATTTTTTATGATTAGCTGTCATGAATAGAGAAGGTTAATTATGTAGTGGAACTGGTATAAGGGAGAATATATAAGTGCATTATTTAAATGGGTTATATAAATTAAACCACAGATTAAGGTTAACCACATTTATTACTGCTGTAATTAGCTGGCTTTTTGTTAGAAAAGCCAGCTAGCAATAACTGCGTTTTAGCATAAAACTCACAAATAGACCGGGTTACACTATTAAGCCAATAAAATTATTTGCCCTTTAAGGGCAGCAAATATAACAAAGCATCCTTGCTTATTAAAACTGTGTTTCTAGCTGTAATAGCAAAATTTAGATATAACTAATAGTTTATAAGCAGCCAGGTAAGTGTTTTGCAGGGTCTGTTTCACGTGCTTTTATTGCATCAGCAACAGTCATCCCAAGGGCTTTAGCAACACCTTCACCATAGGCAGGATCGCACCGATTACAGTTACGAATATGACGATATTTAATAAAGTCATAGGTATCACCTATTTGTGCCGCCGTATTACTAAATAGCGCTTGTTTTTGCTCATCATTCATTATGTTAAAAAGAGCGCGTGGCTGACTAAAGTAGTCGCTATCGTCTTCACGGAAGTCGTAATGTTTAGCATCGCCATTAATTTTAAGTGGCGGTTCAACATATTGTGACTGCTCTTGCCACTGGCCAAAGCTATTCGGTTCGTAGTGTGGCCTTGCGCCATAGTTACCATCAACACGGCCTTGTCCATCGCGCGCATTGCTATTAACAGGGCAGCGAGGTTGATTTACCGGCACTTGATTATGATTCACGCCTACACGGTAGCGCTGTGCATCAGCGTAGTTAATTAAACGGGCTTGTAGCATTTTATCGGGTGATACACCAATTCCAGGTACTAAATTACTCGGTGCAAAAGCAGCTTGCTCTACGTCAGCAAAGTAGTTATCAGCGTTTTTATTTAACTCATACTCACCTACTTCAATCAGTGGGTAATCACCTTTAGGCCATACTTTAGTTAAATCAAAAGGGTGATACGGCACGTTATCAGCTTCGGCTTCAGGCATAATTTGCACATACATTTTCCATTTAGGGAAGTCGCCGCGCTCAATCGATTCAAATAAATCTTTTTGATTACTTTCACGATCCATAGCAACTATTTCAGCAGCTTCTGCATCGGTTAAGTTTTTAATACCTTGTTGTGTACGAAAATGAAATTTCACCCAAAAGCGCTCCCCGGCTTCATTCCACAAACTATAGGTGTGTGAGCCAAAACCATGCATATGTCTATACGAGGCAGGTATACCACGATCACTCATTACAACCGTTACTTGATGGAGCGCTTCAGGTAATAAAGTCCAAAAGTCCCAATTGTTAGTTGCAGAGCGCATATTAGTACGAGGATCGCGCTTTACCGCTTTATTCAAATCTGGGAATTTAAGAGGATCACGTAAAAAGAATACAGGGGTATTATTACCAACCATATCCCAATTGCCTTCTTCGGTATAAAACTTTAATGCAAACCCACGAATATCACGCTCAGCATCAGCAGCGCCACGTTCACCAGCAACCGTACTAAATCGAGCAAACATTTCGGTTTTTTTACCAACTTCGCTGAATATTTTTGCACAAGAATACTTACTAATGTCGTTAGTAACAGTAAATGTGCCAAACGCGCCAGACCCCTTTGCATGCATACGGCGTTCTGGAATAACTTCGCGCACAAAATTTGCCAGCTTTTCATTTAGCCAAACGTCTTGAGCAAGTAATGGCCCACGCTTACCAGCGGTCATACTATTTTGGTTATCAACAACAGGCGCACCGCTGTTAGTGGTGAGAGGGGTATGGTCAAAAGGACATCTTTTATCACTCATACAATTGCTCCTTTAATGATTATTTAGAATGAAAACAAAATACACTGATCACTCAATACTATACTAATAGCCCAAATAGTATAGTACGAGAATTAGCCGAGATAGATCCCTGTAAAAAATGGTATTTAAAGTTTTATAAAAAGGCTTTTAGATCAGCAGTGGTTGAGCACAATAAATTTAAAAATAACAATGTGGGGACGAAAAGCACGTTAAATAAACTTTAAAAGTAAAGATCATTTTATTTCTAAGGCATGTTTTGAGTCTTCTAAAGCAGTACGGCAAACATAAATAAGTATGCTATGAATGATATTTCCTTGTATTAAACAAAATAGTTAAAACTACTTTGCAAGCTTGCGATCCTCTTTAATAAATTTTTTAATTTAATATTAAAGGCCTTAAAGTACACAAGGCTTAAATAATGTTAACAATGCAACAAACAACTCATTCAGTTTCGATCACCAATTTTGAATTTATTAAATCAACTTTTCCGGAACTATATCGTTTAGCAAACGAAATGGAATATTATTATTCAACCGACCATAGTTGCGCTTTACTCAAAGCTCGCTTGTTTGCTGAGGTTTGGTGCCATCAAACAGCACAGTTTTTTAATTTAAAGTTAGCTAAAAATTCAGATCTTAGTCAAAAAATAAATCAGTTAAAGCTTTCATCTACGGTTCCAACTTATATTATTGATGAGTTAAGCCTAATAAGAACAAGCACTAATCATGGGGTTCATGCATCTCAGGAGTGGGAAGGGAGTTGGCGTTCAGTTGTTAGTTGTAGTCGTACACAAGTAAAGCAAACACTAAAGGCTACTTTTGAACTAGCTCAGTTTTCTTACTTTAATTTAGCAAATGAGCTAGGAGAGCAGGCTATATGGCAAGAGCCTGTTTTAGAAAATACCGTTTCTAATGTAAACCTTGCTTTAAATGGATGCCCCCAAGCAAATTTAGCAATTGCCGAGCAAGCGTATTCGCAATTGCTTTCAATAAAAAATCAAGTATCTACTTTGAGTAATAAAACAAATAAAAAAGCGTATAACACACTAAATAAAAAAGATTTAGAGTATTGGTTATCTCGGGCGCATTCATTAAATGCTTCAGGTACGTGGCAATTATATGCACAAGCATACGAGCAAAAATTTTTAGAAGAGTCTAAAACTATAAATGCAGAGTATTGTTATAAACAGGCTATAAAAGAATGCACTACGGGTGAATCATACTTTTTATATGCTAATTATTTAAGTGTAATAGGTCAGCCTAAAAGGGCATGGACTTTTTGTGAGGAGTCTGCAAAGCATGGTTATCATCAAGCTATTGTTGCTTTGCAGAAAAAACACTATAGATCAGATGATAGTATTTATAATCATTGGGTTAAGCAGGGGGTTGAGTATAAAGAAATTAACTCATTTACTATCGATGCTGCAAATAAACTCGAATTATGGCTAACAGATAAAGAAAACGATTTGGCAAAAAAACGAGCTCGTACGGCGTTAATTACAGCTCAAGCAACGCAAGCACCAGGGTATCAATATTTAAAAGCATTTTGTGATTACTTTGGTTACTGGGGTAAAACACCAAGATTAAATGTAGTTAGCGAGCTTATTAATACTTATAAAAATTTGCCGGGTACAGTGTATTACCAAACTCGGTTATTTAGCATATTAAAAGAACACACTGCGCACAGAGTAACCGCTATAGAGATTGGTTGTGTCGCAATAAAGTTAGAAAAAAATATAAAACTAAAAGCACAAATTCAGTTTGAAATAGCAATGCTGATGAAAGAAGAGCTAGCAAGTTGTGGCAAAGTAAAATGCAGCTTTGGGCTAAAAGCGTTAATAAAAGAGTCGGCCCAATTAGGATATGAAAAAGCTAAACAATTTTTAAAGCTTCCTGTAGGCAAGGCACTAATGCGAGATAATTCCTTTATTAGCCAAACAACAACATTTAAACAAGTTAATCGTCAAAAGCAAAAAATAGCTAAAAAACAGGCTAAAAAAGCAAACAAAAAATAGTTATACCAAAATAGTGTTAACTTTAAATAGGTAACAACTTATTTAAAGTTAACAAAATGATGTTAAAAAATACAATATAAATTAATTAACTCAATAACATAAGCACTTCTAGTTTCACTTAAGCAGCCTTTGGGATAAGATATAACAATCTCATACGAAAGGATTCTTGATGAAAAATATTCTACTAATAGTTACTGGTGCAAGCCCACAAGTATTAACCGAAACTCTTTTTGCGCTTTATCAGCAGGGTAAGCCTATTCCCGAAGAGATTTTTGTTATTACTACAAAAAGCACAAAGCCAATGCTTACTAATGGATTATTTGAGCAAGGTCATTTAGCTAAATTAATAGCAGATTATAAACTTCCTGATATTAAACTCCCCGATGAAAATATTTGGCTAATAGAAGACGATGAAGGCCAACCTATTAATGATGCTAAATCTGAAATAGAACAAACTTACATGGCCGACTTTATTACCCGTAAAGTGTTTGAACTTACCAATAAAAACGATATTAGTATTCATGCATCTATTGCTGGTGGACGTAAAACAATGGCGTTTTATTTAGGCTATGCCATGTCATTATTAGGCCGTGAGCAAGATTCGCTCAGTCATGTATTTGTGAATAACGAATTTGAATTTGTCAGAGACTTTTACTACCCAACACCTTATGACCATATTATTGATGGTAAAAACGGCACGCAGGTCAATTGTATTAATGCAAAGGTAACCCTTGCCGAAATACCCTTTGTACGAATGCGCCAATCTATAGACGAAACTCTAATTGCTTCAATGCAAAGTGCATCGTTTAGCCAAACAGTAGCAAGCTTAAACTCAGCTCATAAAAAAGATTTAACCCTTGAAGTAAACGCAAAAGCAAAAACGCTCACCTTTGCAGGTATCGAAATTAAACTTACCGCAAAAGAAACCGCCTTTTATTTATGGTTAAACCAATACAGCCAAAGTGAACATAAAAAGCTAGTTGTGGGTCGTGATTTTGAAGAGTCTTTGCGTTACAGCAAAGAATATCTCATGCTTTTACAGCAAAATAGTAGTGATTTACGTATATTCCGCGATACGTTTGGCATAGAGCCCGAAGATTTCAGAGATGGTTTATACAATGATTTGAAAGTAATGGAAAAAACCTTTGTGCAACAAACGCGCAGCCGCATAAACAATAAAATAAATAAGGTGTTACCAAACGAGCTTGCTAAAAAAGTAGCGATTGACTCTAATAACCAAAGCTTTGAAACAAGCTATTGGTTAAGTGCAGCAACAAGTAACATAAAAATAAATATAACAGCTTAATATTCTCAAGCTTGCAAACGCATAAAAATAATAACGCATGGTAAATTAGTTGATAAGGAAGTAATCAGGAATGAAGCAGTCAATGAACTTTGAACATATTCAATCTAAGTGGCCAGAGCTACACCAGTTAGCCGCTTTTGCAGAAGACTATGCGATTACCGATCCGCAAAGCTCATTGGTTAAGCTGCGTTGCTTTGCCGAAAAAGTAGTAGGCTACTTATACAAAGAGCTTAGCTTACCTGTTTTACCAACGTCTAACATTTTCGATAAACTCACCGCCGACGACTTTACCAGTGCCGTGCCGCGTTTAATAACCGATAAGCTCCATGCCATACGTAAAAGCGGCAACCAAGCCGCGCATGAAGGCAAAGTAGATCAACAACAAGCTATTTGGATATTAAAAGAAAGCTACTTTGTAGCCTCTTATTTGTTTATGGCTTATGCCAATGGCACGCAACAAGAATGCCCAGAGTTTAAAGCGCCTGAGCAAACACAACCTAGCAATCAAAGCGATGCCCAGTTTGCTAAAAAGAACAAGCAACTCACTCAACAATTAGCCGAAAATCAAGCCCGTTTAAAACGCGCGCTTGACGAACTAGAAGCCGCAGAGCTTGCACAAAAACAAGCCCAGCAGCAAACAGCAAAACTAAAACAAACTATTGATGCAGAAAAGCTTAACCAGGTTAAAACCCGCAATGAGCAAATTGTTAACTCAAGTTTTAACTTTAACGAAGATGAAACCCGTAAACGCATTATCGACTTAGACCTGCGTAATGCAGGTTGGAATGTAGCACTTGACGACAAATCAACAGAAGACGTTGGCAAAGAAGTAAAAGTAACAGATCAACCTACAACAACAGGCATAGGTTATGTTGATTACGTATTATGGGATGACGATGGCAAGCCACTTGGCGTAATTGAGGCAAAACGCACCCGCGAAAATATCGAAAAAGGCCGCCAGCAAGCAACGCTTTATGCCAACGCGCTCGAAAAGCAATATGGTCAACGCCCCGTTATTTTTTATTCAAACGGCTGGGATATAAAAATTCTTGATGACGCGCAAGGTTATAATAGCCGTGGTTTATACGGTTACTACTCAAAAGATTCCCTGCAATACCTAATAAAGCAACGCACGCTTAAAAAAGAGCTAAACACCACGCCAATAGATACCGCAGTAGCAGGGCGTTTGTATCAAATGGAAACCATAACCCGTGTGTGTGAGCGCTTTAGTGATAAACACCGCAAAGCGCTTATTGTGCAAGCAACCGGCACAGGTAAAACACGCGTATCTATTGCCCTTGCCAAACGGCTGCTCGATGCAGGTTGGGCTAAGCGCGTACTATTTTTATGTGATCGAAAAGAGCTACGTAAACAAGCGGGTAATGCCTTTACTGAACACACCAAAGAGCCAGTACACATTGTAGGCAAAAGCGCTAAAAACACCGCAGCAAGTGCGCGTGTTTTTATAGCAACCTACCCAGGCATGCTGCGTATAATGAACAAGTACGACGTAGGCCACTTTGACCTAATAGTAGCCGATGAATCGCACCGTTCAATTTATAATATTTATGGTGATATTTTTAAATACTTTGACGCGCTAGAAGTGGGCTTAACCGCCACGCCGGTTGAAATGGTATCGCGCTCAACCTGTGACTTGTTTAGCTGTGATTACAAAATGCCAACAGCCAATTACCCACTTGAAGACGCCATAGAACAAGGCAACTTAGTCCCTTACAAAATTGTAAGTTACACCACACAATTTTTACGCGAAGGCATTAAAAAAGATAACCTAACCGATGAGCAAATAGCCCAACTAGAAGAGCAAGGGATTGATCCGAACGAGCTCGACTTTGACGCAAAACAAATAGACGAAGCCATTAAAAATAAAGACACCAACAGGCTAATACTACGTAACTTAATGGAAAAAGGCCTGCGCGATAAAGACGGTCAGCTACCAGGTAAAACTATTATATTTGCCCGTAACATAGCTCACGCCGAATTAATGGCGCAGTTGTTTAGCGAGCTTTACCCGCAGCATGGTGCTAATTTTTGCCGCGTTATTCACTCAAAGTACGAACGCGCTGAAGAGCTAATAGACGACTTTAAATCAAGCGACGAAAACAGCGTACGCATAGCCGTATCGGTCGATATGCTCGACACCGGCATAGACGTACCAGAATGTGTAAACCTTGTATTTGCCAAACCCATAAAATCAAAAGTAAAGTTTTGGCAAATGATTGGCCGTGGCACACGCTTATGCGAAAACCTATATGGCCCTGGCAAGCACAAAACTCACTTTTTAATATTCGACCACTGGGCAAATTTTGAATACTTTGATGAAAACCCAGAAGAAGAAGACGTAAAACAAGCTAAATCGTTACTGCAAAAGCTATTTGAAGCGCGGGTAACCCTTGCACAAACCGCCCTCAAAAAAGCCAATATGGATGTGTTTGATCAAACAATAAAATTAATTCACGACGATATTTGCTTACTGCCAATGGAATCAATATCGGTGCGCGACAACTGGCAAGTGGTCGAAACCTTTAAAGACCTAAAACGCCTTAATCAGTTTATCCCTGATGATGTACAAACGTTGCTAGAAGAAGTAGCGCCGCTTATGCAATGGCGTAACATTATGGGGCAAAGTGAAGCGTATAAATTTGATTCTGAGCTAACCACCATTCAAACGCTGTTAATTACCGATGAAAGCCAAATTGATTTAGCTAAACAAAATGTAATGAACAAAGTTGAATCGCTACAAATGCACTTAAACGAAGTACGTAGCAAAGCACCTGCAATAGCAGAAATACAAACCGAGCAATATTGGCAGTATTTAACCCATGCAGCGCTTGAGCAAAGCCGCATTAATTTACGCAGTATTATACACCTGCGTAATAAAGACATAACACCGCCAAAAAGTGACTTTATACTCGATATAAAAGAAGACGCAAACCAAATACACGAAGCTGATAGGCTTACAAAAATAGTCTCTATTGATTATCAAATATACCGACAAGAGGTTGAAAAAACACTCACCCCGTTATTTGAAACCGACAGCGTTCTGCAAAAAATTCGCAATGGCGAACAAGTAACCGAAGCCGACTTAGCGCAATTAAGCTCGTTAGTGCATACGCAAAACCCAAGTGTTGATTTAAATACATTAAAAGAGTTTTTTCCCGAATCAACCGCTAGCTTAGACAAAATATTGCGTACCATAGTCGGCATGGATAAAAACGCCATAGAGCAAAGCTTTACAACCTTTGTGCAGCAAATACACACCCATGTTAATGCCAAGCAACAGCGCTTTATTGGTATGTTAAAAAACCACCTAATTCGCCACGGCTCTATTGAAATAGCCCAGCTTTACGACGCACCTTTTACACAAATACACGACATGGGGCTCGATGGCGTATTTAGCCAGCAACAAGCCGACGTAATAGAGCAATTTATTAAGCAGTTTGATGTACAATTGGGTGATAAAAACCAATCTGTTGAAAAAGAGGTGAGATTGTAAATGGCTAATCAAGGTGTTGTTATATACCAAACTCCGGATGGTTCGTTATCTTTTGATATTCAATTTAAAAATGAATCGCTTTGGATGTCTCAAGCGCAAATGGCTGATTTATTTGGAACGAAGCGACCCGCTATTACAAAGCACTTGTCTAATATTTTTAAGACTGGTGAACTGGAGCAAGAAGTGGTTAGTTCCATTTTGGAACAAACCACTGAACACGGTGCAATAGCTGGGAAAACACAAAAATCAAAAACTAAATTTTACAATCTTGATGCTATTATTTCCGTGGGCTACCGCGTTAACTCAACCCAAGCAACGCGCTTTCGCCAATGGGCGACTAAAACATTAAAGCAGCATTTATTAAAAGGCTACACTTTAAACCAAGAGCGATTAGCACAAAATGCAACAGAGCTAGATAACGCATTACAACTCGTTAAACGTATTGCTGTTTTGCCACAAAACAGTGAGTTTGGTGCAGGGCTTGTAGATATAATTGCCAGTTACACGCAAACCTTCTTATGGCTACAACAGTATGATGAAGGACTGCTTAATTCACCAAAAGGGGAATTAGGCGGTGCACTTACACCACTTAATGATGCAAAAATCGCGATTTCACAGCTTAAGCAAAACCTTATAAACAAAGGCGAAGCCACCAAGTTATTTGCACAAGAGCGTAACAATGGCCTAAATGCAATTTGGGGCGCGTTAGATCAAAGTGTATTTGGTGAGCCTGCCTACCCAAGCATAGAAAGTAAAGCGGCGCATTTATTATATTTTGTTGTTAAAAACCACCCATTTAGTGATGGCAATAAACGCACCGCAGCATTTTTATTTGTCGATTTTCTAAATCGTAATCAACGCCTGTTAAATGAAAATTATCAACCCGTAATAAACGACACAGGCTTAGCGGCAATAACCTTATTAGTCGCAGAGTCAAACCCTAAAGAAAAAGACACCATTATTCGCTTAATCGAAAATTTATTAAGCCAAAATTAAATAGCACAAAACGTAGGTTGGATAAGCCAGAGCGCCATCCGACGATGTTGGATAAGCCAAAGCGCCATCCGACGATGTTGAATAGGCAAAGCACCATCCGACACCATGATATAAAATTTAACCAATACAATGAGCGCAACAAACCGCTCAAAATAGGAAAACTATGATCACCGGACCTTTAAAAAGTAAAATAGACAAACTATGGGAAGAATTTTGGACAGGCGGAATAACTAACCCGCTTACCGTAGTAGAGCAAATTACTTTTTTAATGTACGCCCGCATGCTCGACATGAACGAGCAAGCCGACGAAAAACGAAGTGCACGTACCAAGCAGCCATTTAACCGCCGCTTTAGCGACGCAGAGCAACACATTCGTTGGCAAAACCTGCGCCATTTAGGCGCAGAAGAGTTATACAAACTAGTTAAAGATGAGCTGTTTCCGTTTTTTTCAAAAACCTCAGACGACGTATCGCCAGAAGGCGCGGTATTTAACGAGTTTATGAAAGACGCGCAATTAATGATTCAAAAGCAAAGCTTGTTGGTAAAAGCCGTTGAAATGGTAAACGATCTCCCGCTTGAAAACGCCGACACCAAAGGCGATTTGTACGAATACTTGCTTAGCAAACTCACCACCGCAGGCATTAACGGCCAATTTAGAACGCCGCGCCACATTATACGTGCCATGGTCGAAATGATGGACCCAGACGTTACCAGCCAAATTTGTGACCCATCAACCGGCACCGGTGGCTTTTTATCGGTAAGTTACGAATACCTGTTACAAAAATACACATCAGCCGAGGGCGTCGAGCGCGAACCCGTGCTTGATGTGGATGGCAACGTACAGCTTGATGACAGCGGCAAACCGCTTGAAAATTGTCTCTATTCAGGTGATTTAATTACTCCAGAGCAGCGCAGCCACATAGATACAAACATGTTCAACGGCTTTGACTTTGACGCTACCATGCTACGCGTAGCTGCCATGAACTTAGTAATGCACGGTATTAAACAACCGGGCATTCATTATCAAGATACCCTAAGCCAAAACTTTAAAGAGCACTACCCACAAAAGGCAAAAGAAGGTTTTGACATAATACTCGCCAACCCGCCATTTAAAGGCAGCCTAGACGAAGAAGACGTATGCCCTGAGTTATTACGTAAAGTAAAAACCAAAAAAACCGAGCTGCTATTTGTTGCCCTTATTGAGCGCATGTTAAAAGTAGGCGGGCAGTCGGCCACTATCGTACCCGACGGCGTACTCTTTGGCTCATCAAAAGCGCACGTACAACTTCGCCAAATGCTGGTAGATAACAACCAGCTAGAAGCCGTAATTTCACTGCCAAGTGGCGTGTTTAAACCCTACGCCGGCGTTTCAACCGCCATACTTATATTCACTAAAGGCGGCAGCACCGATCACGTATGGTTTTACGATGTTCAAGCCGATGGTTTTAGCTTGGATGACAAGCGTACTCCAATAAAAACCAACGACTTACCAAGCCTAATCAGCGAATTTAAAGCCCGTGATAAAGCACAGGCAACAAGTGGTAGTAATGATAAAACCCAGAAAGCCTTTTGGGTAAGTAAAGACGACATAGTTAGCAATAAATACGACCTTTCAATCAATCGCTACAAAGAAGTGGTGTACGAGGAAGAAACATACGAACCGCCAAAAGAAATTTTAGGTAAATTAGTGAGCTTGGAAAATGAAATACTGGCTGATTTAAAAGAGCTGGAGGGGATGCTGTGAGCTGCCCATTGGTTAAGATAGGAGATGTTTGCAGTTTAATGACTGGTGGAACACCAAAAACGACAATCTCAGAATATTATGAAGATGGAACTGTACCTTGGATTGTTTCAGGGGATATTCACAAAGGTGAGATTTTTGATTGTGATAAAAAAATTACAGAACTAGCTGTAGAGAACTCAAACGCAAGATATTTACCAAAGGATAGCGTTCTTATCGCACTAAATGGTCAAGGTAAAACTCGTGGGACAGTAGCATTATTGAGAGCATCAAATGCTACTTGTAATCAATCCATTGTTTCAATAAACCCTAATAACCAAAGAGAGTTATTCTCAGATTACTTATTTTACTTTTTAAAATCTCAGTATCGTCAAATTAGAAATATTACTGGAGATAAAGATAGAGCAGGGTTGAACATGCCACTTATACGTAGCATAACAATCCCACTTCCACCACTCGAAGAACAAAAACGCATAGCAGCGATTTTAGATAAAGCCGACGCCATCCGCCGCAAACGCCAACAAGCCATCCAACTCGCCGACGACTTCCTACGCAGCGTATTCCTAGACATGTTCGGCGATCCTGTCACTAATCCAAAGGGGTGGGAAGTTAAGAAACTTGATGAAGTTGGAGTATTAGACAGAGGCAAGTCCAAACATAGGCCAAGAAATGATCCAAAGTTATTAGGCGGTGAACATCCGTTAATCCAGACTGGTGATGTTGCTAAATCTGGTGGATATATAACATCTTACAGTGCAACTTATTCTGACTTTGGTTTAGCTCAAAGTAGAAAATGGAAAGCGGGGACACTTTGCATAACTATTGCGGCAAATATTGCAAAAACGGGTATCTTAACTTTTGAGGCGTGTTTCCCTGACAGTGTAGTCGGGTTTAAACCAAATCAATTAGTTACAACAGAGTATGTTCAAACTTGGCTTAGCTTTTTGCAGAAAATTCTTGAAGCTAACGCCCCTGAATCGGCTCAAAAAAATATTAACCTAGCTATATTACGTGATTTAGATATTCCTTTACCACCGATAGAACAACAAATTCGTTTTACGAATACTGTTGAAAAAATAAATGAGCTTAAGAGAAAGTTGAATAATTCTAGTAAGTTAAATAAAGATGGTTTTAACTCACTAAGCCAAAAAGCCTTTGCTGGCGAGTTATAACAAAAAATAAGTAATACCCAATAAACTAAGGGAGTAGTAAATATGTTGGATTTTATGCCATCAGAGCATTGGTTGATACCGCAATCTGTATTGGGGGTATCTTTTTGGCTTGCATTAATAGCCGTGTTTGTTGTTGCTTTGATCTCGATTATTGTACTTACGGTTAAGAGCAATAGTCGAGTAAAGCAAGTTAGGCACATTATTAATGGTGAATCTATTACTACGCTTTATGATAATAGCTTGGCTATCAGCGAGCGTGCTAAAGCGTCAAAATCTAAAATAGTGCACAGCCTGTGGCATGAATTTGGTGAAAGCTTAGTAAAAGATGATCGCTTGCAACGTGTTTATAATACGCTGGACGCGGAGCACTTTTTTAACCATAAAACCCTTTCTGCTGGGCTTACATCTAACAGGTTATTAGCGGCTACCCCCTCATTTTTAACCGCAATTGGTGTGTTAGGTACCTTTATGGGCCTCACTATGGGTTTGCGTGATATTAATATTGGAAGTGAGGATATAGAAGTATTAAAAGTTGGCATAAACAGCATGATGAGTGGTGCCGCTTTCGCCTTTGTTACCTCTGTATGGGGGGTAGGTTTGAGCTTACTGCTCAACTTTATTGAAAAAATAGCGGAGCGTTTAATCATACGAAATATTACTGCTGTGCAACACCGCATTGATTTTTTATATCCGCGCTTGCCTGCTGAAAAATCACTTGTTGATATTTCTAAAAACACCAGTGATAGCAGTGAGGCTTTAAAGGAATTGCATGAGCGTATTGGTGATAAATTACAGGAGACGATTTCGGGTGTGAGTGACAGCATGCAAGATGCTTTTACTAACGCACTTAATAATGTAATGGCACCTGCTATGCAGTCGTTAGTCAGTAATACCAGCCAACAAACCAGCGGCGTGTTGGAGCATTTAATTAGTAACTTTACCGAAAGCATGCAAGCGGCAGGTAGAGGCCAAGGTGAGCTTATACAAAAGTCGACTGAGCAAATGCACGAGGCCGTAAGTAGCCTGAGCGGGCAAATGAGCGCAGTGCTTGAGCAAAGCAGTAAACAAGCTGAGCTAATGGCCCAGCAACAAGCGGGGGCATCATCGCAATTTAATCAGCAACTCGAAGTGATGCTGAGCAAAAGTGAAGAACGCCAACAGCTTATGGAGCAAAAGTTATTTACGGCGATCGAATCGCAGCAGCAATCCCAAGCGACGCGTGAAGCAAACCATGTAGATAATTTACAGTCGGTATTAGGTGGTTGGTTAACTGAGCAATCGCAAACGCTTAATAAGCTTTCTGACTCTATGGCCGAAGTACAAAGCGCTATGGGCGAATCGAACCGTGGATTTGTTAATGAGCTTTCTAGCCAAAACGAAAAAACAACGGCGCAGCAACAGGCGTTTACTAGTGGCCTTGAAACAAGTTTACAAAGCTTTATGCAAAGCTCTGAGCAGCGCCAAAAGACGCTTGAAGAAACGTTTGGCTCATTGATTAACAGCCAACAGCTTGAAGCCTCTAAGCGTGACTCAGAGTATCGTGAGCAATTACAATCGCAGTTAGGTCAGTGGCTAGCACAACAAGACCAAATGCTTACCTCGATGACTGATGCTGTAAAACGTACGCAAACACATATGGATTCGGTTATTGCACAGCATAAAGACGTTATTGGAGAGCTTAAAACGGTTGCGGAGTCATCTGCTACAAGTAGCCAAAACCTAAGTAATAGCGCAAACCAAATTGGGGTGTTATCGGGCAATTTATTAAAAGCAACAGAGCTGTTTGATACGCGCTTAGCTGATATGACCGACACTATTAAAGGTATTTCAGCTCAAAATGATGGATTAGCGAATCACGTAATTGAACAAGCTAAAGTGCTAAGAGGGCTCGAAACCTCACTTGTTGCTACAACAGAGCAATTTGGTAATACAGCTAAATTAGCTCAAAGTGGCTTTAGCGAAATGAAAACACACCAAAGTGAGTTTATACGTGGTGTTGAGGCATCGTTTGAAGGGCTAAGTAATACTTTAGCTAAGCAAGTGTCTGATATTGAAAAGCAAACAAATGAGTGGCTACGCAGCTATTCATCAGAAGTAAATACGCAAGTTAAAGAGCGTATGGAAACCTGGAATACCACAACCCTTGAGTTTGGTGACCAGATGCGCCGTACAGTAAGTTCTATTTCTGATTTAGTGGATGAATTGGAGCGTAGCTAATGCGAGTATTTAAAAGCAACCAAGTAAGTGTTGATGAAGAAAACCCTTACTGGATGTCGTTTTCGGATATTTTGTCGGGCTTACTTATTTTATTTGTTTTAGCATCTGTTGTGTTAATGGTTGAGCTTATGGAGGCCAAAGAAGAGCTTGAAAATAAACAACAAGCATTTACCCAAGAGCTAGAAATGCTGCACATGGCTGAGGGTGTTCGCAAAACGATATTACATGAAGCTGCTGAGTTACTGCGTAAGCGAGGCATACAAGTTACGGTTAGCGAAAATGAAACGGTATTAAGTATTCCTAACGATATTTTAGGGTTTGATAGCGCTGCATTTAATATAAGTCCGCAGTTTGAAGGCACTGCACTTGAAATTGGTGAGGTGCTAGCTGAGGTTATAAATAAAGATAACCGTGAGCAATTCCTCGATACTATTTTTATTGAAGGGCACACCGATAGTAAAAACTTTAACGGTATGCTGGGTAAAGGTAATTGGGGCTTATCGACCTTTAGGGCGATTTCGTTATGGGAGCTTTGGAGTAAGTTACTGCCAAGCCAACACGATTTAGCTAGTATTACTAACAAAGAAGGCAACCCACTTTTTTCGGTGAGTGGCTATGCGGCAACAAGGCGCATGGTTGTTGAAGAGCTAACAGAGAGTGATTTTAGATCAAACAGACGCATTGATATACGTTTTACAATTCGTAGACCCACCAGCGCTGAATACGAAACAGTAAGAAGCCGTTTGGAGATGCCTTAATTATGTTGCTTTTACCTCCTATTCCTCAGCTTTCAGAATTTAGCTGGGAGCGATTTTCACAGCAGTGGAATAGCCTGACTTCACAAACAAAGAAAATTGCCGACGGTGCAGGGCAAGGTGAAGAATATAAAGCCCTTGAGCAACAGATTAATCGCTACGTTATGTACGATCAAAAAGAAAAGCTTAAACAAATTTTAATTAAGCGAAAAGGTGTACGTGTTTTAACTCAGTTATGGATTGATAAAGAAGAAGTAAGAAAAAACTCATTAAACGAAGAAACAATAGATTACATTCAAGCTAAACATCCCAAACTTGGTATGTCGTCGTTAATGAATTTAATTTCGTTAGTTTATCGTTATTTTGATGCACTGGTTGATGGTAATATTTTTAACAGATTAACGCAGTGGCTTAAACAGCAAATAGAGCAACGCTTAAAAGATCGAAAAAATACAAGTGACACAATTTTGTCGGTGCTTAATCAAGCCAAATGGCTGTTTGATTTAACAGCTCCTAAGGCTTTGGTTAACCTTGCCAAACAAAACCACTTAGACTTAAACGAACAATTAAAAAAACTACGCTTAAACGAGCTGCCGCAAGGGCGTTTTTTAGATATTTGTCACGCGCAATATTACCTGGATACACTAAAAGAAATTCCTGTTGGTGAGCAGCATGATGTTCTGCATGAGCTATTAAAACAAGATGTTGCCACAATGCCTTTTGAAGAAGGTAAACGAATAGGGCACATAGCGCTTGAAATTATTATTGACCGCTCTGCTGGTGCACCAAGTGAAATATGGCAAAACTTTGTACTGAATTTAGCTGGCGATCCGCGTATTGCTAATACAGCTACAAATTACCGCCAGTGGTGGAAGCCCATTGGTGAGAATAGAGTAAAAGCAGTGACAAGCTGGCTTGCCAAAGAAGACTTGCGGTTATTTTTAGGCGCTATTGAAGAGTACGCAAATTACACCGGTGATGAAGCGTTAAATAGAATGTTCCCTGCACGTAAGCGCTTTTTAGAAGGGCTGTATGAACATGGCTTTGTGCGAAATGCACGGCTAATGCTTGGAAACCAAGCGGAGCATACAGTTAAGCGAGTGCTAGGAAAGAGTTTAACAACCAGCTATATAAAGCTTAGAGGAATGGCTCAAACTTCCATTATTTATTTAGATTGCGGTGATTTTCATATCATTGAAGGATCGCATAACTTTAAGCTATGGATTTATATGGGCCTTCCGAGTAATAAGTTGAATGATTACTCTTTGGGTGAGTTAAACCATTTTGCTTTAACAAATAGCTTTCCACAAGAATATAAAAAGAACTATCTAAAAGGCGATTTAATGCCAATTCAACACTCGCCGACTTCTTGGCAAAAAAATGCGATTGATTTTTTAACTCAAAATGGTGTTGAGCTCGATTTAGAAAAGCTCTTTTATAAAGACGAATACAGGAGATATGTAAATCGTTATGGATTACCTGTTTTAGGAAGAAAAGAAAAAGTAGAAATAGAAGTAGAAGCAAAAACGGAAGCCACTCAATCGCTGGAGTCTTTAATTTTGCATGTACTAGATGTACATCAACCTATAAATAGTAACTCAATTACTAATATCTTAGCGCAGGAGTTTGAGCTTCGCAAAAGTGTTCACCAGGTAAATTTTGCACTTTACTCTTTACGTACAAAAGGTAGGGTCACCTTAAACTCTGAAGAGTTATGGAGCCGTTCGCTGTAGCCCACTTCAGAGAAAAGCATGAACTTTAGGAATATTAAAAAGGGATTTAAAAATACATGTCACTTGTTAGTTTGATAAAAGGGCTTTTGCCTAATAATAAAAATAGTCATTTAGCGGACGATAAATACTCCTTAGTATATGACTCGTATGGCGTTAATTTTGCCACTAATGAAGCTACATTTCATTGCCTAAACAAAGGTGAGGGCGGAGGTAGCCAGCTTATTCAGCATGTTGTACTTAAAATGCTTGAAGAAAGACATATTGCTGAAACACTGCCTAATGGCTTTAGGCTTGATAGTGAGCAAGCATGTTTATTAGACCCAGAAGATGCAGACGTTTTAGGGTTACCGCCTTTTTTTAATAACGACTTTGACGTTGATATTCAAGGTAGAACAACTAAAAGTAGCTTTTCGCTGCAGTTGTTTGCAAAATTTGAGCAGCAAAAATATCCAGTAAAAAGAAAAGGACCGATACTTTTTTTTAGTGAACAAACACAATATTTAATGACGCCTGAGCAGCTTAATGCTGTTTTAGCCGTAGAAAAACATTCGTCGCTTACGCCCGATGACCGCACTGAGCTAAATAATGTGTTGGCAGTTGCTAAGTTACAGCAAGCAGTTAAAGATGGGTTAAAACTAGATTTAAAACATTTTGATAAATTTGATTTAGTACAACCACAACATATTACAGTAACAGCAAATCAAAAAGTTGATGGTAGCCTAGAGCTTAGCCCAAGCTTTGGTGATGGCTCTTCATCTGAAGACTTACAAAATCGCTTAGCTCAGTTACAGGGCGACGGGCAAGTAATGCGAATAAAAGATCGCATTGTTTTACTTACTGACGATAAAAAACAAGCTGTTAAAGAAGTACTGCAAAATAGAACCATTCCTGCACACAAAGTCGCAGAATTTATTAAAACCCCTTCAGCTTTTTTAGATGCATCTATTTTAAACCTCGATCTTGGATTTTCTCTGAGAGTTGCTGGTATTGGCAAAATGGTACACATTCCTTTTGGTCAAGACAGCGATGGCAGTAATGGCTGGTTTTCGACAAATACAGACAGTGAGCCACCAGAGCGCTTAGTTAAGTTGCTTGAATGCGAGGACGATGTTGTATCGTTTGAGCAAAGTTACCAGCAAGCTAAAGGGCAAAATGCAGATAGTGTTGTTGTTGATGATGAGTTAATTGACATACGCGATGAGCAGCGAGTTAGTGAAACACTCGCAGAGGTAAGAGAAAATTTAGCAAACCCTTCTAATGACTCAGATACGCCTGGAGTTGAAGATACTCTGGTTCGTAAAGAGCAAGTCTCCTTGTTACTAAAAGATGCGGAAGAACATAATCAAGACATTGTAAATAAAGTTGCGCAGTTAGACCGATCTATTAGTTTTGACAGAACTAATTTAGCGCGAACACCTTTCCCTCATCAAGAGTCTGGCATTAGCTGGATGATGTCGTTACTTAAGTCAGCTCAATTAGATAACCATGATGATATGTATAGAGTGCAAGGGGCTTTACTAGCCGATGATATGGGGCTTGGTAAAACCTATATGACGTTAGTTATGCTGGCTGAGTACTTGTCAATGCAGCAGCAAAGCAATAAATCCGAAAAGCCCATATTAATAGTCGCTCCACTTAGTTTATTGGAAAACTGGGAACAAGAGGTTGAAGCTACTTTTAAAGATTCTCCATTTAGAGATATTAAAGTCCTGCAGTCATCAAGGGATTTAAAAGAGTTTAAAGTTCAAGGGGCTGAACGAGAGTCTATGCAGCTTGCGACGGTAATGAATGATTCGCATGCTGATCATAAATCTATTCGTTACGCTTTGCATGTTGGGGCTGATGCAGCAACAAAGCGTTTAGATATGGATAGACGTGTTGTTATTACGACTTATCAAACGTTACGGGATTACCAATTTTCTTTATGTGTTATTGACTGGGGAATTGTAATATTTGATGAAGCTCAAAATATTAAAAACCCAAATACTCAAGCAACACGTGCAGCTAAAGCACTAAAAGCTGATTTTAAATTACTAGCTACAGGTACTCCTGTTGAAAATAGTTTAAGCGAGTTTTGGTGTTTAATGGATACAGCGCAACCAGGGCTATTAGGCGATTGGGGCTATTTTAGAGAGCGCTGGATTAAGCCAATAAGTAGTGCTAATGAGGAAGAAAAAGCAGAGGTGCGTTTAGAAGTTGGTAACGATTTACGTAATGCTGCTGGGCAGTTTATGTTACGCCGAACCAAGGAAGACGAGCTAACCGGAATGCCTACTAAAACAATAAAAACAGGTATTCATAAAAACTTGGCTGACAATATGGCATTTGCTCCAGAGTTAGCTCGTAATATGACCGGAGGTCAGTTGCTTGGCTACAACCAAATTGTTGAAGATTATAGAAAGGAGAAAGCAAAAGAGCAGGGCGGCGGCCATGCTTTAACAGTATTACAGCAATTAAGGGCTGTTAGTTTGCATCCAAGGCTTGATGAGGTTTTTAAACAGCCACCTAATAATGCCAAAGAGGCACAGCGTAATTTACAAGAGTCTGAAAAGTTACGCATGTTGTTAGATATATTGTCAGATATAAAAAACAAACAAGAGAAGGTAATTATTTTTGCGACAACTAAAAAGCTCCAGGCTGTTCTTAAAATATGCTTAGATAAAATTTATGAGCTAAACATTCATGTTATTAACGGAGACAGCAAAGCGATTGCTACAAAAAAAGATCAGCTGTCTCGTAAAGGGATGATCACTGACTTTGAAGCAGAAGAAGGCTTTAACGTTATAATTATGTCGCCTGTAGCGGCAGGCGTTGGCTTAACGGTTGTTGGTGCAAACCATGTAGTTCATTTAGAACGCCACTGGAACCCCGCAAAAGAGGCTCAAGCTACAGACCGCGTTTATCGTATTGGTCAAGAAAAACCTGTGTTTATTCACTTACCCTGCCTTTTACACCCAGAATATGATTCGTTTGATGTGAACCTAGACAAACTACTCGCAAAGAAAACCATGCTAAGAGATGCGGTAGTAATGCCTGAAGTTGTGAGTGAGCATGAGCTAATGTCGTCAATGGGGTTATGAGGTTAGTTGGCATTAAGGGTGAGCTTACTACTTTGCAAGCTTGTGAAATTAATTTCGAAAGATAAAAGCATAATATTGAGATGTGTATGAAATATTAAGCCTACAAGGTATTTAAATTATTTATACAGGTTTTAGTAGTAAAAGCAGAATAAGACTTATACATAAAAAATATAGGAAGAATAATGGATACAAAAAGAATTACGCAATGGATGCTATCTAATAAAGATGCGCAACAAATAGGTGTTGATGCATCATTTGACAAAATGGTTATGCATTTAGAAGAAATGATTCAAAAAGAAATTATTGCCTTTGTAAATAATGTAACAGTTACGGGGGAAGATAGGCCATTAGTTAATGCGTTAAATAATTGTTTTAATGAGGTTGAAAGTGAATTTAATAGTGATCGTTGGGTAAACTTTGGGGGTGATATTTACTTTGATAAACAAGCCAAAGGCTTTTGGATGCTTTGTGAAGCTAAGGTAAAAGCATTTAATAAAGACTCATATTTTAACTCGGGCCAATCATATAGTGATGTAATAGAAATAATTAATTCTGAATTAAAAGATGACTTTAATGAGTGGGATGTACCGAACCTCGCTACTCTTAGGTTGTTAACAAAGTTATTAAGTGCACCTTTTAATATTAACCGAGGTCGTTTCTTATTAAATGCTTACTATTTATATAAAAAAAATAATAAGGTACAGGGTTTTGATTGTGATTTAAATTGCTTTACTGATGCCTCAAAAGGTTTCTGCCTACCCTATCTATCCCAGCATGATATATCTGGATTGGGGGCGAAAGGGATATTCATTAATGCCATATACAGTGGTTTTGTCCCGACTAAACTCAAAGATAATGCGTTATATAAAGTATTAATTGTTGCATTAAATTACAAAAATAAAGCTGCAATTCAAAAAATAGCTGATAAAACTGACATATTAAATCAGCTAGTCACAAAAAAAATAACTAATAGCTTGCTACTAGAAGACCATATTCGCGCTGACATAGCGCCTTATCACTCAAAAATGGTAGAAGATACAGAGCTCGGTCATTGGTCTTTGTGGACCGATGAGCTTGAAAATACTAATGAGCAAAGTATTAATTTACCCATTCCACTGGTTGCGCGAGACCCAAAATCGAGTATTAACGATGGGGTGGTCGCAATAGATTTTGGTACAAAAAGTACCGTTGTAGTGTATCAAAAAGATAATGTGAATATTCATCCTATGCGAGTTGGTACTGGGGATTTACGTACAGATATACAAGCCCATCATTATGAAAACCCAACAATTATGGAATTTAGAGACCTTGACGCATTTATTAGTGCTTATGGTGCAAAAGCCAATAAACCTTATACTCGTTGGCAAGATTTAACTATTTCCCATACTGCCAAAAATGCAATGGAAGGCACTGAGTCTAGCCAATTTAATACCTTTTTAGATGAAATAAAACAATGGGCGGGCGATAAAAACAGAAAGCTAAAAGTAGTTGGACAAAAAGGCAAAGTGATTGACTTACCACCATTTTTAGAACTTGGCACTGACGACTTTAACCCTATTGAAATTTATGCATATTATTTAGGTTTATATATTAATAACTTAAATAATGGCATTTTTATGGAGTACATACTGTCGTTTCCTGTGACTTACGAAATGCCAGTGCGCGATAAAATTATAGAAAGCTTTGAAAAGGGGCTTAAAAAATCACTTCCTGCTGAATTAGGGCCTGACACTATTGAGCAATTAACCGTTATAAAAGGGGCGAGTGAACCTGCTGCTTATGCCTTAACTGCTTTTAAATCTCATGACTTTGACCCAGAAGGTGACGAACGCATTTTTTATGGCGTTTTTGACTTTGGCGGCGGCACAACCGATTTTGATTTTGGCATTTTTAGAGAAGCTAAAAGTGGAAAAGAGCGCCGTTTTGACTACGTAATAGAGCACTTTGGTGCTGGTGGCGATCAATTTCTTGGTGGTGAAAACCTTTTAGAATTATTAGCGTTTGAAGTATTTAAGAAAAACAAAGTAGCACTTTTAAAAGCGGGAATTCAATTTGAAAAACACCCTGAAAAAGATGAATTTGCAGGCAGCGAACAACTACTAAGTTATTCACAAGAAGCAAGAAACAACACAAAAAAACTATGTATTGCTTTGCGCCCATTTTGGGAAGAGCACGAAGGCTTTTCGATTGATGCTTCTGGAGAGCTTAGTATAACGCTCACAGATATTAATGGTATTCAGCATTCTGCTTTTGCGCTTGATGTTGATGAGGATGAACTAACTCAGTTACTGTCTGATCGTATTGAGCGAGGCGTTGAAAACTTTTTTAATGCGCTGCGTTTGGCTTTTAGCAATATTCAAGAATCATTAAATGATATTGATGATGTAAAAATATTTTTAGCGGGTAATTCAAGCCAGTCTAGCTTTGTTAACGCATTATTTGAAAAGCATATTAACTTACAAGATGAAGCTATTGGCAATATTAGTGGTAATAGCCATTTTAAATTATTTGCGCCACTGGGCGCTAATAAAACTGACCTTGAAAAACCAACAGGTAAAACAGGCGTTGCTTTTGGTTTAATTGAGTCGCGAGAAGGCGGCAACATAATGGTGATTGACCGTAATGTTGGCGATGATGATATTCGTTTTAAATATTACCTAGGCGAAAGCCGTAAAGGTAAATTTAAACCAATAATAGACCGTGAAAGTAATTTTAATCAGTGGATTGAGTTTATTGATGCAGGCTACCAAAAATTTGAATTATTTTACACTGAACAACCAACATCAAGCACAGGGAATGTATCTATTGCTGACAGTGGTATTAAAAAGAAAGCCATTAAGCTTGATATGACCGATAACGATGCAATGGTTTACTTAAGAATTATATCACCTACTCAGATTGAGTACGTGATAGCTGATGAGCAGGACATTAAAAATAACTCTTATCTAAATGAACCTCAAAGCCTAGAACTATAATATTTAAGGAAGATTATGTTAGTACCTACACTTATCCCTACAATAATAACAGCGGTTAGTAAATTAGCTTCGACTCTAGGACCAATGCTAGTTAGAACCGCACCTATGGTATTAAAAACAGTAGGTGAAAACTTACCTAAGGTTGTTCAAGTCATTGAGCAGTTAAGCATTGCTTCGAGCGTTCTTAA
Source organism: Pseudoalteromonas nigrifaciens (assembly GCF_002221505.1). Lineage (NCBI taxonomy): Bacteria > Pseudomonadati > Pseudomonadota > Gammaproteobacteria > Alteromonadales > Pseudoalteromonadaceae > Pseudoalteromonas > Pseudoalteromonas nigrifaciens. The sequence continues at coordinate 2,083,761 of NZ_CP011036.1, read as the reverse complement.
ACCGAATGAAAGCGTTAATGAGCTAGGCGCTAAAGCTATTTCTGCTGATAAAACACCCGAAGACTTTAATCAAATTAATGATTATATAGATTACTTACGAAATGATGTGACAGAAGTAACGCTAACTGATGAACCAACAAATGTTTTAGCCTGTCAGGCGATAGGGAGTGCCATTTTATTGCAAGGCTTGAACAGGGAATTGAGTACCAACATTTCTTTACCATTTTTAAATAAAGTAGCAGAGATAGGTGTAGGTTCGAAAGTGGTTTTCGAGATTATTAAAGCGTATTCAGGCAGTGGCTTAAATTTAGAGCAAATAGAAGCTTACAGTGACGGCCAGCTCCAATTGAATGAAACTAAACAACATAGTGATTGCTTGGTTAGCGCTTATAAAAATGCTGAACCATCTATGACTCAACAAGAAGCCGAACAAGCTGTAATGAAGGATTTTTAAAATGGCAAGGATAAAAAAATCGTTAGTTGAACTTTTAAAAGCAAATAGTATAGATGCAGCTGTGCAAGTACCTGCTATTGAAAAGCCATTTTTACTAGCTGAGCATGAATTTTCACTTTACCACATAAAAGAAGTAACTTTTGATGAAGAACTTCCTCGAAAAGAGGCGTTTGAGAATGTGTTAAATTCGTTAAATATTGAAGGTATTCTCTTTCTTTATTTACTCATTGGCGATGGAGAAAGCGTTAAGTTTTTATTTGGTATTGCAAAAGATAAGCGCTACAAAGGAGATTTATCCCTTGATGTTGACGATATAGGCGAAAGTATTTTAAAACCCTCTTTAGAGGGGAATTTTAGAGGAAGCATAGTTAAAAAGCTTGATAAATATGAACGCAAGCAAGTTAAAAGCGATGTGGATGCTTTTTCTAAAGTCTCTAAACTTGAAGGCGTCCCTAGCGTTCATGAAGATAACGAACAGTTTCAAGGTGTTGACCGTTTGGTTGATATAATGAGTGGCGATAAGTTTTGCTTAGCTGTTTTGGCTGATCCTCTTTCACTGACTGAGGTAAACGAACTTGAAGGGCAATTACATGAAATTTATGACAAATTACTGCCCTTATCTAAAAAAAGCATTCAAGACGGAACAAATAAGGCTAAGACAGAAGGAGCCTCTGAAGGTTCTAGTAGCACTAAAACAACGAGTGAAAATGACGGTAAATCTGTAACAACTAATACGGGTAAATCGGTTACTACAAACAAAGGGACAAATAACACCGAAGGTAGTAAGCAGTCATCATCAGGCTTTTCTGAGACCGACCATAGTCGCCATATAAATGGTAGTGAAAGTACAACGAAAGGCACCTCAGAGTCTACGGCTACAGGCAGCAACCGAGGAACAAGTACATCGGAGTAAACAGGTACATCATCTAGTGAATCTCGTGAGTTTTCAGATAAAACAGTGCAAGATTGGGTTAGTTATATTGATGAAGTGTTATTAAAACGGATTCAAATAGGCAAAAATAAAGGGCTTTATCTGTCTAATATTTACTTATTATCTAACTCTGAGGCTAGTGTTTTAAAGCTAGGAAATACGGCAAAATCAATTTTTTCGGGTGAAGAGGCGAACAAGTCACCTTTACAACTTAAAAAATTGACGGTCAAAAATGAGATTTCTACATTAAAAAACTTCCAATTGCCTGCATTGCAAGCAGCAAGTGCTGATGCTGCGAAAAGTGATAACAATATCCATCAATTAAATCTATTGCTTTCTAGAAACCCTTTTAATCGATATTTATGTAATTGGCTCTCTACTAATGAATTGAGTGTTGTTGCTGGTCTACCTCAGAAAGAAGTTGTGGGGTTAACTTTAAAAGAAGAAGTTGAATTTGGCTTGAATATGACGCAACAGGCCAGTGATGAAAACAAACTCTTTTTGGGTAACCTAGTTAAAAGTGGTTTAAAGCAGAGAACAGAGGTGAGTATAGATAAGCGTGACTTAGACAAACATACGTTTATAGCAGGTGTTACAGGAAGTGGTAAAACGACAACTTGCCATCGATTATTACACTCAGCTCAAATGCCATTTTTAGTCATTGAGCCAGCTAAAACAGAATACAGAGTACTAACAAAAAAAGATAACAGCATTTTAATTTTTACCTTGGGTAACGATAATGTTGCTCCTTTCAGACTCAACCCTTTTGAATTTTTCCCCCATGAAAATATTACCTCTAGAGTCGATATGATAAAGGCGAGTATAGAATCAGCTTTTGATATGGAAGCTGCAATACCACAATTAATAGAAGCTGCTATTTATCGTTGCTACGAGGCTAAAGGTTGGAATATTGCTAATTCTAAAAATAGCTATTATGAAAACCCATTTGCCCCAGGGGTGTATGCGTTTCCTACACTAGCTGAATTGATTGATATGACTGAGGTTGTTGTAAACGAGCAAGGCTTTGATGATAGGTTAAAACAGGATTATGTAGGGTCAATAAAAGCACGCTTGCAAGGGTTATTGATAGGCTCTAAAGGCCAAATGTTAAATACACCGCGGTCTATAAACTTTAAAGACTTAGCGCAACGCAATGTGATTTTAGAACTTGAAGAGATCCGTAACCCAAGTGAAAAGTCTTTAATTATGGGGTTTGTTTTAGCTAATCTAAATGAAGCCGTACGTGCTAATCACGAAGAATATAGAAAGCGCGGCGAGAAGTTTAGACATATTACACTGATTGAAGAAGCACACCGTTTACTATCTAAATTTGAGACAGGGGATAGCTCCAATAAAAAACAGGGGGTTGAAACATTTGCTGATATGTTGGCTGAAGTACGAAAATATGGGGAGTCGTTGATTATTGTTGATCAAATTCCGAATAAACTAACGCCAGAAGTATTAAAAAATACGAGTACTAAAATTATTCATAAGCTTTTTGCACAAGATGATAAAGAGGCCGTTGGAAATACAATGGCACTATCGGATGAGCAAAAAGACTTTTTATCAAATCTTGAACCTGGTCGTGTTATTTTATCTACTTCGGGGACGACAAAACCTCTTCAAGTTCAAATAAAAGAGTTTGTTAGTACAACACAAGAAACAGATGTTGATCCTGAAGAAATTAGAAACATAGCGCTTCAATATTATGCGGATAATTACAAGTTAGGTTTAATTCAGGGGTTAGAGCTTTTAGAAAGTAAACCTTCAGCAGATGTTATTCAGGATATATTACAAGGGAATCCAATGCTTGCTTGGATTAACACTGTAAAAAATTATAAATCAAACATTGAGTTACATAACTATATTAAAGGTTATGGTATTGGTTTTATGCATCAATATATTCTTACCACTTGTTATAAAACACCTGCAGAATCAGACGAAAATGAAAAACAGTCAAATAGTCGAAGCGACTGTTTAAGGCTTTACCTATATGCAGTGCTCGAAAACTCTGAAGTTGCATTTAATATGGAACAAAGAAATGCGCTTTGTACTAATAAAAAATTAAATTTTAATTAAGGAAATAACTATGGGTTTTTGGAGTGGTTTGTGTAGTGCTGTGAGCAGTGCATGTAGCGTTATAAGTAGCACAGTATCAAGTATTGGTAGTAGCATTGCAAGTGCTGCTACAAGCATTGCCAGCTTAGGAATAAGCCTTGCGGCAAAAGTTTCTGATGCCATTAAGTCGGTTGGCATTTCTTTAGGCATTATTAGCCCAGAAGATACAATGGAAGAGCTAGGCGAGCGGGCTATGTTAAGTGATAAAAAGCCAGAAGATTTCGATTCAATTAATGATTATATTGATCACCTGAGAAATAACGTCGTCTTTGATAAAGAAAAATTTGATAGCCTTGATGAAAAAGATCTTTTGGCACGTTCTTCTATTGGTGCCTCTATTACTTTAAAAGGAATTAATGAAAAACTAGATGCAACAGTGACACCTGAATTCATGGCGACTGTGGCGGCTCAAGAGCTAGAAACTGATGAAATTATTGGGACTATAAAGGCCTATAAAGAGAAGGAATTAAAGCTAGATAACTACGAGCTTTACCTTAATGATGAGCTCTCTCTTGATGAAACAACGAAGCATAGTAATGCCTTAGTTGATGCTTACCAAAAACTAGAGCCTGAATTATCTATTGAACAGATTGAAAGCAAGGTTATGGGGTTAAGTAAGTAAATGGCTGATTTTTATATTCAAGTAAAAAATAACATGGCTAAAACGAGTCGCATTATAGATGGTGACTTAGAGATTATTCGCTTTGCCGGAGAAGAGTGGATTTCGGTTAATTTATACTGGCAACAATTTAAAAATAAAATTGAATATACTACGACTGAAAAGCTGGCCTTTGTTATTGATACAGATATTAACTCTTTTAATGTTGATACGAGTATTTCAATCGCTGACAAGTTTATTACTAGTGAACAAGATCTTCAGTGGATTATTAATGGTATTGACACTGCTTGTTCTCAAGTTTTTCTTTATCCAGATATTTCAACAAGGCTTAAAGTAAGCAGTGCGGTTAAAAATGATCAACTTGGTGTTGATGAAAAAACCGTTAAGCCAGCTGTTGAAGAAGTAGATGCTGGCAATAGTAATGTTTTACAGAATTATTACCGAAAGGCGACAAGGAATTTTAAAAGAGGCAATCAATAATGGATGAGCAATTAATTGGAGATCAAACTTTAAAACAGAGTTTTTTATTACTTTTGGAAGACAGTGAAGTCCAAGGAAAAGTGCGTGAAATAATGTTGAAACCGGCAGTTAACAGGACTTTAGAAACAACAGTTGTTGAAGACTTAGCTCTCAATGACAATACTTTAACTCAGGAACTACAAGAAGAAGGTAATAATTTAGATATTGAGGTAATAAAATTAAGAAGTGAGAATGAAGAAATGAAAGAAATTATTATAAAACTTAAGTCATTACTCGGATTGAAAGACTCCGCTTTAAATAAAAGCAACGAAGCTATTTTATCACTAAACCAAGATAAGTCAGGCTTAGAAGCTAACTTATCTACAGTAACTTCTAACCTTAATCAAAACAAACAGAGCTTGTCGGAGGCTTCTAGCAATTATAAATATTTAAAGACAGAATATGATTCTATTAAAGCGAAATATGAAGAACAAGAAAAAAAAATAGCATACTACCGCGATAACTTTGAAGAAGATCTTCGAATTAAAGAAATCTATGATGCTCTTTCTACTCAAACCAAATTATCAACGGATAATATATTTACCGATCCTAGCGTAAAAGGGCTAGTTGCTTGTGGTATTCAAGAAAAATATATTTTTAACTTGTGGGATTATATTAAAGCGGAGGTGGTTAAAGGAAATAACTCAGACCAAGAGCGTATTATCCAACTGTTTATGTTGTTGTTTAACCGCTTTAAGCTTGCTTATCCGATGTTTGAACTGCAGCGAGTTAAAGCTGGGGATAAATTTGATACCCAATCTCATATTAAACACAATAAAAGTGAAAATATGAGTGGCGATATTCAAAGTGTTTTATTTCACGGTTGTATAAATACTAAAACAGGTAAAGTGCTTAAGCCATCGATTGTTATTCTTTAATAGTTAAAAATAAATTTTGACTAAGCAGTTATTTAACTCGGCAAGCGGATGTCTGCTTAACTTTATTGTTATACAGATAATCTGCAAAGGCGCGAGGTCGAATTAGGTGCTAGGTCAAGGAGCTAAAAAAGTGGTTTGGGCGCTTGGGCACAAGTTTGGGCACAAATCGATAAAAACTGGAATTTTTAGGATGATCTTTTGAGGCTTGGCTCTCGTTATTTTAAAATTTTGAATACAAAATAATAAAAAACTAAGAATTTAATTTTTAGTTGAATAATTAAACGAATAGATTGAATAGGGTTTTTAACTGTTTGAAATATAGAGTTTAATTGGTACGACCGAGTGGATTCGAACCACCGACCTCTACCATGTCAAGACGTTAGTTTAACTACTTCTATAAATAATAATCTCCAGTAAATATAATGAATTGCATATTATTACAATAACTTATATAAAATTTAGTTAATATTAAAATCTGTTTTTGAGTGTTTTACGAACATTTAAAGCTTGATCTGGGCACTGTTTAGGCACATTATGAAAATGTCAAAAATGACTACTTATTGTTCTGGTGCTGAATATGATTGATGAGAATGTTGAAGGCAAATTAAAAAAGATCGATGAATTATTAGACAGGTCTACATTTGAGTATATTGTCGCAGAAAATATTACCCTTGAAAAAACCATAGATAATTTAATTAGTAATATAAATTTGTTTTCGTTTTTAAAACCAAGTTCAAACGACAGCTTTGATACAATTACTACTTGGAAACTTGATGCTTATCAAGCCCCGATAATTGGATATAAAACTGATAATGAAAAGTTAAAACTAGTCTCTGGCTTATTTACATTTCATAAAGTTTGTCGACTTCAAGAACAGTCAAATCAACTTGTCCCATGTTTGATCCTTCCTAATCGTCCGACACCCGATCTTAGACGTTTAATTTTTCTTAATGATATTGTTCGACTACTTTTTAAGCAGTACTTTAATGCATCCGGCCCTTTAATCTCAGAGTTACTTATTGGCTTATTCAAAGGTGAACAACCAGTAATTGATTCAACAGAATGGCGTACCTTATTTCCAGCTATTAAAACAAAAACAGAATTATGTAAATGGCTTAAAATTAGTACAAAAGTGATTAAATTATGACGGGTACGCTAAAAGTTAAGCTTCTTGAGCATATTGAGTTGTATTGTAAAGGGGTAAACTTGGAAATCAGTATCGAGGATATAAAATCTGACTTTGATGATTTTACTTCTCGCATAAGTGCCCCTGAAGATTTGAGTGGTTTATCACAAGTTTTTTTATTATTAAAAAGGATGAATGATGCGTCACAGAAGCTATGGGAGTTTACTAAAAGTGAGCTATGTCTTCCTGAGTATATTTATTATGCCTTTAATGAGTATGGAGTTGAGCTAGATGCAAGCTCAAGAGAGAGTTTTAATCGCAGCACATATAAAAATGGTTGGTGCAATGAGATACCATTCTATGTATTACTTATTAAATCATATGAGTATAAGCAAGATTCAAAATCATTAAATCTTCTTGCTAATTTTATTGGTAATTATTTTAAAACAATACATACACTCATCGATCCTGAATTAGCTACAAGCTATCTAGCGTCAATTAACTTGGCCGGTTCCGCGTCAATTATCTTGGCCGGTTGACACCGAATTTTATTTGCTCTTATTGAGCGCTGTTTTGCGTCGGTAACTTTCACCTTCGCAATGAATAATCGTTGCATGATGAACCAAGCGATCGATTGCCGCGACAGTCATCGTTGAATCATCAAATAGTTCATCCCATTGTTCGAATGATTTGTTTGATGTGATGATCATGCTGTGTCGCTCATAGCGATGGGCTATCAATTCAAACAGCACACTCGTTTCCTGTTCCGTTTTTCGAACGTAACCAACGTCATCAACGATTAATAAGCTGTATTTATCGAGCTTTACAAGTTCGTCTTGCAAGCGTAAATGTCGCTTTGCTTGCTGGAGTTGTTGAACAATCGCTGACGCGGCAACAAACTTAACTTTATGGCCCTGCTCGATAAGGCCATAACCGATGCTACTGGCGATATGCGTTTTACCAAGACCACTGGCGCCAAATAACAATATATTGCCACCGTACTTCAACCAATCCGGCTGATTTATTAAATCAGCAACAAGGGGCTTACTAACCCCATCAACAAGGGTAAAGTCGAAGCTGCTAAGGTGTTTACCCACGGGCAATTTTGCATCTTTTAAAAGCCGCTGAAGGCGTTTGTCATCGCGTGTCGCAAGTTCAATATGGCACAGCTCAGATAAGTATTGCTGTGGGCTCCATTGTTCTTCTATCGCTTTTTTGCCCAGAGTATTCCACTGTTGAAGCATGGTGCTAAGCTTTAATTGTTTCAGCATTAAAGGTAACGAGGCCGTGAAGTTATCCATGTAGACCTCCCGGTATCATGCTGCTATAAGCGCTCAAGCTGTGTTGCTTTATTGTTATTGTGGGTATGTTTGATGCAATCACTAAAAATTGCGCTTCACATTCTCGGATGGCCGGTAATTGTCGCTGAGTAATTGACGCTGCTACAAATCGTCCTAATTGACGTTCACACCCACTTTGCTTCGCTAAATGGAGCAATTTCACCATGTAATAGCTCGCTTCATCCGCTAAAAGGTGGGCATTAACGTATTCCCAAATAGCTTTGTAATTGTCGCTTGGAAGTAAGTCGTCACGTAGTTGTGAGTAGCGAAATGCCAATGGTTTTTTAACCAGTGCGTCAATAACATGCAAGTAACTAATATTACGTGCACGGCATCCTTTAGAAGCATAGACACGCGCTAACGTTTGAACTAAATCGCTGCCATAGCGCAGCTCTAAACGGTTGTCATATAAACGAACAAGTAATCGGCTACCAATAAGGCGTGACGGGACGCTATAGGTAACACGTTTCAACGAAATAGTACTCGTACGTGACACCGTTAGATAATGCTCGGTGTAATTGACGCTCATCGTCCGTGGTAAAGCATGTAATTGTCGCTGCTCTACTGCGTATTTATCACTTACACGGCGATTACGGCGAGCTACAATGTCGGCAACAAACGATTCATAGACTTCTCTTGTCTGAAAGTCATAACTACCACGGATTTTTAATGCTTGCTCCAGTTGCGATTTAAGATGCCCATGAGGGCTCTCAATAGCCCCATTTTCATGCGCAATACCACGGTTATTGCGGGTCGCTTTAAAGCCATAATGGGTGACTAATTCATTAAAGCGCTCTGTAAAATCGTTATCATTAGTGTGATTACGATAGGCGGCACTCAGACTGTCTGTACGCACTTCTTTAGGCACACCGCCGGCTGCTTTAAATGCGTTTTGCACGCCATCAGAAAAAGCAGCAAAGCTTTCACCGCCGTAAATCACTTGGGCATAAGCCCAGCCACTGGCGGGCATACGATAATGAAACAACATATGCTTTAAGGGTTCACTAGCAATGGTAACGGGTGACTTCACATGTGTAAAATCACACATGCCTAATAGGCCATACTCGTGTGTTTGCAGGAATACGACCTCTTTGCTTGAGCCATACAGTGCTCGCCATTTGTGAATTCGACGCTCTAATGTACGCCGTGAGCTAGGGTTAAATTTGTCGGTGTGAAACTCGCAAAGGTGATCAAAAATTCCCACCGGAGTTAACGTTGCATCACCTTGAAGTAGAGGGACAACAATACTGTCCCAGATAGACTCAAGTGGATCTATACGCGTTCGCCATTGGCGTTTATTAGACAATGGCTGCTCATCCAGTTTATCAATGCGCCTTGCTGAACGTTCAGAAATACCTGCTTTCGCAGCCGCGATAACTTGGCTATTACGTTTTCTATGTTTCATATAAATAGTGACCTGCTGATCAGTGATTCGTGTTCCCGGCACAGTGAACTCCTCCGTTCTGCTGTACCGAACCTTATCAGATCAACCGGCCAAGATAATTGTCGCTAGACCGGCCACCGTAATTGTCGCTTAATATACAAGCTCATCAACAAGAGAAGCTGAGGTTTGTAATAAGTTTCGCTTATTAATGAAAAAGTCCAATATAGCCTTCGAACCAGATAAAGATAAAATATTAACAAACTACCTTGATTCAGCTTCGTCAATCGCGAGTAAGTTAGAGTCAATTATTAATAATGATATATATACTAATAATGTAACGGATAGAGGTTATTTAAATACTTTAATTCATTTTTATAAGAATGACTGGCAACCAGCTCGGCTGTATAAAAGAGGAGGCCGTTACAGAGGCTCCATCGCTAAATGGTATAAAAAACCTAATACTTTACCTATTCCTGGGGCTGTTGATAATTTGTCAGTTTTAATACCATCTTTAAACTTTTTATCAGATACAGAGGGACTTAACCCTGAAGATTCTGAGGTTCAGATGCCTTTTGTAATTGATAACAATGAAAGCAATACTGAAAGAGATAAAACCGATCATCAAAGCATTGAAATGATTTTTAGTCCCGCCTCTAAGAAGAAAAAACAAATAGATATAACTCGCAATGTGCACCGAGCTCATAATATTGCTTACCAAGATACGCGATTATTAAAGGCGCCAGAACTGGGCTTATTATTTGATACATTAAATAAGTATGGCCGTTCCGATAAAAATATTGAGCTAGCAATATTGGGATGGCTGATGTTTTTATTGGGTAAGACGTTACATGAGATAGAAAACTTACAGATATTTAATAAAATAGATGACAAAACACGAGGTTTGTTTCTAGATGAAAATGACCGTGGTTGGTGGTATTTTCCTATAACTCAAACTGCTAAACCAACGATTAAAAAAGTTGGTCTTATTAAAACAGCGAATGGTGTATTTACTGCTTGTCCTACATTTTTAACAGATTTAATAATTAAATATTTAAAGGGCAGAAAAGAAGGTTTACTTATTAACGTAGACAATTTTGCAGCACTTGAAAGCAGTTTAGCCAAAAAATTAAAAAAGGTATCAGATAGAGCTTATAGCGGAAGACTAAGTATCAATAGCATTAGTAATTTTATTGGGAATTATATTAATGCAACAGGTGTGATAGACCCTATTTATATAGACTTTAGTTACGATGTAAAAATGTATTCTACTCGAGTATCTAGAAGCTATAGCAATATTGATGATGTTACGCGGTGTGAAAGGCTATTTGAGTTTTGGCAAGAAGTTGAGTCTGATTACTATGATTATTGTAAAGAAAAATTCCCTATAAAACTTTTTGAATTAGTGTGTTTTGATAAGCGTAATCGTATGCTTGGTTCTAAATTTACACCAGAGAATATGACAGTTAAGAGCCTCATAGCAGCTTTGGTATTAGAAGTTAAAAACACTAAGTTAAACTCTTTAAAACAACTTGATGCAATCTTAAAATACCATAACGCGTTTACAGTCTATACGGCATGGATGTTAATGTTTGGAACGGGTTATCGGGCTGTTTGGAACCCGTTACCAACTTTTTCTCTGTATTTTCCAACGCTAAACCTCATGGGGATAAGTGATAAAGATGATAGTGATTTTACGCATTCTAGATTAGTTTGTTTACCGTCTATTTTAAATGCGCAAATCACAGCTTATCAAGAGCACCTTAGTTGTTTGAGAGGGTTAATAAGAGTATTAAAGCCCAAGTTATGCCAGTCAATAGATGACTTTTTAAATGCCGCCTCTAAAAGCTTAAATCTCGATTACAAAGAATCTTGTCAGTGGTTTAAGCTAATTAGAAATTCACGTATAAATCATGGACCTTTATTCATATTTCAAAGACAAAGAGCAGGAATTGTTACTAAAGGTATTTCTCCTACAGAGTTAGTTCTCAGGTTACCTAAGGAACATAAAATACCTGCAAATGCAGGAAGGCATTGGCTTAAAAGTAATTTGCTTTATAACAACGTCAATTCAGAGCTAATAAACTTTCAAATGGGCCATTGGCAGTCTGGTGAGGTTCCTTTAGCTGATTATTCGACACTAAATTACATAGATTCTGTAAATGAATTATTACCTATTCTAGATAAGTTATTTAAGGGGGTAGGGTGGCAAACTCTAAAGTCCGATCTTATTTAAATGAACTGAAGAAGCAAGGTAAGTTCCATCAATGTTTTCAACAGATTGTAAATGCTTATAGAAACGGCTCAGATAATGATTTTGGAATTAGATTTAGCGATGATGATTTTTTAAACGAATATAAAAAGCTATGCATGCTAATGCTTAGGTATTTTAAAAAATCCGATGAGAATGTTCTTTCTAGTGAAATGAACATTTTAAAGTCACGGTTAAAAGAAGACTTAACGATTAAACACCTTCAGCTCATGCTTATTGATGCTATATTAAATTATGGATTAAAGCATCATGGTATTGAATCTTCAAAAGTCCCTCAAATCGTCGTACTAAAGCGCGATAAACCTATGTTATCACCAGTAGAATTAATAAAACTACCGATAGCACTCCAAATTAAGTCAATATTAAGTAAAGAGCTACAAACACCAACTGCTAATTTATCAAAAGAAGCTAGTTATGGTCGGTTGGTTTTATTTTTATATATGACAACAGGTGTTCAGTTTGACGAGCTTATTACAATCATAAATGCCCCGGATGCTTTAATGTATTTAGGTGGTCAAGTATTTTGGTTTGGGAAAAGCGAAAAAGAGGAACGACGATACGTACTATGTGATGCTGTTGTCCTTTTATTATTACATCATAAAAACTTCATTAAGCCGTCTGAGAAAATACGAGTAAATAAAAATAGATTAAGTGAATTTATAATAACGTTTTTAACAGAAGCTAGTGGTACAAACTGGCAAAGCTTGTCACTTTTAAAATTACGAACACTTAGAAAAATAGATACTATAATCAACCTCAGCCCTATCGACTATCAGATGTATTTACGGTCTAGTACCTGTACCGAGCTACCTCAAACAGCTTTTTTAAGGTTAATAAGTAATAAGGCATTAGTTGCAGACGAAATAGCAAAACAACCTAAGAAATTTAATGAGCTTAATAAGCTATTGTCATTTGATAGTGACAGCTTTGATTATATTGAGCCTAAATTAATAAAAGCCAAGTTAGAGTATACCTATAAAAACTTGAGGGAACTGAATGGCCAAAGAGCTTCAAGGGCACAGTGCATTAAATTTGTTGAACAAGAATTGAAAAATGATAAAAATAGTGTTTATTTCAATATTTTGTGTGGTTGGCTTTATTACCTTTTGAAAGAGGGAGGGGTAACTAAAAAGAAGTTAAAAGTAGACACAGTAATTGATTATGTGAAAAGTATCAGTGAACCTTTTTTAAATGTTTTTACTCGAACTGATCTAGCAGTAATATCAGCGTCAGATTGGGCAATAAAGTTAAATGATACGAGTGAATATTTTAATTCTGCCCAACGTAAAAAGTATTTATATTATTTCTCTGTGTTTTTAATAGAGTCTGAAATTGTCAAAGACTTGTGTATTGACGATCTTGATATAGCTCCTGTCCAAAGTAAAGTTGATGCTAATTTAGTTTCAGCTAGTCATGTAAGCGCAATTCTTGAATATTTAAGTGACAGCCTCAATAACAGTCCGGTTGAGTTATATGCATATTTATTAATGTGTTTTTGTTTTTATAGTGGCTTGCGCCGTAATGAAGCCGCTAAGCTGTACTTTGGTGATATTCAGGTTTCACCTATAAAGCCAAATGAAGATGAATATGATTGGGTTCTACTATCAATCAGACCAAATAAAATAAGGGGTTTAAAAACACCTTCAGCTAGAAGAGAACTGCCCCTAGATGCGTTATGGCCAAAAGAGCATTTAGCCAAGCTAAGAAGCTTTTATGACGTTCAAAAAAACACTGAAAATAAGCCATCAAATTCATTGTTATTTAACTGCTCTGTTAGCGTAAATAAAGCATACGAGCTATTAACGCAATTACTGCATTATTATACTAAGGATCATACTCTAAGAATTCATCACCTAAGACATAGCTTTGCTAATTGGACTTGGTACAGATTAAATTCAAACTTGGTATTAACGGGAAGGCAGTATTTATCTATATTTGAAAATGACTTATTTGAGCAAAATTTTATTACTCACTTTAACAAAAGATTAAAAGTTAAAGACAATACTCGTTCAAAAATGTTTTTTTTGTCTCATTTACTTGGTCATAAAGTCACGGTGTCGACACTAAATAGCTATTTACACTTAAAGGACATACAGCATTGCGCTCAAATGAATCAGACATATACAGTATCTAAGTATTTTTTATCTGAATGTATAGGGAGAGCTAATTTTAAGGAGTTTATGCTAGGTGAAAGTTTAATTGAAAGAATTGAATTTTATAGTAAAAAACAAGAGCAAGACTATTCGATCCAATATGCGGGTAAGGTTAGTGATTTAATCACACCATCGTTTAAAGGTTTTAAACAAAAGTTTGAAGCTGATGGGCAAATAAGAATGTTAGATTATGCAAATGCTCTTAAATCGCTAGAACTAAACTCAATACACGATACAGCATCGAGTTACTCACTCCCTGTGGAGCAAGTTCAAAAATTACATGATAATGCTCTGAGTGTAAGCAGAGAATATCCTAGGAAAGGTAAAAAGCTGCCCTTAATTCCTAACTTCCCAAGTTTAGATAATACTAAAGATGACTTAAAAAGAGTTTCTTCACAAAAAGCATTTTATTATTTATGTCAGAAATTTGATACTTTACTAAGTCAGAAAAGTGTAACTCTTAGTGAAGCATTTGATGCCCTACAAATATTGAAATATGGTGCTGCAGGGAAGAATTTCGCTCTTCGTTGTCCTGATGAGCAAGTAATACGCAACTTTTTAAATTTATGTATAAAATTTAAATTAAAGTCGAGCCACTTCAAATTTCGTTTTCATCAAGTAGATTTACAAAATCAAAATGTTACTCAAGCGAGGTCTTACTGGGAGCAATTAGTTTCTTCATTTGGATTAAGCGATAGTCACATCGAAAGCGCCTCAATTGAGGAGGGCAGGTTTCTAGGTAAACATAATGGCAATGGCTTTTTGGAAGTTGGATTATTAATTACAGTAAAGGGTAGTAAAGGCACATATAAAAAGTCGAGGCGCCACCATAGCTTAATGAGTTTTCTTCATTTGCTGCTTATTATAAGTTATAGGGCCGGCGAAGACCCTTAAAAGCTTCAAATTAAGTTTAGGTATTTTAAAACTTTAACTCATTCTTTTAAGAACTTTATCGCCAACTTTACAAAAATGGTAGTAATCAGGAAGCTCTTGAAATTTAGCATGTATAAAAGCTGATTCAGAAGAGCATCGGTCAGCTTGTTGCACAATATGCTCAATTGCATATCTCGCTTTATAGCCAGATGGCTTGGCAGCTAATAAACTGCTTAATAACTCAAGCAATTGCCTATTCCGACTGCCTAGCTTCGCTAAAGGTTCAGCTAAGATAGCAAAGTTATAACCTTCGTGTGGTCCTGGTATATAGCGATCGTTGGCTTGATGTAGCATGACAAATATTTTACCAATATCGTGAAATAAGCCAGCTACTAATGCAGCTTGGCATTCAATACTGGAATGATTTAAGTGTTTAGCATTATTAAATGCAATTTCAGCTACCTCTATACTGTGCTCAAACAATCCATGAGTATAAGAGTGATGGTGGTTTAGGCTAGCCGGTGCTTGTATGAATTTTTGTAAAATGCTTTGTTTAGTTAAAATAAAATCAATAAAAGGCTGCAACTCACTGCATGTGACAAAGCTAAGCAGCTTAAAAAATCGTGCTATTAAATGCTCATTTGTATTATTTATCATCGAAGTTAAATTAAGGTACTGCTGTTCGTTACATTGAGAAAGTATAGGCTCTATATCACAAACAACATGATTACCCATTATATCGTGAGTTAACTGAAATTGAGCTAAGCCAGACACTATTTGGCATTTTCTAGCAATATCAGCAGATGTAATAGCGTAAATTATTTGCTTGCTTATCAATAGCTCACAATTGGCTGTTGGCAAAGTACCATTAATATGTAAATTTTTTAACCAACCATAGATATAGTTATTCATAAGTAGCCTCTTCTTCAATGTTGGCATTTAGAAGTAGGCGATCAAAAGCACTACCATCTTGTCGAGTATTGTTTGGAACATAACGGCTATAAACTTCAAATAGCATTTTAGTCGTGCTGTGACCCATTTGTTTAGCTATCCATTCAGGATTTTCACCAGCAGAAAGCCATAAAGTTGCGCATGTATGCCTCGTTTGATAAGGGCGTCTCCTCTTTAAAGAGAGCTCTTCTAGCGTTGGATACCATACCCTTTTAGTTATATTTCGATGGTCAAGAGGGTTACCTTTTTTATTACAAAAAACATAAGTGTTCTTACCTGTTATTTTGAATTGTGTTTTTAATGCATCAACAACAACTCTAGACAGCTGGATATTTCTATATGATGTGGCTGTTTTAGGTGTCTCAACATTGCCATCAACTAAGGTTTCATGAATAGTAATTTCATTTCGATCAAAGTTAACGTATTCCCACTTGAGGCCATCAATCTCTGCTGTTCGTATCGCAGTAAAAAAGCGAACTGTATAATAATTACGAAAATCACTTCTTACATACTTAAGAAATTGCTGAACTTCCTTGAGTGAAAAAGGTTCTATCTTGGTTTTAACTACTTTTAGTGGTTTTATATTGTTAAAAGGAGTTTGAAAATCATAACGTAATGACGCTTCTTTAAGTATGCCTCTAAGAGGTGTCATAACATGATTGATCCAATCATTACTTAATTGTTTTTTACTACTACGCTTAGGCTCTAATATGCCCGCGCGATATTTAATAATATGAGCACGACTTATTTCATCAAGATTAAACTTGCCAAATTCAGGAATTAAATAACGCTCAAAGATCATAGACACATTTTTAAAATGACTAATTTTCCAATGAATTTTACTTTCTTCTAGCCACTCATAAGCAAATGCCTCGAAGTTAGGTACATTCTGTAAAATAACATCAGCTTTATTCGTTTCATTGGCTTTTATAGCTTCTATCTGATCATCAAACAGTTTAAAAGCCTTACAGCGGTTACTATTCGGAAACATATCTCGGTAAACAAAACGATCGAGCATAATTTGAATTTCAATATTCTCTAGAACTTTCTCAAGTTTGATACGATTAGCTTTTGTTTCCTTGAGTAAGGTCTGCTCACGACATCGTATGTTTTGATAATAAAAATCAAAAAACAACTTATCGTTTCGGCTTCTTACACTAGCCATAACATACACCTCCACTTGCGAGAGGAATGACAAATTCGCGCTCAGCTTTATACGTGGTGTTGTACATTTCTTCCATTACACTTTCTAAAAGGTAAAGTATTTTTCTTGATCCAAAAGGTCTAATGTAATGCTCACCCTCAAAAAAAACATTGTCTTTCAACTTACGGTTAATGTAATCTGGGCTGAACTTAATAAAGCTTGAAAGTTCTTTAGCAGAAAGCAAAGTAAATTCATTTTTAATCATAAAAGTATCCTCACAAGAAACTAAGCTGATTAAATCATACGTAAAGTATCCTGTAAAGAAACTTTTTAAATAATTGGTTGTATTAAAATGATTGTTTATAACTTAAAGGAATTAATCGCAGCTAAGTCATTGAAAGAGGGACGTAAAATTACGTTAGATGAAGTTGCAAATGCCGCAGGAGTAAATAAAGCCGCTATGTCAAAAATGGCTAATAACAATAATTACTCAACAACTACGCGTACTTTGGATGCATTATGTGCTTACTTCGACTGCAAAATAGAAGAAATTATTACCTACGAAAAAGTCGATAATTAACTAAAGAGTAGTATTAAAAGCGTTAGATAGATTAACACTGCATAACCTTTATATATTATTTAAGATATGATTCTATATAGGCTTAAAAGCAAGTGGTGAAAATCTATTTTGATTGATATCAACTAGTCAGTCTAAATAATATTTTATCTAAAGTGATATGAATTATGAGTGGATTTAAGATTCATCAAAAATTATTTGATATCTATTCACTTTATGAACATACTAGGTTCACTTAGTTGATTTTATAATTAGAAATGAATTTAAACGATATTGGCTTTACTCAAAAACAACGTTTGTCATACATTGATTTTAAACTTTTTTTTGTTGGATATGTTACGAGAGCTGAAATAGTTTCTTATTTCGAGAAAGGGTTAACCTCGGCTACTCGTGATATCAATTTCTATAAAGAGTTGTGCCCTGAAAATATGGTATATGACTCAAAAGAAAAGAGATATTTTCAAGCTGCGGGCTTTAGGCCCTTATTCACACATGACCCTCGCAAAACCCTTGTAAAACTTTCTAATCAAATAACTGATGGCTTTGATGCTATTGGCGATACGACATTCCCTGTCGAAGCGCCAAGCCAGTTAAATATTCCTGATATTTTTATTGTCGCAAAGTTGGTTCAAGCAGTAATTAATCAAAAAGCAGTTAATATCACTTACACCTCCCTAAGTAGCGGCTCAGGAGAAAGAGATATCGTTCCCCACAGTATCGTCGATAATGGTTTGCGCTGGCATGTGAGAGCTTATGATCGTAAATCTAACAGCTTTCGGGATTTTGTATTAACTAGAATCACAAAGGCCACATTGGAAAACTCGGAAATACAACCTTTGGAAGATAAGCTAAGCGATCATCAATGGATGCGTATGATGCCGTTGCAACTCGTTCCTCATCCTCATAATGTAAGGCACCCTACTGCTATCGCATTAGACTATGGAATGAAGGGAGATGAGCTGTCACTTAATGTCAGGGCTGCTATGGCTGGTTATCTATTAAGGCGTTGGAATGTTGATTGTACCGCTGATGCCGAGCTTGTTGGCGCTGAGTATCAATTATGGCTCAAAAATCGTCAAACGTTATTCGGTGCCGAAAACTTAGCAATTGCTCCAGGTTATGTACCAGAACTGGAAGAACTATAAATGACGACTGCAAATACAACACAAATGAAATCATATAGAGACTATCTCGGCGATCTCATTGGCGGCAGTTTAATGATCAAAGAAAGCCAGACCGTAGCTGAGCTATTACTTAAAAAACCGTCACAAGAAGAATGGCTAGAAGCCATTGTAAATCAGAATGTTTTACAAAAACGGTCAGACGCTTCAGCAAAGAGGAATGCGGCTACTATCAAAAAGCGTTTAGAAGATATGTCATACAAATATCTAGAACTAATCGCATTTGGTAGCACTGAGCTATCAACTCAGTTAATGTTTGCAGCTACGTTAATTAACTGCACATTACTTGCTGATTTTATGCGCAATGTAGTGTTAGATGCTAAACGTATGTTCCGTGAAAGTTTAGATGTAGCTGATTGGGAGTCTTTTTGGGATGAACGCATTAGATTATTCCCTGAGTTAGCTCAAATGTCAGAATCATCGACTTACAAAATTTCTCAAGTAGCTTTTAAAGCCATAGCTGACGCTGGTTATATAGAAACAACACGGAATAAAAAAATACAAAATGTATATTTGTTACCAGAAGTGAGAGACTTACTTCTAGAGATCAACAGAGACGATATTATTTCAGCGATGGAGTTGCACTAATGGTTGAGCTTAAAACCAAACAACAAAAACGACTTCACGAGCGGCTTGATGAAATTCAGCCCAAGATTGAAAGCGAAGATTTTTTAAAAAACCAAGGTTTAGGAAACGAGATTGGCTTTTACGTGTTCGACTACCCACCAGAGGCAGAATTAACTGTAAGAGAGCATCTAGAATACATGACAGAACGCCTTGATAAACGTGGGCGTAATTTTAGAAGCATCAACTTATTTGAAGCCATTATTGAATTGCTCGATTCCCGAAAACTTACTGAAAGAGCGTTTAAAGTACAAAAAGAGCGCGGTGATGATGCGCTATTCAACGCACTAAAGGGGCCTCTTGAGCAAAACCGAGTCGCTGAATTTATCGCCTCAAAAATCGACTTCGGCTCTTGTGAAAAAAATAAAACTGAGTTCATTTTACTTCATGGGCTTGGGAGCGCGTGGCCTATTATTCGTGGTCACGGCTTGTTAAACGCTCTACATGCTAAGGTAGGCAACGTACCAACGGTGCTCTTCTATCCTGGTGAGTACGACGGTACAGCGTTAAAGCCCTTTGGCAGAATCGAATCAAATAACTATTATCGTGCATTTAAACTAGTACCGTAAACGGACTTGCAATCAAACAACAAGGATAAAATAACATGCAAATTAAAGACTTATTTACTAAAGATATAAACCGACCAATTAATGGTGTTGTAAAAGCTGACCAATTAGAAAACAGCACTGTTTTTACCGAGCTAGATGAATATGTAATCACCACCGAATTAGCAAAACACTTCGAAGAGTTTTTTGATGCGTATATGCCTTCAGTGCGCGATCCAAAAGCAAAAGCTGCATCAGGCAAGTTAGGGATCTGGGTGAGTGGATTTTTTGGCTCAGGTAAATCTCATTTCATCAAAATATTGTCTTACCTTTTACAAAACATTCAAGCAACAAATGGTGAGTTTGATAAATCAGCTATCGAGTTTTTCAAAGATAAAAACCTAGATGGCTTCTTATTAGGTGAAATAGACACTGCGGTTACCAAAGATAATACCGTTATCCTTTTTAATATCGACAGCCGTGCCAACACCGATGACGGTGATGATGCAATTTTAAAAGTGTTCTTAAAAGTTTTTAACGAGCAAATGGGCTTCAGTGGTGATCACCCTCATATTGCGCACCTTGAACGCGAGTTAGACCAACGAGGTGTATTTGAACAGTTCAAACAAGAGTTCAATGCGTTAGCGTCTGCTAACTGGATTGAAGAAAGAGATGCTTACGATTTTTACCGCGATGACATGGCTGATGCGCTTGGTAAGGTAACTAATCAATCAACTGAATCAGCAAGGCAGTGGGTTGAGCAACTTGAAAACAACTTCACGTTAGACGTTAGCAACTTTTGTAAATGGGTAAAAGAATACCTAGATGTAAACTCAGACCGCCGAGTTTTGTTCTTTGTGGATGAAGTGGGGCAGTTCATTGGCAACAACACCCAGATGATGCTGAAACTTCAAACAATCACTGAAAACCTCGGTACTATTTGTGAAGGCCGTGCTTGGGTGGTGGTTACTTCTCAAGAAGACATCGATGCAGTTATAGGGCAAATGACAGGCTCAAAAGGTCACGACTTCTCAAAAATCCAAGGTCGCTTTGAACGCCTATCTCTTTCAAGTTCAAATACTAGTGAGGTGATAGAGAAACGTTTGTTATCAAAAGAAGATGCGGCTCGTATTGAACTCCAGGACTTGTATGATCAAAAGGGTGACATTCTAAGGAACCAGTTAGCTTTTGACAGTACAACAACCGCTGAGTTAGCTAACTATAAAGATGCAAGTAGCTTTATTAATAGCTATCCATTTGTACCTTATCATTATATTTTAGTTCAAAAAATATTTGAAGCTATTCGTAAAGCGGGTGCAACAGGCTTACATTTAAGCCGTGGTGAACGCTCTTTGTTAGATGCATTCCAAAGCGCTGCCAAACAAGTCCGAAATGAAAATGTCGGAGTTCTAATCCCGTTATATTTTTTCTATCCAGCTATCGAAAGCTTCCTCGATACATCTGTTAAAAAAGATATTGATCAGGCATCCGTTAAAGAATCTATATCGCCGTTCGCGCTGAATATATTAAAAACATTGTTTTTAATTCGTTATGTCGATGTAATTAAGTCAACGTTAGATAACCTTGTCACCCTGTGTGTAAGCAAAGTCGATGAAGACCGCCTAGCGTTAAGGCGCGAAATTGAGCAGGCTTTAAATGCCTTAGAGCTTAATATGCTTATCGCTCGCCAAGGTGACGAGTACATTTTCCTTACTAACGAAGAAAAAGAGATTGAGCAAGAAATCCAAAAAACTGAAATTGAATTATCTGATCAGACTAAAAAGATAAGCGATCTAATTTTTGATGATGTGCTGCGTCGTGAAGCGAACTATCGCTACCCAGAAAACAAACAAGATTTCCCTATCAGCCGTTTTTGTAATGGTAGCCCAAGAGATGGCTCTCAAGAAAACGACTTAGTAGTAAAAGTGATCACACCAAGAGATCCAAACTACGATGAATATACATCTACCGTATGTGCTAATCGTTCAATGGATGGCGATAGTGGCTCGATAATCATCAAACTGGCTGAAAGCAACAGAGTATTCAGAGACATCGAAACGTTTATCCGAACAAGTAAGTTTTTACGTGGTAACTCTGGTAAACGCCCAGAACAACAACAGTTACTTCATCAAAAAGCGACAGAAAACCAAGATCGAAATCGCCGCTTGATAGGAGAAGTAGAGGAGCTACTAAAAGATGCTGAATTTTACGCATTAGGTTCTAAACAAAATCCAAAAGGTGGAGCTGTAAGCTCAATACTTCAAGAGCTTTATCGCTACGTAATTGAAAACACATTCAGTAAATTAAAGTTAGTTAAACCATTTCCAGGTGATATACGCCGCGAAATTCAAAACACCTTAGTTGCAGACGATGTTAGTCAAATTGACCTCGATTTAAACGCTGATGAAATAAATCCGCTAGCCTCTTTGGAGGTAGAAAAGTTTATAACGCTTGGCGATGACACTGGTAGAGCTATTACCGCAGAAGACATTGTAAAACGGTTCTCAAAGCGTCCGTTTGGTTGGAATGATGAAGAAATTATTTTAATCATTTCGCGTTTAGCACTCGCTAACAAAATTTGCTTTCAAATGCGTCAGCAAGAAGTTCCTTTAAAAAGTGCATACGACAATCTAACACAAGTTAGAAAGCGCGCAGAGCTTCGTATTCGACGTATTAAACAACAGTCTGAAGCCAACTTAAACCGTGCAGCTAAATTGTTTAAAAACGTGTTTGGAAAAAATGCTCCAGACAGTGAAAAAGAGCTTTTTAATATTGCTCAAGCTAATATTAACACCATGAAAAAGAAGCTTGATGGCTTTGCCAATAAAGCATCAACGGGGCATTATCCAGGTGTAAAAGATATTGATAATGGCCGAGTATTGCTAGCAGGTTTAATTGAAGCACAATCAAGCTATCAGTTTATTGAATCATTCCTAGCTAATGGTGATGATCTACTTGATTTTGAAGAAGACTATCAAGATCTTGAAAACTTCTACGAGACTCAATTTTCAACTTGGCAAAAGTTATACAAAGCACTCACTATCGACTTTGACCGCAACCGCATAGCACTCGAAAAAGACGAAAGTGCGATAGCGGCGCTGCAAAAGTTAGAATCTATTTTTAATAAAGAACGCCCATACCGTGACATACGCGACGTAGAACCGCTTATTGAAAGTGTAAACAAAGTTAACGAGGCTTTATTAACTGAAAAGCGCACTCATGCAAAGGCAAGAATTGATATTCGTATTGAACATGTAACTGAGCAAATTAAAGCAGCAGGCGCGATAAATAGCGATATTAGCAATAAAGCGCTTTATCCACTTCAAAACGCTAAAAAGCGTGTTGATACGCTGCAAGGTATTGCTGAAATACATCAAGAGATCACAGAAGCAGCCACACTTGAAGAAGATGCTTACGAACTAATCAATAAGTTTATTGAACAGCAACAAAAACTCGCTGAGCAAAAAGCCAAAGAAGCAGCGCAAAAGGCTAAACAAGCCCCCGAATCGGTTCTTGGCTCAGGTATAGACTCAGAAAGTGGTGACTACAAACCAACAAAAACTGAGCCAAAAAAAGTAGCAGAACGAACACCGAAAAAAATAGTTTCTGTTGATACCTCAAGTGTAATGCGAGAGGTAAATGCCACAGGTGTTATTGAAACCGAGCAAGACATTGAGGACTATTTATCAGCGCTTAAAGCTAAATTAGCGAAGTTGGTTAACAGTAATAACAAAGTAAGAATTAGATAAGGATTTCTAAAAATGTATCAAAACGGCGGCACAATAAAATCATTGTTGGATAAAGTACAAGAGAAAAACCTTGTACTACCAGCTATTCAGAGAGAGTTCGTCTGGAAGCCAGAACAGATATGTAGCTTGTTTGATAGCTTACTTCAGGGTTATCCAATAGGAACATTTTTATACTGGAAAATAAAACCAGAAAATCGTAATGCTTATCAGTTTTACGAATTTGTACAAAACTACCATCAAAGGGATGCTAGTCATTGTCCCAGGTTAATAGATATTCCTGAGCATGAGTTTGTTGCTGTTTTGGATGGTCAGCAACGTGTTAGTTCGCTCAACATAGGTCTTAATGGCTCTTATCATCAAAAAATAGCGGGTAAGTGGTGGTCAAGCGATGATGCATTCCCTGAAAAATTACTTTATTTGAATCTATTAGGTGAGCCAAACCTTGATGAAGGAACTGAGTATGACTTTCAGTTTTTGACCAAAGAAAAAGCAAAAAACTCTAACAATACAGCACACTGGTTTTTAGTATCTCGTATTATGACCGAAGATCTTGATGATCTGACAGACGAACTAGATGAGTTCATAGATGATAAATCGTTAGTAAAGATAGCTAGAAACAACATACGATTATTGTTCAGGACAATTCACGATAAGCCTCTTATTTCTTATTACGAAGAGGAAAATCAAAGTTTAGAAAGAGTCTTAAGTATTTTTATCCGCATGAACAGTGGAGGTACGCCGCTGTCATACAGTGACCTTCTACTCTCGATTGCAGTTGCGCAGTGGTCAAACTTAGATGCTAGAGAAGAGATTCATTCTTTGGTAGACGAGTTAAATTCTATTGGGGATGGCTTTGCTTATAGCAAAGATTTAGTTCTTAAAGCTGGTCTTATGCTATCCGATATTGGCAGCGTTGGTTTTAAAGTTGAGAACTTTAATAAAACGAATATGGAAAAGTTAGAATCTAATTGGGAAGCGATAAGAGACTCGTTAAGATTGGCTACTAGCTTGCTTGCTAGCTTTGGTTTCAATGGTCAAAATTTAAGAGCTGATAGTGCTATATTGCCCATTGCCTATTTTTTACACTTTCATAAACGAACCAACGAGTATTTGTCTAAAAGCCAATATGCCACTGATCGAGAAAATTTAAGACTATGGTTGGTTAAGTCGTTACTAAAAGCTTCGGGAATTTGGGGAAGTGGTTTAGATACACTTTTAACGGGCATTCGAGCTGTGATCCAAAAGTCCGATGGTAAAGTTTTTCCAGTTGAAAAAATTGAGGCATTTATGACCTCTCGTGGGAAATCGTTGAAGTTTGAAGAAGAAGAAATTGAAGAATTAGCAGAACTAGAATATGGAAATAAAAGAACTTATGCACTGCTATCGGTGTTGTTTAGTGGCTTTGACTTTTCACACCATTTTCATGTCGATCATATTTACCCAAAAAGCTTATTCAGCAAAAAGTTATTGAGACAAGAAGGACTGAACGAAGAGCAAATCGATAAATATCAAATATTAGTCAACTCCCTTGCAAACCTTCAATTGTTAGAAGGTACAATTAACAACGAAAAACGCCAGAAAATGCCTGCTGATTGGTACAAGTTAATCTGGCCTGACGAAACAGCAAGAAACCTTCACTTGGAAAGACAAGCAATAACTTATTTGCCAGAGTCACTACTTGATTTCGAACAATTTTGCTTCCAGAGAAAAGAAACCCTTATATCCCGTATTAATCAAGTATTAAACCAAAGTTAGGGAAAACGATAAATGAATACTAAAAACCTAAAAGCATACGCACCTAAAGCGCGTAAACAGTTTATTGAAGCCGTTAAAAAACGTGCAGCTCACTTTGGTATATACGAAGACCGAGTAGAAGACGTCCGTATAGAAGGCGGTGCAGCCATAATTGAAGGCCGTGCCTTTACTCGCAAAGAAGGTGAGCAACGTAAACGTTTAGAAAGCAAACTAGCAGAACGTGGCTATGACATGTTCACGCGTGAAATTGCCTACACATGGTTTAACCGCCTTGCCGCACTGCGTTATATGGAAATACACGATTACTTTGATCATGGTTTTCGTGTACTTTCTCATCCCACTAACCAAGGTGGCCTACCTGAAATTTTAAATCATGCATCCGATGTGGCTGAAAGTTTAAATTTAGATAAAGACCATATTATTGAGCTACAGCTTGCGGGTGATAAAGAAGAAGAGTTGTATCGTGAATTGCTATTAGGCCAATGTCACCAACTCGCTAAAATTATGCCTCAAATATTTAAAGGCTTAGCGTTTGAGGCGATTGATGACGCAACCGAGTTATTGCTGCCAAACAACCTAACCAAAACTGATTCTATTTTAAAAGGGCTAATCAACGATATACCAGAAGAAGACTGGCAAGAGATTGAAGTTATTGGATGGCTTTATCAGTTTTACATATCAGAGCACAAAGACTCTGTAATGGGTAAAGTGGTTAAGTCAGAAGATATACCCGCTGCTACTCAGTTATTTACACCAAACTGGATTGTTAAATACCTAGTGCAAAACTCGGTGGGTAGGCAGTGGTTAGCCACTTACCCTGACTCAGACCTTAAAGACAAAATGGAATATTACATTGAGCCTGCTGAACAGTCTGAAGATGTTATTGAACAGCTAAAAGCCATTACGCCAACAAGCATCGACCCAGAAGAAATCAAAGTGCTAGACCCTGCATGTGGTTCAGGGCATATCTTGGTTGAAGTGTATGAAGTTTTACGTGAAATCTATTTAGAGCGTGGTTACCGCCTTCGTGAAATACCCGAACTAATTCTTACCAAAAATATTTATGGTTTAGATATAGACGACCGTGCAGCACAGCTTGCTGGTTTTGCATTAATGATGAAAGCGCGTGAAGATGACAGGCGAATTTTTCAACGAGTTGAAGACGGTGAAGTAACCCTTAATGTGTACTCATTACAATCAACCGAGCACCTTGATATACACAAGCTTTGGAATGCGCTTGATTTAGAGGGAAAACATCAAAGTGGCACAACTGCAGGGTTATTTGATGAGGTAGTACAGCCAAGTGACTTTGCTTACAACGAACAAAGCGAAAAAACGATACCTGCGCAAGCAGGTATTTATGCTGATTATTACCATTTACTACAAATATTGAAAACAGAATTCTTAAAAGCTAAAACATTTGGCTCGTTGATACATATTGATAATCAACATTTACAACAATTATTAGCATTAAAAAAATTATTGCAAGTAAAAGAGAGAGGTTCAGACCCTGCTGCCAAACAAGCTGTGCTGGAAGTTTTACCTTTTGTAAATCAGTCTATTTTAATAGCTCAGCGCTATGACTCTGTGATTGCTAACCCTCCTTATATGGGGAGTAATGGTATGAATGCAGAACTAAAAGAATTTGCTAAAAAGCGCTTTCCAAATTCTAAAGCTGACTTATTTGCGATATTTATGGAGCGCGCTTTTGAGCTTTTAACGGATCATGGTTTCAACGCACAAGTTAATATGCAATCTTGGATGTTCTTATCGAGTTATGAAAAACTACGTCAATGGCTTATAGAGACAAATACATTTGTCACCATGGCGCACTTAGGCGCAAGAGCGTTTGGGCAAATTTCAGGTGAAGTTGTTCAAACAACCGCTTGGGTAATGAGCAATCTTCACCTTGAATCTTATCAGCCTTCTTTTTTTCGTTTAATTGATGGTAACGAGGATAAAAAGCGAGAAGCTTTAGTAAATAAGGAAAATTGTTACAATCAAACTAAACAATGTGATTTTAGGAAAATACCTAACCAGCCGATAGCGTACTGGACTGATTCTAATGCAATAAAAGCTTACGGAAATGAAATGTTATCAAAGCACTTAGTATCAGATGGATCAGTTAAAACAGGGAATAACGAAAAATTCATCCGTTTTTTATGGGAAATTGACTTCAGTGAGATCGGCAAAAACTCAAAGTGGCGAATGCATCCGAAAGGTGGTGAGTATAGGAAGTGGTTTGGTAATACTGAGAGTGTAATCTTATGGTCAGAAGATGCGAGGCGGCACTATAAGAAAGATAAAATAGCGCGTATTTTAGATGAAAGGTATTGGGATCGAAAAGGTATATCATGGTCTGCGGTTAGTAGTGGGAAGCCATCATTTAGAGTCCTTGAAAAAGAATCGGTGGCAAATAATGCAGCCTTGTGTATTTTTCCTGAAATACTTTCAAATGAGTTTTATCTATCTTTTCTGAATTCAGTTGTCTTTGACTATTTTGTAAAAGTAAATACTCAGTCAGTAAATTATCTAGTCGGCGATGTTCTGAATGTACCCATTATTGATTTTAATGATGACGATTTAATAAGTTGTACAAAAGAAGCTATCAGGATTGCAAAATTAGATTGGGATAGTCAGGAAACTTCACTTAAATTTTCGAAAAGTGAGTTTATTGTCAATCGAGGGAACACAAGATTGGCTGATTTATCTAAACAAATATTTAATCAAGATAAAGAATTATCCTTTTTACTTAGAAACATCGAAAGTAATATAAATCGAATTTTTGTAGAAAAATTTGAGTTAAAAGAACTTCTCGAAAGTGAAGTGTCTATCGAAGAAATTTCATTAATTAATAATGTAAGTTTTGATAAAGGGTTTAAAGGAGACGAAAGACTCTACCTATCAAATAAGTTTGTTAAGATATTAAGTTATTTCATTGGTTGTGCAATGGGTCGCTATTCCCTGGATATAGAAGGGGTTCTGTATGCTCATTCCGAAAATGTAGGTTTTAAAGAGTTAGAAGCCGAAGGCGTATATAAAACTTTCCCAGCCGATGATGATGG
Source organism: Pseudoalteromonas nigrifaciens (assembly GCF_002221505.1). NCBI lineage: Bacteria > Pseudomonadati > Pseudomonadota > Gammaproteobacteria > Alteromonadales > Pseudoalteromonadaceae > Pseudoalteromonas > Pseudoalteromonas nigrifaciens. The sequence goes on along the minus strand of NZ_CP011036.1, from coordinate 2,055,506 downwards.
CATTATTCCATTAGCTTCAGAAGAATGGCTATTTGATGATGATGCAACCTCTCGTTTTAAAGAGTTCGTTAAAACTATTTGGGGTGACAACCATTTATCTGAAAATCTGGAGTTTGTTGCTGAAAGCTTATGCTTACATGCATTGAAGCCTAAGAAGGGCGAAAGTGCTATGGAAACCATTCGTCGTTACTTCTCGACACAATTCTTTAAAGATCATTGTAAGACATACAAAAAGCGTCCTATCTATTGGTTATTTAGTTCAGGTAAAGAAAAAGCCTTTGAGTGTTTAGTGTATCAGCACCGTTATAACGAAGGTACGTTATCACGTATGCGTACCGAGTACGTCACACCGTTAATGGGTAAGTACGATGCTCAGCATACTTTGCTGTCTGAGCAACAACTACAAGCCACAGGCACGGAAGCTCGTGGTATTGAAAAAGACTTAAAGTCACTTGAGAAGAAACAAGCCGAACTTCGCACCTTCGATGAGCAACTCAAACATTACGCCGAAAAACGCATTACGCTCGATTTAGACGACGGCGTAAAAGCCAACTATGGCAAATTTGGCAACTTATTAGCCGATGTAAAAGCCATCCACGGAAAGGCGGTCAAATAATATGGCGGGTACATATAAAGTGCGATATGGCCCAGATGGAGTTCATCTTTTTGATAGGACTACAGGAACCAATATCTTAATGGATGAGATATTGGTTCCTGAGAGAGAATGGTCTAAATCCCCTCGTCAGGTATCTATCGCATTAACTAATTTATGTAACTTAAATTGTACTCACTGTTATGCCCCTAAGTCGTCTTCAGAGCTAGATTTAAGCACTTTACAACAATGGTTAGTAGAGCTTGATAAAAACGGTTGTTTTGGTGTTGGTTTTGGCGGTGGTGAACCAACCCTTTATAAGGGGTTTGTTGAGCTATGTGAGTTTGGTTCAAGAGAAACAGAGCTAGCGATTACTTTTACTACTCATGGACACACGTTGACAGAAAAACTAATTGGTAAATTAAAAGGCCATGTGCACTTTATTCGAGTAAGTATGGACGGTGTAGGTGGAAACTATGAATCTATCCGTGGAAAAAAATTTACTGACTTATTACATTCCTTATCTTTACTTCAAGATCAAATCTCGTATGGAATTAATTATGTTGTTAACGCTACTACTATCAATGATCTAGACAGAGCCGTTGCTATTTGCGAGAAATTCGGTGCCTCCGAGCTATTACTACTGCCTGAGGTTTGTTCAGGTTTGGGAGCGGGCATAGACGAGCTATCCCTAAAAGCTCTTCATCAGTGGGCTAAAGATTATAAAGGCTCAGTGAGGCTGTCCGTTAGCGAGCCATTTAAAGCCGAATTTCAAGTTATAGAGCCTTGTATCAAGGAAAATGATATTCAGTCTTATATTCATATCAATGCAAATGCTGAAGTAAAACGTAACTCGTTTACAAATGATTGTGTTTTGATAGGGACAAATGGTGTTCTCAGTGCACTTGAGAAATTAGCGATATAGGTAGAGGAAAAATTATAATGAAAATATGGACTTCTTATGGTTCTGAGCATTCTATGAATTTAGTTATGGTTGGTACTTTTAAAACAGCTGAAGATGCGACAGAAGCAAAAGAATTATCTGAACGCTTGAGCGACAATTTACAGCATCAAGTAGAGCTTGATGGACAAACAACTCGGTTCCCAGATGAAGTTAGGGATATTTTGTGGAAAGAAAATTTTCATATTTTAAGTCCACAAGAGGTAGAGCACTTCTCTTATGAGCACTGGATTGAACAAGAGGGCGAAAAGCTAATCTTTAAAACGGAGGAAACTGAGTTTTCAGCCTTCTTAAAACTGTTTATTGATAAAGGAGCAAAAGTAGAAGTTTATTCTGCACATAACTTTCCTGATGAACTACATGGCAGAGGAAAATAGTAAATGCCAGCACTTAATTGGGAAAAGTTTAAAGAATGTTCAGGTGATGTACGAATAAATTTTGAGAATTTGTGTCGAGGTATTGTTCGTGCTCATTTCGGTGGGTATGGTCAGTTTAAAGCATTAAAAAATCAACCTGGAGTTGAATATCATATAAAACTATCCAAAGACTGCCCCTCTTTAGGTGACTCAACAAGGTGGTTTGGTTGGCAGTGTAAATGGTTTGAGTTAAACAAAGACAGTAGCTTAAAAGCAGCAAGTAAAAATGATATTGAAGACTCACTAAAGAAAACAATTACTCATGTGCCTAACTTAACAGACTGGGTATTGTGGACACCTTTTACGTTATCAACTAAAGATCAAACTTGGTTCGAAGGGTTGGAAAGAAACTACCCATTTAAGCTACATCTTTGGGCGGAAGAGGAGCTTGATAATTGGCTATCAGGCCCCGCTGAAATGTTACGGAAAACATACTTTGGTGAATTAGTTCTATCATTTGAGGCATTACAAGAGCAGCATGATAGAAGCATTGCTCCAATTAAAGATAGATGGCTGGCCCCTATCCACCAAATCACACAAGCTGAGCATGAGGTGCGCAGGGCATTAGTTACTCCTTCAGCTTATCAAGAGTTTAAAACCATTAGACAAAGCTTAAGCCAATGTCGATCAAATATCTTAAAATTTGAATCTAAGTTAAAGGATGAGGCTAAGCTTTTAGGCGAATTTATAAGTTGTTCTAATGAGTATTTGGATATTTTAGACAACCTAGAAACAATGCTTTTTGACGGGGACATTGAGTCACTTCATGAATGGCTAACTAGTTCTACACTTTTTATTTCAGATAGTACGAAACGTTTTGTCCGAGTGTTAAGAAAGCTCAAACTGCCTATTGCTCTTGATGCTGCTAATGCATTGGATGATATGTTTCTCGCTAAACGATTGTTTAATTCTATAGATGAAAAACTAAAAGTGACATTAATAGCCGTTTTAGCTGATGCTGGAGGTGGTAAAACTCAACTCTCGGCACAACTTTCATCAGCTAACCAAGGTGCTGTTTGTGGGATCTATATTCAAGGTAAGTTTTTAGATAAAGCAAGCTCTCTAGACTCTTTAGCCAAAAGATACAAAATCAATGGTGCGAGCGTTGGTACATTTGAAGAGTTAGTTTCTGCATTAAACTCAGCGGGACAACGTGCAAAATGTAGGCTACCAATTGTTATAGATGGTCTGAATGAGGCTGAAGATCCAAGAGTTTGGAAAGATGAATTAGCCTCGATATTACCAGTATTGGAAAACGCTAAAAACGTACTATTAGTATGTACACTAAGAACTGGTGAACTACCCCGACGCGGTCACTTTCAACGACAGCATGTCGATCAAAGAGAGTCGTTTGCAGTTCAAGCGCTGCCTAAAGGTATAGTTAAAATTGAAATGGACGGTTTTGGTGAGTATACAGTCAAAGCTATTAGAGACTACCTAAACTATTATAAAATTGATGCTGGCGATGCTACTTTACCAATTAATTTCTTCAAGCGTCCAATTACATTAAGAATATATTGTGAGGTCACTAATCCTGATAGAACTGGGATAGTTAAGGTAAATCAATTCCCTACATCTTTGCCCGAAATCTTTGGCAAGTATATTGACTATTCATGTACAAAAATAAGCGGCATGACTCACATTCCTCAACAGTATTCAGAGTCTGATATTAGGTTAGCTTTGTATTACTTGGGGCAGTGTTGGTGGGAATCTAATAGTAGATCCTGTGATGAAAAAGCGTTTAAAAAGCTGGTACAAGATGATGTTGTTTGGGATGCAAGTTTAGTAAACCTTTTATCTCAAGAAGGGATCATCTTCAGGAATCCTGGAGATCGGCCTGGGCAGTTTGAGCTAATACCTGTATATGATGCATTTGGTGGCTTTCTAATTGCTGATTTTCTAATTCAATCTAATCCAAGAGATAACAGTTTATCATGGTTTAACACTGAGGAAGCTTTAGAGAAATTTGGGGGAAATGAAAATCACTATTTATCGAGTGATATTTTTAGATCCTTAACTTCTCTTGTTCCGAAACAATTTTATGGTGCCCAGTTATGGACGCTCGTGCCTCAAGAATATAAAGTTTCAGCGCTTTTAGGTGTATTTGAAATTCAACCTAGTTTAATCGATCAAGATTCTACTGATGAAATAGTATATTGCTTTCAACAAGACACAGAATTAAGAGGTGAAATATTCAATCGGTTATTGGGGGTTAGAAGTAATAAAGATAACCCTCTTAATTCGAAATTTTTAACACAGCTATTAAAAGGCTTATCTGTCAGCGAGCGAGATCTATGCTGGACTGAATGGATAAGGAAAAACTTAGATAAGCTTGCACCAAATGTTGCTAGGCTACGCAGAAAATGGGCAGATACGAACACTAAAGTTTCTGAATCTGATAGATTAATTGCAGAATTTCTGATGTGGTCTCTTACTACGACTCATAGACAGTTTAGAGACGATATCACAAGTGCTCTATATCAGTTTGGATTAAAAGCACCAGAACATTTATTTCAGTTAACACTTGAGTCTTCGAGTATTAACGATCCTTATGTATTTGAGAGAATGCTCGCCGCATCTTACGCAGTTGTTTTAAATGCTAAATTCTTGAACTTACCTGTTGATGCTAATGGGTTTACTGAACAAATTAAAAGTTCGTTTTATTGTATGGACTCTGAAATTTATACCTCTCACTTTATGATTGGGAAATATATACAAAATATTTTACACCTGTCAGGAACATCCTTTACTGCCGAGCAAACTGAGATGAAACAAACCCTCGAAAGCCAATTCAATAGCTCTAGGGGGAAAGTAAACTGGAAAGAGAGAATAAAACATCCATTTGGAATGGACTTTGAAAATTACACTATTGGCAGGCTTGTACCAAATAGAGGAAATTATAATTACAGCCATACAGGATATATTCAAGTAAAGGAACAGATGCTTTGGCGCATTATGGAGCTGGGGTGGGACGAAAAGTTTAACGAAGTAGATTCTCGTATTGCTTCCATGCAACACCACCCAAGAATTGGCAGGCAGGAAGAGAAAATTGACCGCTATGGTAAAAAATATGCGTGGATTGCATATGATGAGATGGCTGGAGTTCTTATAACTAGAAAACAACTTGATGATGATTGGGACTACCCAGCGGCCGAGCTTGATCTTAGTTTTATACCTATTAGGAAGGCAGAAAGTGAAGTAGGGGTTGAAGCTTTAGAGTTAGATGTTCAGCCTGATGACACATGGTTAAACTTAAAGAGTGCACCTTCTAATATTGTTGAATACCTCACTACGGCAGAAAATGGAGTAGAATTTGTTTTATTAGATGGTACGTTTGATAAACAAGAACCTCAATATAACAGAACCGTATTTGCTCAAATGCGTGGATATTTTGTAGTTAATACGAAAGTTGATGAGATTATCGAGCACTATAATAAATGTGAATTTTCGTCAAACCACTTACCTGAAAAAGCTTCGTCTTACAATGTTACTTTTAAAGAGTTTGTGACATTACTCCCAGATACTTCGCTTACTGAAGATAGTTTTGATTTTATTATAGGCACAGAGCATAAAGAAATTGAGAGTCCTAGTTTTAACGTTAATGAAGAAAGTTTAGAAATAGACTTAGAGAATATTGAAAAACGAATAATTGATGTACCTAAGTACCACTCTATAGCCTGCGATTGCACTGCTGTGTCCGTCTCTAAAAGTATAAACGAAGAATCGGAGGGCAGCGTTCGTACAGTCAGTCCCCGATTAATTAAAGAATTTGAATTACGCGGGCAGAGCCAAGGTTTTGATTTAGTTGATAAGCAGGGCCAACTTGCAACGTTAATAAAAGGTAATCAAAAGAACACATACAAAAACTATGAAGAATTTTTGTACATACGAAAAAACCTATTAGATGAGTATTTACGAAATAATGATCTTTCACTCATATACGTGAATTGGGGTGAACGCCAAATTAAGTCTGATGATAGAAATATTCAATATAACGTTTTTCATGACGTTACTTTTTATTTGCCTGAGGCGGTTAAGTAATAATGAATCTAGAACAATTAAAACAAGGCATATTAGCCAAATTTGAAAAGTGCCGACTGGTATTTTGGCAAGACGAAGACATCGAGTTTAAAGAGCAGTTGCCACTAATAAACGACGAACTTAATAGCAGTGATGTAGAGTTTATTGAGCTTGATGAGTGTTCACATTTTGAAATAAAACAGCGTATTGAGTTAAAAGAAGCAAACTCAAAGTTTTTGTTGTACAGCAATAAATCGCAAAGCGAGCCATCACGTGATTGGCTGTATGATATTCGCTTATACGCAGAGCAGTTTTATGCTGATTCAAGCTCAATGATATTGAATGAGTTAGGTATGAGAATGGAGTTTCGCCAAGATATAGGCCGCTATAAGAAATTTTTTGGGAACCAGCAGCGATATAACAAGCTAAAGCGGTTACTACCAGAGGGCGCAGATAAACAAACATTAGAGCTTTCGATGATTGCTGTTATAGCTAAGGTAGAAACGGTTTCTTTTACTGCGGCTTTTTATCAATTAATTAAGTTGTATGCCGAGCAGCCAGAAAAAGCAGATGAGTTGCTATCTGATTTAAATAAATTTGAGCTTGGTAAAGTGTTTTGGCTGTTAGCTGTTGAAGAGTTTGGCTTTGTTGCCAAATGTTTATGGCTTGATGATAAAGCTACTAGTGCACAACTCGTTATGTTCAAAGACTTATTGACCAAGTTATTAGTCACTGATTGCTACCAAGCGTTGCAGTCGTCTGGCGTTACTGTTCAAGCCACGAGTTTTGCCTCAAGCCTTTCTGCACATACTTTACCTATGAGCTTAAGTGATGAAGAAACAACAGCACTGCCAAAGAGCGTAAAAGAGTTGCTATTGAACGCGGCCTCTAAACGCGCATCTGTGGTTAACTTTGTGTCGTCTTGGCGAGAGAGCAGAACGTTATCGGATTCATATAATGTTGTGGCATCTGAAGTTGCCCAAGAGCTAGAAATTAAGAATAAACTTGCCGAGTTTAAACATCCGTCGGAGCTAATACATGTTGAAACCTTTGTTGAAGCGGATCAGCAGTTAATTAAATCGTTAGCAACGGATTTACCTGCATATAACGCTGTTGAAATTAATGAATGGGTTTCGAAAAAGTTACGCAGCCATTGGTGCTCACCAGGCTCACATAAAGATAGTGCTAACTATGCGGCTATTTATACGGCATTAAGAGCCGCTAAAGAGTTCTATGACTTAAAAGAAAAGCACATTGATGGTTTGGCCTTTGAAAGTGCTAGGAGTCTTTACAAGGCATATGAAACGGAGCTTTATAAGTTTGACCATGCGTATCGTATTTTTAGTGAAAACTCGATTGAAATTAGTAAAAACGGCTCTGATATTTTAAAAGCAACAGGTCTTGTTGAAGATATTGAACACTTATATGTTGATTGGTACTTGCATGATTTAGCGATTGTTTGGGGTAAGCTAGTTGATGATGAAAACTTACTTGATAATTGGAGTCTAGCTGGAATAAACAATCAGCAAAACTTCTTCCGTGAAGAAGTAAAAGGTGTATTAAGCAAAACTCAAACTAAACGGGTTTTTGTGATTATTTCCGATGCACTTCGATACGAGGTAGCGCATGATATTCACCAGCAGATTAACGATGAAAAACGCTTTAAATCTGAGATTAAGTCTCAGTTAGGCGTTGTGCCTTCTTATACTCAATTGGGGATGGGTAGCTTGTTACCTCACCAGAAGCTGACAGCTCACCTTGGCACTAAGCCAGAATATAAAGCTGATGGCATGTCTGTGCATGGGCATGACAACCGCCATAAGATTCTTGAAAAGCATGGCGGTGTTGCTTTTAAAGCGGATGAGGTCCTTAACTGGACAAATCAAGAAGGCCGAGACAAAGTGCGTGATACTCAGGTGGTATATATTTATCACGATGAGATTGACGCAATAGGTGATAAGCAAGTAACTGAGAACCAAACCTTTGAAGCCGCTCGCGATGCCGTTGATGAAATCAAGCAATTGATTGGTCGTATCATTAATCGCTTAAACGGTAGTAGAGTGCTTGTTACCGCTGATCATGGTTTCTTGTTTAAAATGACGGACGTGACCGATTCAGATAAAACTGCGCTTAAATCAAAACCAGCAGGCACAACCGAAGCCAAAAAGCGTTATGTAATAGGCTCAAACTTACCTACAGACAGCTATTACTGGACTGGCAAATTGGCTAATACTGCTGGCGTAAATGTTGAAGGTGGTGATGATGCTGAGTTTATGATCCCTAGGGGAAGTAACCGCTTTAACTTTGTTGGTGGGGCCAAGTTTATTCATGGTGGCATTATGCCACAGGAAATTTGTGTTCCTGTTCTTCAAATTAGAGAGTTAGATACAAAGGCTCAAACGAAACACGCAAAGCAGAAAGTAAACGCTGTTCCGCTCAATAATCCTGTGAAAATAGTATCTAATATCGATAGGATCAAATTCCTTCAAACAGATCCGGTAGGCGAGAAATTTAAGGCCCGTGAATTAGAAATATGGATTGAAGATTCCGATGGGAAAAAGGTAAGTTCACGTGAAAAGGTATTGTTTGAATCGACTTCAGAGAAGATGGACGATCGTAAACGCAACGTACAAATAAAATTAGAAGGTAGCGGCTTTGACCGCACAGTGAGCTACAAGCTAATGATGGAAGATACAGAGAGCAAAGTAAAAACAACACACTCTGTGATTATTGATTTAGCTTTTGAAGACGACTTTTTTTAGGGAAGGCATAAAATGGAAACCAAAGACAATTTAGAAAATGATAATCAAGAAAACCAAGTTGCCAACCAAGAACGTGAAATTAATGTACATGTTCATATGCATGAAAATGACGCGACGATAGACCCTATAGACGATACTGCACCTGTGCTTACTGAGCGTGGGGAGCTAAGAAGTATTGATCTAGACGAGCTGATGATAAATGAATTTAAAGGTCGTATTGTACGTAAAGATCTAACAAAGCAGTTAAAAGAAGGTGCTAACGTTCCTGTATACGTACTGGAATACCTTTTAGGTATGTATTGCTCTGCTGCTGAAGATGACTTAATTGAAGAAGGCATGAAAAACGTTAAGAAAATCTTAACGGAAAACTATGTTCGACCAGATGAGGCCGAAAAAGCCAAGTCGCTTATTCGTGAGAAAGGCACGCATAAAGTTATTGATAAAGTGACGGTTAAGCTAAACCAGAAAAAAGATATTTACGAAGCAAGCCTATCTAATATCGGTATCAAAGATGCGGTTGTGCCAAATAAAATTGTTAAAGAAAACGAGAAGCTCTTAACAGGCGGTATTTGGTGCATTATTACAGTTAGCTATTACTATGAAGAAGGCCAGAAAGTATCACCTTTTAGTGTATTTAGCTTAAAGCCAATTCAAATGCCTTCTATGAATATGGAAGAGGTATATCAAGCTCGACGTAAATTCACAATGGATCAGTGGATCGATATGTTACTGCGCTCAATTGGAATGGAACCTGCTAATTTAGATCACCGAACTAAATGGCATTTAATTGCTCGCATGATCCCATTTGTTGAAAATAACTATAACGTTTGTGAACTTGGGCCGCGTGGTACAGGTAAGTCGCATGTTTATAAAGAGTGCTCTCCTAACTCGCTCTTGGTATCGGGCGGACAAACTACAGTTGCTAACCTTTTTTATAATATGTCTTCTCGCCAAATTGGTTTAGTGGGAATGTGGGACGTTGTGGCCTTTGATGAAGTAGCCGGAATCCGTTTTAAAGATAAAGACGGTATTCAGATCATGAAAGATTATATGGCCTCAGGTTCATTCTCTCGTGGCCGTGATTCGATAGAAGCTAAAGCGTCAATGGTGTTTGTTGGTAATATTGACCATAGCGTTGAAACTTTAGTAAAAACGAGTCACCTTTTAGCGCCATTCCCTGATGATATGATTGATGCCGCATTTTTTGACCGTTTTCACGGATACATTCCTGGTTGGGAAATACCTAAAATGCGCCCTGAGTTCTTCACAGACCGCTTTGGTTTAATAACTGATTACTTAGCTGAATACATGCGCGAAATGCGCAAGACAACGTTTTCAGACTCTATTAATAAGTTCTTTAAGCTAGGAAATAACTTAAACCAACGAGATGTAATAGGTGTGCGTCGTACAACTTCTGGATTACTAAAGTTATTAGTACCTCATGGGGAATATACTAAAGAAGATGTAAGGGTATGTTTAACCTATGCTTTAGAAGTTCGCCGCCGAATTAAAGAACAGTTGAAAAAAATAGGCGGCATGGAATTTTTTGATGTTAACTTTAGCTATATTGATAATGAAACACTCGAGGAATTTTTTGTCAATGTTCCAGAACAAGGTGGTTCAAACCTAATACCAGCTGGAATAGCTAACCCTGGTGTGCTTCATTTTGTAAGTGAAGGCGCAGCTGGCAAGTTAGGGCTATACAGAGTTGAAACTCAAATGACACCTGGTAATGGTAAGCACTCTACTTCAGGTTTTGGCTCTGATACGTCAGCAAAAGAACAGGTTAGGGTGGGTTTTGAATATTTCAAAGGTAATTTAAATCGTATAGCAGCGACTTCACGATTTTCTGAACACGAATTTCACTTGCACTTTGTTGATTTACAAAACTCAGGCAATAGTCATACAGCAAGTTTAGCTTCTTTAATTGCTAGTTGTTCAGTTCTAATGAATAAACCAATACAAGAGTCTATGGTTGTGCTTGGCAGCATTACATTAGGTGGTGTGGTAAATCCAGTGCAAGATCTCGCATCTAGTATGCAAATAGCGCTAGAAGGTGGAGCAACCAAGGTACTTCTGCCAATGGCATCAGCCAGTGACATCCCATCAGTCCCAGCAGAGACGTTTACTAAGTTTCAGGTAAGCTTTTATAGCGATCCTGTGGATGCTGTTTATAAGGCGCTTGGGGTAAATTAATGTAAGTGGGGCAATTGTTGCATATTCTCATGCATCGCGATCACCTAATACTATCTAAGCCGATCACCTAATACCATCCATCAAGATCACTCAATACCATCGATGCCGATCACTTTTCGGTCAAAATGGTATTGAGTGATCGGCTTGAATGGTATCGTTCAATTTGTACACGTTTTTGTCTAGCCAGTAGGTGTTTTTAACCGTTATTCTTTTCATTTTTGATGATGAGAATGACCATGCCAACGGCACCTATTTCAATGCGTAAACTTAAAGAGATTTTAAGACTAAAATACTGTCGGAGGACATTAAAGGTGAGCGTCTAGCGAACTACACCTATGTTTTAAAATTCCAGGGTAACAAGCTGTCGATATCGGGCTCAGGCTGGCACAGTTCATCAAGGCAAGCACAGATGTAATTAAATGGGATTAGACCATTTATCTTGGCGGTTTCCACAATGCTGTAAAGGGTGGCACTAGCATGGGCACCGTTAGCCGTTTGGCTAAATAACCAATTCTTTCGGCCTATCACAAACGGTTTTACCGCGCGTTCTGCTCTATTATTATCGATGCTAAGTCGGCCATCATCAACATAGCGTATGAGCTTGTGCCATTGATTTGCCAGGTAATTAGCTGCCTCTATCAGTTTGCTGTTCCCCACTAAATTTGGCTGATCCTGCTCAAGCCATATTTTTAGCTTGCTAAGAATAGGCAGGCTAACCTCTTGTCTTGCCGTATATTTGTCATCCACACTTTTATCTTTGATGCGTGACTCAACGCCGTACAGTTTTTGGATAAGGCTCAATACCACATCCACTTTGCCGGTTTTGTTTTTACCTTGTAGCTTTTTCGCGTCGATAAATTTACGACGAGCATGCGCCCAGCAGCCGATTAAGGTTGCCTCTGTTCTGGCATAGGCTTGATAGCCATCCACGTGCAAGTACCCTTGATATCCATCAAGATAATTGACCACGCAGGCGGCCGCGCGACTATTGTGGAAGTCGTAAAGTACGATATTAGGGATAGGATTATTCGGGTCTGGTGAATCTCGACCCGAGCAATACACCCACATGTAACTGTTTACTTTGTCCGATTTCACCACCTTTAATGGCGTTTCATCGGCAAACAGCGTGGGTTGCCTTAACAGCTCGGCTTTAAGCCGTTCAACTAATGGCGCGAAGAGTGTGGCTGATTTGTCTATCCAGCTGCTCATGGTCTGTCGACTGAGTTCAATACCGTATTGCTTAAACATCGCTTCCTGGCGATACAGCGGTAACCCGTATTGGTATTTACTGGTGATAAGCTGACTGAGCAAACTGCTGGTTGCAATGCCTTTGTTGATGGGCATGGCAGGCATTGAGGCTTGTTTAATCTGTGTCTGAGTTGAGGATTTATCACAGTGACGGCAGGCGTATTTAGGCCTAATATGCTCAATCACTTTGATTTTAGCGGGTATGAACTCAAGCTTTTCTGACTTATCTTCACCCATTCTATGTAGCTCACCGCCACAGCAATCACAGGTTTTGTCGATGATGTCGTGAATAACTTGCTCACGAGGTAAGTCTTTTGGCAGTGGCTTACGCACCGGCTTTTTACGGGTATAGCTAATGGATTGTTGCTCTGCCTCAACTTCCTCAACAATTTCTTCCACTTCATTGAATAACTCGCCTTGCCCGGCAAAGCCTTCAGCACTTTTGCCGAATTGTTTTTGTTGGGCCAAGCTCCAGCGCTCTTCCAATGCCGCAATCTGGGCATCCTTCTGCGCTAACAGTTTTTCAAGTTCAGCAATGCGCTGTTTAAGGGCGAGTTCATTTTTCATGACGCCTATTTTAAGGCATCATCAAAGGCTTTGCAGTGCTAACTGAACTCACTTTGATGATCATCAATCGATCGCAAATATTAAAGCATTTGCTTACCTGCGACATCAATTTTACTGTGTCCAATCACATCATAACCCGATAATAACCAGTGTAATTGCTGCTCGCTTAAGGTCATGGTGGGTGACATGAGTTTGGGCCATTTGAACTTATGCTTATCTAATCGCTTATACCACAGTGCAAAACCGGTGTTATCCCAGTAAAGCAGTTTGAGTTTGTCACGGCCTTTATTACAAAACACAAATAGCGCACCACTGAGCACGGGTAGTTCAAGCTCTGCTTCCACCAACGCCGCCAGACCATTAATTGATTTTCGAAAATCAACGGCATCGGCACATAAATAGACGGTGGGTACATCAACGAACATCCTCATACCGTTAGCCCTTTAATAATGGCAACGATATCGGCCGTCGCTAAATCGATAGGAAACGTGAGTTGGCCGGTTAGCGTATCAAACTGCAGCGTATTTTGACGAGTTTGCGCGCAGACTTCAGTAGTTTGTTTTACCTGGACAAAACGTGATGATGTAAGGCACTGCGTGTGCACTGGCAAGGTGGAATTAGGCTGGTCTTTTGCCAGTAAAGCACGTTGTTTATAATAAGTCGTAATAGCGACATTATGGTGTTGGCAGAATTCAATATTAGTACCACTAAACGTACTGCGTTTCAGCAAAAGCTGCTGCCACTGTGCGCTTGTTCTGTAAGTTTTCATCACCTGCTCCGAATTTATCATTGAGCAGGTATTTTTAGATAATCAGAACATCGATGCTAGGTGTGGTTCGCTAGACGCTTACCATTAAAGTATGAAACTCGACAATAAATACTAAAACCATGACAATAAAGTTCGAAACTTTTCGATGCTATTTGTCGCAGTCTGCCTTTTGTTCTAACAAGCTTTTGCCCCGAAACGTGTTAAAGCAATTACTCTATAGGTCGGCTTTGAGCGAGAAGCAGTCATTGAAAAATTTGAATTTATTCCCGCTTTTTTGAGTAGTCTAATTTTCCCAATAACATAATTCACAGTCATATGAATCATTTGTTTACAAAGGTAATTATTGGTGAAATTATTTAGGCATATAATATACGCCGCTTTATGTGTTATGAACCGCCAAATTGTTGTTAATAAGACATTAACTGCGCTCGGAGTCAAGGAAGCTTTGTGAAGAATTTCGAATTAGAATCTATTTCAGAAAAAATACACTTTGGTAGAACAAAAGAGTATTTTAATGAAGTTTTAACGTCTTATCAAAACCAATGTTATCGCTCTTCAGTCGTTATGCTTTGGTCAGTAGTAATTTGTGATTTAGTTTATAAACTACAAAATTTGGTTGATCAATATGGTGATACGGTTGCTTCCAATATATTAAAAGATATAAAGAAAATTCAAACGGATGATCCAAAATCTCCAAATTGGGAGCTAAAACTCCTTGACGAGGTTTACGACAGAACCGATTTTATAGATAGCTCAGAATATGAAAACCTAAGATACCTACAAAAACAAAGACACCTATCAGCCCACCCAGTTTTAAGACAAAACTTGGAACTTTACAAACCAAATAAAGAAACTGTTAGGTCGCTTATCAGAAATGCGTTAGAAGGTATCTTGATAAAACCTCCATTTTATACTCAAAAGGTCGTAGCTGAATTTCTTGAGGACTTAGATGAGGCTAAGACGGCAATAAACTCATTCCCTAAGTTAAAACGATATATCTCAAGTCGGTATTTAGACCGTATATCTAAAGACGTCGAAATGGTTATTTTCAAGACAATTTGGAAATTTGCATTTAAGTTATCGGATGATAAGTGTAAAGAAAATAGGCAAGTTAACCTATGGGTTGTCCGTGCAATTACCGAGAGACATTCTGCGCGTGTTATTGAAGAAATCAAAGGCAATAATGATGCGTATAGTAATATAGCTGCTGTAGGGGAGCCTATGGGGTTCTTAATGTTCTACTTGGCATATTACCCAGAAGCATACGTGTGCTTGAGTGAAGACGCAAAACTCAAGATTAAGCATGCAAGGGACTCTAGTATATTAGGTAAAATATACGGTTGGTTCATCGATGGGGATTTAGGAGCACATTTTGATTTTCTTTGTTCTTGGTTTGCAAGTGATGAATATCCTACAATTTTAGATCAACAATGGGAACACATTTTAGAGTTATCGGATTCAGATGAATGGGAGGAGTCATTTTCTAAACTGATAGCTGTCTATTACTGCTCAAGTCGTAGTTTCGATACCGCAGATAAAGTCTTTGGCCAGTTAGTTTTACCGTACTTAAAATTTTTCACAAAAAATTCTGCTGTATTCATGCTTGAAAACATTGAAACTAATAATCAAGTTTGGGATAGAAACCGTGCAGCACTTGATCACCCTAAACTAAAAGACAAATTTGATAAATTACTTGGAGAAAAATTTGATTATAAAAAATATCCAAGGTTTTTTAGTAACCTTCCTGCTACGGACTAGAGGCGCATAATGAGATTTATTCTATCGATTAATAAAATAATTAATGTTTTGTTTTTAATTTTCTTATCTGTGATTCTATTAAATGATTTATGGTTTCACAAATTACCTGAGTTATTCGATGGTGGAGAAAGACTGCTTAATTCCGTTTATAACCTGGCAATGGGCTATTTAGTAAGTTATGTGTTTTACCTCATTGTTGTCAGATATAAAGAATATAAAGATGAAGTGCATATTAATTCTGTAATTCTTCCATTAGTAAATGAAGTGATTAAAAGTAATGAGTTGATAAATGAGTGCCTTAGAGATACTGATAAGTCTGAAACGTTAAACTTAAGCGACATAGAGTCATTAAAAAAATTTCTTAAACAAAACAAACTCAATGATAATATTCCCCGTGCAACAGGCACATTTTTATATACTCCAGCAACTTGGGCCGATTTCCTCGAGGGGCAGAAGCAACTTTCTCGTAAAAACATACAAAGGGCTTTTTCTTTCATATCACATTTAGATCCTGAATTAATTCGATTGCTTACAAAACTAGACAATAGCCACTATTATAATTTGTTAGTTTTCATCTCGAAGTTTTCGGACGTTCAGAAAAAAAGCGATATGGAAAATTTGGCAGAATCATACTTTGAGTACAATAAATCTGTAGTTGAGTTAAAAAACTATAAACATACGTGCTTAGTTTCATAACAAGCCATCTAAGTAGTATTTTGCTTCTTTGTTACTTATTTTTAACTAATTTTGGCCTCATTGAGAGGCATTACCAATGTCCGCTCATGGCACAGAGCCGTCCTTCGGCTCTAACTCATTTATGTCCATCGACGATTTATCAATATAACTCACCTTTGCCCCAAAATGAGTTAACCTAAATACTCTGTGGCTTAGCTTTGAGCTGCTGTTAACCATAAAGTTCGTATTTCTCTCTAATTCTACAAAGCATACATTTAATTTTATAACTAGCTGCTTTTTTGAATAGTGCTAATCTAATCGCTTGCATAGTCATGTAGGGGTTTTGCGCCCATCCCCTCGAAATTAACCTTAGCTTGAATTTTCACGCTTAGAGTAACTTTTCGTACCATTGGACTTCACCCCTTGAATAACACAGTTTGTATTATTTAGCCCATCCCCTCGAAATCGGCATTAGTATTCTTAAGTAATAATACACAGTGGTAAACTATCTTATGAAAAGTTTACCACTTTAGTCGCTTAAATCGGCTTTATGGTAATGTTAAGCAGTTGACTGGTAAACATTAACCTCATTGATTAAGGTATGCTGATTAAAAATAACAAGAAAGGCTTACCACTATTTCTTCATCAAACACCAAGCGTATACAAATTCTCAGCGAATCAGAAATCAACGAACTCTATGCCTTACCCAATTTTAACCGTAAAGATCGTGATGATTATTTTTCGTTAGATAGTGAAACTCAAAGGCTCGTCAACGAATTAAGACGTATTGAAACCAGAGTGTATTTTATCTTACTGCTTGGTTACTTTAGGTCACGGCCAATAGTATTTAATTTCTCATTTACTCAAGTCAGTAATGATTTAGATTATGTAAGATCCAAGTATTTCAGCGATAAAGATATGTCTCTTGAGGATTTATCACCAACAACAAAAACTAAGCTGATTAATAAGTTATTAAAATATACAGGGTTTACAGCATACCAAAGCAAGTTAGATAAAGAGCCGCTATTAAAAAGGCTTAACGATGTTGTAAAAATCAACCTTGAACCAAGGTATGTTTTTGATGAATGTATTGCTTATTTTGGTCAAAACAGAATAGCGCTAGCTGGTTATACAACGCTGCAAGACACTATTTCTACGGTATTATCAAATGAGCGTAACCGAATTGAAATGGTGCTGCTTGATAGTTTGTCTTCAGGTACCAGAAAAACATTACTTAAATTACTTGAGTCAAATAATACCTTTACTGACTTAGCCAAGTTAAAGAAAATGGCTAAGGACTTTTCAACGAGCCAAATCACCCAAGAGCTGAAGACGCATAAAATTATACGCTCGCTTTATCCAGAAATTAAGTCACTGATTGCTGAACTGGAGCTATCACCTAAAAATCTTGAATACTATGCTTCACTGGTAAAGCACAAGTCCGTTTATAAGCTTAGAAAACACGCAGATAGCCAAACTATTTTATATCTCGTTTGTTACTTGTTCTTCAGGTACCGAGAGACTAACGACAATCTTGTTGCTGCATTTATTTACTTGGTAAGGAAGTTAACCGAATCAGCTAAAGGCTATGCAAAGCAGCGTATTGTTGAAGATGTAACCATTGTAAGAACCAAATTAAAATCCGCTGGTAGTTTATTAAAGTACTTCATCGATACCGATATGGACGATGATTTAAGCTTTGGTGATGTACGTAAAAAAGCCTTTGAATTGATCCCTGCTGACAGTATTAAACTGTTAAGTGATCACTTAGATAATAACGACTTTGATGGCCGTCAGTACGAATGGCAATTTATTGATAAACAATCCAGTAAAATTAAAAAACTTATCCGCTCATTATTTATGTCTATCGATATTGAGTTCATTCATTTAAAGGATGAACTCCATGAGCAGTATGTTATGGCACATTCTGAACTTAGTGAATTAAAGGCTATCCAAACCATTAACATCGATGTGGTACCTAAACATGACCGAGAGTATTTAGAGGGAGAAAATACCAAATTAATTGCTAATCGATTTGAGTATTTCCTTTATCGTAAAGCCGAACAATTATTTCACAGTAATAGCTTAACGGTGAAAGAAAGCGTTAATAACCGTAGTTTAACGTCAGATCTTATACAACCTAAAGAATGGCAGCAAAAAGAGACAATCATTGAAAACACTGGCCTTGATAAGCTGGCAACACCGATTAACCAAACACTCGCAGATAAGAGCCAACAATTAGAAGTTAAGCTGAAGGAAGCAAGCGAGCATATCTTTAGTGGTGATAATAAGTATGTTGAGTTTATTCCTGGCAAAGCCGAACTCAAGTGGTCAATTCCTAACAGCCGTTGGCAACAAACAATTGAAAACCCGCTCTACAATCAAATTCAACACATGGGTATCGTTGAACTCATGTTGTTTGTTGATCAAAAGACAGGTTACTTAAATTCATTTACACACATATCAGCAACTAAAGAAAAATCACCAGTAAATAAAGAAGATCTGATCGCCTGTATATTGGCAAACGGCACCAATTACGGCCTATATAAAATGGCGAATATCTCTGACCGTTCAATGGGTAAATTACGCAGTGTAGATGATAGTTATGTCAGATATGAAACACTCAAAACGTCTAATGATCAGGTTTCTAATGCTATAGCCACGTTGCCAATATTTGCCTATTACCATGTGGACGATAATCAGTTGTTTTCAAGCATTGATGGTCAAAAATTTGAGTGTCGCATAAATACGTTTAAGGCTCGGTATTCGTCTAAGTACTTCTCCAAAGGTAAAGGTGTTTCAGCATTAACATTGGTTTCTAATCATGTTCCGGTGAGTACGCAAGTCATTGGCGCTAACGAATATGAAGGTCACTTTGCTTTTGACTTACTCTATAACAACTCTTCAGATATACAGCCTAATACCTTATCGACCGATACGCATGGTACCAATAATGTTAACTTCGCTATATTAGATTTCTTTGGTTACACATTCGCCCCTCGATACGCGAAAATGAAAAAGGTGTTTTTTGAGCTATTTGAAGTGACTGAAGAGAACGGAGGCCGTATTCAATTAAAGAAAGATATTAATCATAAGCTAATTGCTGAAGAATGGGACAATATTCAGCATATTGTTTGTTCATTGAGTCGTAAAACCACCACTCAAAGCACAATCATTAGAAAGTTGAGTAACGGCAAGAGCCGAAGATTGTCAGCATTGCATGAGTACGACCGTTTAATTAAATCTATTTATGTTTTGGAGTATGTTGATAATTCAACGTTGCGTCATTACGTCCAGCAAGCCTTGAACAGAGGTGAAGCATACCATCAGTTAAAACGTGCTATTACTTCAGTTAATGGCAATAAATTTCGTGGGGGGAATGATTACCAAGTATCACAATGGAACGATTGTGCTCGACTCATTTCAAATTGCATTATTTATTATAATTCCGCGTTACTATCGGCATTTTTACAAATCCAAGAGAGGAACGGTAGGCAAGATGTGGTTGATGTTATTTCTCGGCTTTCACCTGTTGCTTGGCAACACATTAATCTAAATGGGGAATATGCCTTTAATAAAGACCGCAAAGAAATCGACTTAGCTGGTTTACTTAGTGATGTAGAATCAATAAGTTAAAGAATGCCATCTGTTTGTATTTCTAATTCAAAAGGTACTGCGCATCAAAGTGCCATTAAAAATTGGAGGTGTTGATATTCTATATGCTTGATATATACAAGCTAACATTGATAGAAAACAGATAAGCTAACAAGTTTTTAGTCGAGCCATGAACTGTTCTATAATTGTTCTAATTGCAAAACTCTTCAATTTGGTTTGTTACTAGATTTAAAAATACTTTTCTATGCTCGATTTTAGTAAGTAGCAGCTTTTGGATGTCTTCAGGAACTTTTCTTTCTCCTGCATCTATTGCCATTAGTAATGGCTTGATATCAACTACAAGAAGACCTGCCGCCCTTGCTGCTCGAATGAACTTTAATCTCTTTAATGCACATAAGCCGTAAAGTGAATGGCCTGACTTAGTTTTTTCTTCGCAGTGTACTAAGTTCTCAAGAACATAATTTCTTACCGTATGGACAGATGTTTGTGCAGCTAGTGCCAGTTGAGAAATACTCAAAGGAAAATCCAACGCATCATCATCACTACTAATGAACTTATTGATGTCAGGTATCTCTGTCAAAAAACTGACTTCACCAACAGGAATGTTTTCAACCTTAGATTTAATCATGATTTAGCATGCTTCCAATTTGTGTTGTTAATGGAATGCCTTAAGATATCTTGATTACATTCAATCAATTGGCACTCCATTAACATTTCTGTAAGTACATTACCGTTAAATGATTACCCTGCGCAGCAAGATAGCTCTTTAACGTCTTTGCTAAAGGTTTGAGCGCATAACTTCAATCCTTCAACCATCGTCAAATACGGAAATAGTTGACCTGCCAATTCTTCGACTGTCATTTTATTATGAATAGCAAGAGCCGCACTTTGAATCAGTTCTCCGCCTTCATGGGCTAAAATTTGTGCGCCTATCAGTTTTCCCGTGGATTCTTCAGCTACCAACTTGATAAAACCATCCGTTTCAAAATTTGCTAAAGCTCTTGGTACGTTTTCCATATCAAGTACACGACTTATCGTATTTATTCCTACCGCTGAAGCTTGTACTTCGGTTAGACCTACCGTAGCAACTTGTGGGTCGGTGAATATAACAGCAGGCATGGTAGATAAGTCGAGTTGCGCATTTCCACCTGTCATATTAATTCCAGCCCTACTTCCGGCAGCAGCAGCAACATAAACAAATTGTGGCATATTGGAGCAATCTCCAGCGGCATAAATGTTAGCTGTTGATGTTTCCATCATACTATTAACAACAATGGCACCACTTTTATCTGTTTCAACACCAACATTTTCTAAACCAAGCTTTCCAGTATTTGCATGGCGACCCGTAGAGATAAGCAATTTTTCAGCGATTAATGTTCCTTCGTTAGTTTCCAATGAAAAACCATTGCTATCATAAGAAACATGACTTGCTTGCGTATTATTAAGTACCCTAATACCTTCTTTTTCAAAGCACTCTGCCAGTTTTTCACCTAATAACGGATCTTCAGCATATAAAAGGGTATGTCTGGCTAGAATTGTCACACGGCTACCTAAACGGGCATAAGCTTGCGCAATTTCCAGAGCAACAACGGAGGAGCCGATGACAACTAGACTACTCGGTAACTCTTCTGCAAATAAGGCTTCTGTTGATGTCCAATAAGGTGTATCAACTAAACCCTTAATTGGCGGAATGCTTGGTGTAGAGCCTGTTGCAATTAAAATGCGATCTGCAACCAGCTCTTCTTCACTACCATCAGACTTGTGAACTAGCAAGGTATTTTGATTTTTAAAACGTGCATAACCTTTAAGTAAAGATAGCGCGGGATTACTCTCTAAAATACGTTGATATTTAGCATCGCGTAGTTCTTCGACGCGAGCGTTTTGCTGATGTGCTAATAAGGAGCGGCTAAGTTGTGGCTGAATATTTTCTAAACCATCAAACGGGTTAGTACGTTGCTGATGCGCTAATTGCGCAGCACGGATCAATATTTTTGAAGGAACACAGCCGACATTTACACAGCAACCTCCGATTACATCGGCTCCTTCAATGATAGTAACTCTTGCTCCGCCTTCTGCTGCTTTAATCGCACTGGCAAAGGCCCCTGAACCACTACCAATAATGGCTACATGTAATTGTTCTGGCTGGATGTCATTTGACGAGCAACAACTATTCGTTGACATATTTTATTCCTCTTAAAAAGTTAAGCGGTACAAGTTTCATCATCACAGCGTTTATTCGCAGGAGAAACCATGTCCCAAATTGATACAGCAACCATTAGTCCTAGCCCCGTATAAGTAACGTATGAACTCCACCCGTACTGGAACCAAGGGTATAAAGAGAGTAAAACCAAAATGGGGCCAATTGAACCGATAAAACTACGGTGCCATTGACGATGGCTAAACCAGCCTAAGATATTCATTGCCAGCGCTAATACTGCAAACAGTGGTAACAACGTATTGATAAATACCCCTTCCCACTGACTAAGAAATCCCATCCCAATTGCCGCACCAAGACTAGCTATCGCGGGAAAACACATGGCGCATCCCATTGCCGAAACAAGTGCACCTATAGAGCCTGCTTTATCTCCGATACGCGTAACTAGTTCTAAGGGGCTAAACATTACTTATTTTCACTTTTTAAATTTGAAGGGTAGCCAGCGTTGGTAGTCGCTGCAATTAATGCATTGATGTTGGTTTTAGTGTCATCAAAAGAAACAACAGCTAGCTTAGGCTTGTAGGTAACTTTCGCATTTTCAACGCCATCAACATTTTCTAATGACTTTTTAACTGTGATTGGACATGTCGCACAGTTCATCGTTGGCACTTCCAGTGTAACTGTTTTTACTTCAGCAAAAGCACCAAAACTAGAAAGTGAAAGCAGTGCGGTTAATAATAATTTTTTCATAATTAGCTCCAAATTTTAAAATGTTATAAATTTCTTGATCTGTATATTAAGCAAACAAAAGTATCCAATAATTACTGGTCACTAAAATTGTCGCAACTATAGCGCTCAGCCAGAAAATGACTTTTCGTTGTTGCTGTTTCTTAGGAATTGCACAGGCCGTTCCCGGCTCACACTCTTCTACAGGACGGTAAATTTTCCAACCTGAGTAACCAAACAACAACACTACAAATGCGATAAATAATGGCCTATAGGGTTCAAATGCAGTTAAATTACCAATCCATGAGCCACTTACCCCAAGTAATAACAGGAGCAAAGGACCTACACAGCATACGCCTGCGCCTAATGCTGCTATGATGCCTCCTATCATTGGAAGGTTTGATTCTTTTTGATTCATATAGATACCTCATTAAGTGATAATGCAAGTGTATTGCATGTACCTAAGTACGGAGTCAAGGGTGATTTATAAAAAATTTATCTTTGATAATCTGCTACGACAGATACGGGGAATAAGCTAACTTGAATTAAGGCGCAGAAGTAAAATTGGATATGCTGTTTTAGTGGGAAATGGTAGTTAAGTGAATCATTTACTTCGGTTGCAACGAATCAATTATTGGGCAGTGGCTATCGTCATCATTATTTTGGCATTGTCCTAAATGTTCTTCCAAAGCGTGTTCTAACAACAACAAGTCAGCCATCTTTTTTTGTACTGCGATCAGTTTTTTATTAGCTAATTCTTGTACTTTACTACATGGGCTATCGTTTAACGCAAGTAACCCTTCAATCTCATTTAGCGTAAAACCTAATTCTTGAGAACGCTTGATAAAATGTATTCTATTTACCGTTTCTTTCGGGTAATGTCTATAGCCCTGCATAGGCTTTGGTGGTTGTTTAATTAAGCCTTTGCGTTCATAAAAGCGAATTGTTTCGACATTTACACTCAGTTCTTTAGCCAACATACTTATGGTTCGTTTAGACACGTTATCAATTACCTTACTGACTTTTTGTTTACTTACTTTATATCTAATTAAAGTGACCATCAATGAATACCAGTTTAAACATCGCTAATTGATTTTGTTTTTTCTTCTATTAAATAAGTAAAGTTACCGTTGTTACAACAATATTAAACCACAACAATGTATGGTTTATCCTTTTTCATTATCAAAGTCCAAATTAGTGTTATTACATGCAGTTCTACATGAGTACACCCTAAAGATACTGTTAATATATCACAGGCAATTACGTAATGACACCACTTAAATAAACCTATATGATATGACACCATCTAAATAGACCTAATTAGGCAAAAATGTTCATAAGAGCATATTTACGAGCATCAACTTCTGAGCAAGATGCAAATAGAGCAAAAAGCTCATTAAAAAAATTCGTTTCTGGCTTCAGCAAACGAATTGCTTCTTTTTATATAGAAAATAAATCTGGTAATTCTTTAGATAGACCAGAGCTAATTCGTTTATTGGATGAATCAGAGTCCGGTGATGTTTTGTTAGTTGAATCAATCGATCGTTTAACAAGGCTAAGCCCTGATGATTGGAAAACTCTTGTAGCCTCAATAAATGAAAAAGGAATTAGTGTTGTTAGTTTAGATCTACCAACCAGTCATTTAACATTTGGCAGTTTTCCAAGTGATGATTTTATGAGATCAATACTTAGTGCTATTAATAATATGCTGTTAGAAATATTAGCGGCCAGTGCATATAAAGAATATCGAGAACGTGAACGTAAGCAAAAAGAAGGTATTGTAAAAGCACAGCAAAAGGGACTTTATCACGGTCGTCAGCCTGATTTAGAGGCTCATGATAGGATTGCCTCGTTTACTGAAGCTGGATTTAGTATTAATAAAACGGCTGAAGCAGTTGGAGTTAGTCGAAGTACGGTAATTAGAGTTAGAAAAAAGCTTAAAAATTTAGACTAAGGTTAATTTCGAGGGGATGGGCGCAAAACCCCTAATTGGTGTTGGCAGCTCCATGCGCTGACGGTATGTAAGGCACTTTTTCTATCTTTGGTTGTAAATGAACGACGTGCTGTTTTTCCATCAATGGCAATGATATCAGCACCAGTGGTTTCAATAAGTGATGATATCCAAGATTGAAATGAATGCTCTATTTCATCTGATTTTAACCGACAAATGACACGGGCAATGGTGTCGTGTCTTGGGATACCCTCTTTGAAAGCGCCATATTTTTTTAACCAATCAAGTTTTAGATGCCCAAAATCTTCAATATCCTCCCATCCTTCTGCGCCGGAGAGTACAGCACTAATGGCTAAGAGGAGAATATCGATAAGTTCATGCTTTTTACAGCGTTCAATGCGAGGATCGGTAATTGAATCAAAGTGTTTCAGAAAAGTAGCGCTCATATTAAGTGACCAAGGTGATTATAATGCCTTGATCTGATCGCTACTTGTTCTAGAAGTTCAATTTATAATGATCTTGCCGTGGATTGTCCTGTATAAACTACTTAATTTGATTGACTTGAGTGGGTTTCTTGACTACAATGTTTTTTAAAATTTTGATGTTAGAGTAAAAATGAAAAATACTTGGATTAGTTTGTTAGTAGTACTATCGATTGCATTGCAGTCGTTTGCTTCTGTGGCTAATTCAAATGAAAGTCATCAGATTGACTCTCTACATATTCAAACAGAACATTCCCATGATAGTGATGATATTGAACTTTTCGATGAATCATCTGACACTGAACATAATATTAAAGATTGCCATCATTGTGGTCACTGTCAAGGCACTCACACACAGTGGGTTGCCAGTAATAAATCTACACTACAGACCCCTAAACTTATTATTACAAATCAATATTTTTATGCTGATCATGTAGATAAAATATTCACTGAAGAACCTATACGCCCCCCAATCGTTTAATTTAGTTTTAAAGCTATATTCGTAACAAATTTATTCTTAACTAGCGCTTAATGTAGCCTAGTTGGTTTAGTTGCGGCATTTTATTATTAAATTAAGAGATTATTATGAAATTTTTCTCAGCAAAATCTGCTGGAATCGCATTATTTATCGGCTTTTCAGCAAGTTTATCTGTTAGTAGCTTCGCTTTTGCTAAGCCAACGCTATCGAGTGACTGGCTCGATCGGCAAATCAATAAACACCCTGATATTGTCTCAGCACGTGAACTCATGAATGCTGAATTTTCCAAAGCACAGGGCAGTAAGTTACCACTTTACAACCCAGAACTATCGACAGGTTACGAGCGTGAAGGTGACGGAAATAATTACAATATTGGTATTAGCCAAACGATTGACTTGTGGGATAAGCAGGCTGTTAATGCTGCTATCGGCGATAAAATATTAACGGCGGCCAGTAAACAATTCACTTATGCGATAGAGCAGAAAAAAGCACAAGCCTTAAAAGCACTTATTAATTGGCAACTTGCCATGGATAAGTCGTCACTTGCTTTTGAACAAGAGCAACAGTTAGAAACCTTGCTTAAAATTGTAACTAAAAGGCAGAAAGCTGGCGATCTTGGTCAGGTTGATGCTGAGTTAACTTTCTTGAATTTGTCGCAAATGCTTAATAAAACGGCCCAAATACAAGCACAGTTAACACAAGCTCAAGCCAAGGTTAATGAGTTGTTGCCTGATTGGCGTCCTGATACACAAGCATATCCAGAGCAGGGCTTAGGCGTTACAAACTTTCAAGTAGCTGAGCAGTGGTTAACGCAGCACCCGCAAGTATTAGCCTCTCAAGCACTGTGGCAAATGCAAAAAAGTAAAGCTCAATATGCCATGCTTGAAACCAAAGCCGATCCTACCATTGGAATTAGTGCCGGAAAAAATGATGTCGATAATGTTGTCGGAGTTACTTTTTCTATGCCGTTAAATATTCGTAATGATTACCAAGCTAATGCCAAAGCACAAAACCAACAAGCTATCGCCGCAGAAGCAAATTTTCGTTCAGTAATGCGTAAGCAAAAGTATTTGATACAGGCAAGTACTGCCTCACTAATCTCTAATAAAAAATACCTTGGCCGTTGGCAACAGTTAATGCAAGGACGCGGCGAACACAGCGCGCAGTTATTGCAAAAACAATGGCAAGTAGGTGATTTAAATACCTCGGATTATTTATTGGCATTACAACAAAGAGCGGAAGGTTTATACGCGGGCATTGAATTACAAGCCCAGTTCAAAATAAGCGAAGTGCAATGGCTACTCGATGTAGGCCAATTAAATGCGGCAACTAAGCTATTAAACTAAACCTATTATATCACTTTACGCGGCTTGATGAGCGTGAATTGTTACAGAATTTGGAATTAAAAATGAAAAATAAAATAACTGATAAAACATCTCATAAAATAGTGAAAAAAATAAAACTCATTACCCTAAGTAGTTTATTTACTGGCTTAGCTGTCGTGTCAACTACGGCATTATCATATAACGATGCCGCTCTAGAAAAAACGCCAGCAGTAGAGCAATCCATCGTATTAAAAACTGACCATGATCATGACTCTGAAAGTGAAGAAGTGCATGACGAAAGTGGTCATGAACATGGTAGTGATGAAAGCAAAGACGACCATGCTGCGGAGGAGAAATCTGATGACGGTCATGACCATGGTAGTGAAACAGCGAGTAAAGAAACAGCTGAAGAAGAACATGAAGAAGGCATAAGTTTTAGTCCAGAAAAAATGGCACTCGCCAATATCAAAGTGACTAACTTAAAGCCGGCAATTTTTGCTAAAAGTATCTATGCACCAGGAGAAATAAAAGGGAACGGTTATACCAGTTACATTGTCTCTTCACGTACTGAATCGGTAGTGATCAGTCGTCATGCTATTTTAGGTGAACATGTGACTAAGGGTCAGTCTTTAGTTACCTTATTTAGTGAATCAATGGCCGAAGCACAAGCACAATATCGTGTTGCTTACAGTGAGTGGCAACGAACTAAAAAATTGGGCCTTGGCACCGTCAGTGAAAGCCGCCTATTAGCCAGTGAAACAGATTACATTTCAGCTTATGGTCGATTAACTGCCTTTGGTTTAACCAAAGCAGCCATTAAAGATATTGTAAAAAACAACTCATCAAATCTTGGTGAATATACCTTAGTCGCTCAGCGCTCTGGTGTGGTTTTAAGTGATGATTTCTCTCAAGGACAACGTGTGCCTGCCGGTGAAAAAATCATGGTATTGGCTGATGAAAAAGACTTATGGGTTGAAGCGCGTGTTTCGCCAAATAAAAAATTAAGTCTTCCTATTGGCACCATTGCAAAAGTTGAGTTTGCCGGGCAAGTGCATGTTGCCAAGGTCATTCAAGAAGCACATACCATTGATCCAAGTACGCGTACCCGAATCGTTAGACTGTCGGTTGAAAATACTGATGACAGTTTGCATTCAGGCATGTTTGTTAATGTAAATTTTCAGTTTGATACGCAAAGCCCTGTAATGGCAGTACCAGAAACAGCATTAATGCGTGGTGCCGATGGTGATTGGACGGTATTTGTTGAAGACCATTCTGGTGAATTTAAAGCCGTTGAAGTTGAATTAGGTCAGCCATTAGGCAATTACCGTCAAATTATCGGTATTGAGCCTAATACCCGTTTGGTAACAAAAGGTGCCTTTTTTGTTGCGTCAGAAATAGCAAAAGGCGGATTTGATCCGCACGGCCACTAGGGGAATAAGATTATGTTTAATAAAATGATTGATTGGTCGATCAATAATCGACTCTTAGTAATTATCGCCCTAATTGCTACTATGGCAGGCTCTGTTATGGTGATCCCAAAACTAAATTTAGATGCTTTTCCTGATGTAACCAATGTTCAGGTAGCGGTTAATACTGAAGCACCGGGCTTAGCCGCTGAAGAAGTAGAGCAGTTAATAACCTATCCCATTGAAGCAGTAATGTATGCGTTGCCTGATGTAGAGCAAGTACGCTCTATTTCAAAAACGGGTTTATCGGGTGTTACTGTTGTCTTTAAAGAAGGCACAGACATCTACTTTGCTCGCCAGTTAGTATTTGAGCGTTTACAAGCGGCAAAAGAGTTAATTCCGCAAGGCGTGGGCACACCAGCAATGGGACCTAACACCTCAGGTTTGGGTCAAGTTTTTCAGTATTTGTTAATTGCAGATAAAGATTCTGGTTATGATTCTATGACCTTAAGGAGCTTGAACGATTGGATAGTAAAGTTATTGGTTATGCCGGTAGATGGTGTTACCGACGTCTTATCTTTTGGCGGCAACGTCAGACAGTATCAAGTCAACATTGAGCCAAGTAAATTATTATCATATGAGTTAACGCAAGACGATATTGTTACTGCACTCGATAACAACAATGCCAATGTTGGCGGTTGGTACATGAACCGTGGACAAGAGCAATTAGTTATTCGTGGCACAGGTTGGTTTAATAGTGGCGAAGCAGGTTTAGCTGATATTAGACAAGTACCGGTTAAAACGGTTGATGGTACTGTGGTGACTATCGAAGATGTAGCCAAGGTTTCGCTGGGTAGTGAAATACGCCAAGGCGCAGTTACTATGACGCGCAGAGATGCACAGGGTAACATTGAAAACTTAGGTGAAGTGGTTTCAGGTATCGTATTGAAACGTATGGGCGCAAATACTAAAGCGACAATCGACGGTATAAGTGCACGTATTCCAATGATCAACCAAGCACTACCTGAAGGCGTACGTTTTGAACCTTTCTACGATCAGGCAGATTTAATTACTAAAGCAGTTGATACTGTAGTGCAAGCATTAGCGCTGGCATTTATATTTATCGCTATCGTACTTGCTCTGTTTTTAATGAACTTACGCGCAACCTTTTTAGTGTTAATTTCAATTCCTATTTCAATCGCTATCGCCTTAATGGTGATGTCTTGGATAGGTTTATCGGCAAACTTAATGTCGTTAGGTGGTATCGCTGTTGCTATTGGTATGTTGGTTGATGGCTCTGTTGTGATGGTTGAAAACATGTTCAAACACCTTAATAGACCTGATTCAACACATTACAAAAATGCGCAAGCGAGAACGTTAGGCACAGATGCTGATCCCCACGATGTAGAACATGATAAAGAAGGCATTCCTCTACGATTAAAAGAAGCAGGAAAAGAAGTTGCACGCCCGGTATTTTTTGCTGCCTCTATTATTTTAGTGGTATTTACACCGTTATTTAGCTTTGAAGGAGTGGAAGCTAAATTGTTCCAGCCGATGGCTATCAGTATTATTTTAGCGGTTATTTCGGCTATTTTAGTGGCACTGTTTGTGGTTCCAGCCTTAGCAACCTTTATGTTTAATAAAGGCGTTAAAGAAAGAGAAAGTTTTGTCTTAAAACCATTAGATAAGCTTTATCGAAAAGGCCTCAAAGCCGCGATGAAACACACGAAAGTAGTTATTATTGCTTCATTATTGTTACTTGTGGGTGCAGCATCTTTAATACCTCAAATAGGGACTGAATTTGTACCAGAATTAGAAGAGGGTACCATTAACCTAAGAGCAACATTAGCGCCATCAGCAAGTTTAGAAACAGCCTTGTCGGTTGCTCCAATTCTTGAAGAAAAGTTAATGGAGTTCCCCGAAGTTGAATATACCCTAAGTCGAATTGGACGTGCTGAAATCGGCGGTGATCCTGAACCAGTTAATAACATCGAAATTTACATTGGCTTAAAACCTGTTTCAGAATGGACAAGTGCCAAAAATCGCGTTGAATTACAAGGTTTAATGGAAGAGAAACTTGAGCAATTCCCAGGGTTATTACTTAACTTTTCACAGCCCATAGCGACTCGTGTAGATGAATTACTGTCAGGAGTTAAAGCGCAACTTGCCATTAAATTGTTTGGACCAGAATTAGATATGTTGGCGAGCAAAGGTCAAGAAATTGAAGCGGCAATCAAACAAATTGATGGCGCAAGAGATGTAGCCTTAGAGCAAATCGCTGGTGAAGCACAGTTAGTGATTAAACCGAAAAGACAGCAATTGTCACGTTTTGGTTTGTCAGTTGGCGATGTCATGGAAGTGGTTAAAAACGGTATCGGTGGCGTTAGCGCTGGCCAAATAATCAATGGTAATGAACGTTATGATATTTATGTTCGCATTGAAGAAAAATACCGTGATAACCAAGAAGCTATTGCAGATCTGAGAATACAATCACCTACGGGTGCTTGGGTACGTTTAGGCGATATTGCTACCGTCAGTTTTGAATCTGGCCCACCACAAGTGCGACGTGATGATGTACAGCGACGCGTGGTAATTCAAGCCAATGTTCAAGGTCGAGACATGGGAAGTGTTGTTAGCGACATTCGTGCAGTTATTGATAGCAAAGTAGATTTACCTGCAGGTTATTCTGTAGTGATTGGTGGTCAATTTGAAAACCAACAACGTGCGCAGCAGCGACTATCAGTGGTAGTGCCTCTATCATTGGCACTAATTGCCTTGCTACTTTATTTCGCCTTTGGCTCTGTTGGTCAAGCGATGCTTATTTTAGTGAATGTACCCTTGGCCGTTATAGGTGGTATTTTCTCACTGTATATTTCAGGTCAATACTTGTCAGTGCCAAGTTCAGTCGGCTTTATCACTTTGTTTGGTGTCGCCGTGCTTAATGGTGTAGTCATGGTAGAAAGCATTAACCAGCTGGTAAAAGATGGTATAGACACCTCAAAAGCTGTTTTTGATGGGGCAGTATCTCGTTTACGTCCAGTATTAATGACCGCCATTACTTCTGCGTTAGGTTTAATTCCAATGCTGATGTCCAATGGAGTTGGCGCTGAAATTCAACGACCACTGGCGAGTGTTATTGTTGGCGGTTTGGTTACTGCAACGTTACTCACCTTGTTTGTGTTACCGGTTTTATATGCTTGGTTCTCAAAAGCCAAAATCAAAGATCTTAGAGACTAACGCGCTAGATAACTTAGTGACTTACTCATTAACTTACAAATTAATAAAGTAAGTAACTAATTTGATAGCACTATAAATCGCTACTAGCTAAGCTCTTGTCAAAAGCAGGGCTTAGCCAGTCATTTTCACTCGATGCAGAGATTCAATAGTAGGCTTTTATTAGCTTCGAATTTTTGCATCCTAAATTTAGGGAATAATGATGAAAAAGCTGTCGTTTTTCAATTATTCGCCAAACCTCCTTATTATCGCCACCGTGCTATTTATTATAGTGACGGGCAATTCTACATTTTTTGAACAAGTTAATTCGGTATACCCGTGGCAAGATAATCAAGGTTTTATTATCGCGCTGACTCTTGTGGTAATGAGTGTATTAACCATTATTGTGTCATTTTTCAGTATTATCATTCCCGTTCGAATAGTACTGAGCAGTCTTTTACTCTTATCTGCCATGGCTGGTTATTATACCGATAGCTTTGGCACCATCATTGATAATGTAATGATTCAAAACATTGCTGAAACGAATATCGATGAAGCAACTGACTTACTGTCATTTGAGTATTTTTTAACTGTTTTGTTGTTAGCCATAGTACCTATAGCTTGCCTTTTTATGGTCAAAATAGATAAATCGTCATGGACAAAAAACTGTTGGCTACAAATAAGTAATACCATCATGGCACTTGGTGTAATTACTGTTTCACTTTATATTTTTAGTGCTCAATTCACTAATTTCTTTAGAGAACACAAGCCATTAAGATTTTACTTAAATCCTATCTATCCCATTTACTCTACGGGATTTTTCCTCAAGGACGTGCTTGAACAGCAAGAAAATAACGAATTTTTAATGGTAGTAAACTCTGCCAATGATATTGATAAAGAGTCGCATAAAAAACTCTACATTGTCATTGTCGGTGAAACTGTCCATGCGGGTAATCTTTCTATAAATGGCTATAAACGAGAAACTACACCATTATTAGCTCAAAGAGATGATTTAATTAGTTTTGATAAATTCTATGCTTGTGGCACATCAACCGCGATTTCGGTCCCTTGTATGTTTTCATTCGATAACCGAGAGTCATTTGATAATAAAAAAGCACGGCGAACACAAAACGTATTAGATGTTATTTCCAAAGCCGGGGTAAGTGTCCTTTGGCGAGACAATAACTCTAGTTCAAAAGGCGTCGCAGATCGTGTCGAATACCAAAATTTCAAATCACCTGAGCTAAATTCAGTGTGCGATATAGAGTGTCGTGACATTGGTATGTTAGACGGTTTACAGGGGTATATTGATGATCAAGAAGGTAGTGTACTCATAGTGCTTCATCAAATGGGCAACCACGGCCCGGCATATTACAAACGATACCCCAAAGACTTTGAGAAGTTCACTCCTGCCTGTCAAACAAGCGAACTCTCCGCCTGTGAAACTAGCGAAATTGTTAATGCGTATGATAATGCCATTCTCTATACCGATTACTTTATCAATGAAACCATTAATTTATTAGAAGAGAACAATACCAACTTTGAAACTGCCATGTTTTATATTGGCGATCATGGTGAATCGTTAGGTAAGAACGGACTCTACTTACATGGTATGCCTTACATGCTGGCGCCTGAAGAACAGACTCATGTACCTTTAATTGCTTGGTTCGGCTCTTCATCACACGTTGATATGGAAAGTACGGTCAAACAAAGTAAAAAAGAAAGTTCTCACGATGCTTTTTCTTTTTCTTTACTACATGCGTTAAATATCAGCACAGATATGTCATTGCCTGAAAAAGCGCCATCACCACTATTTGTTATGCAAGAGGAAGAGTAAATGTCAAATAATAACCATACGCACAGCCATGCACATAACCATGACGGAAAATTAAGCATGGCAGTATTTATCAATATTTTACTTACTGTGGCCCAAGTTATCGGCGGGGTTTTATCAGGTAGTTTATCCTTGATTGCTGATGCGCTTCATAACCTCAGTGATGCAGGCGCTATCGTTATTGCGATTGTTGCGAGAAAAATTGCAAGAAAACCCGCTAATAGCCAAATGACTTTTGGTTTTAAACGGGCTGAAATTA
This sequence comes from Pseudoalteromonas nigrifaciens, assembly GCF_002221505.1. Taxonomy (NCBI): domain Bacteria; kingdom Pseudomonadati; phylum Pseudomonadota; class Gammaproteobacteria; order Alteromonadales; family Pseudoalteromonadaceae; genus Pseudoalteromonas; species Pseudoalteromonas nigrifaciens. The sequence goes on along the minus strand of NZ_CP011036.1, from coordinate 2,022,098 downwards.
TCGGGGCATTAATCAACAGTACTACCCTTATTATTCTTGGTATATATCTCATTTATGCCGCAGTTGAGAAGTACTTTAACCCTCAACCTATTGATGGTTGGATTGTTGTTTGGATTGCGACAATAGCCTTAGTGATTGATTCCATAACCGCGTGGTTGACTTATCAAGCAGGCGCGAAGAATAACTTGAATCTCAGAGCGGCATTTATTCATAATTTATCTGATGCCTTTGCTTCTGTCGTTGTCATTGTTGCGGGTAGTTTGATCATTTTATATCAATGGTATGTTGTCGATTTATTGGCAACCATACTTATCTCGGTTTATGTGGTGTACCACGGTATTATTTTAGCTAAGCAAAGTATTCGTATTTTAATGCAAGCGGTCCCCGTTGATATCGATATCGATAAGATTTGTAAGGATATCGAATCAATGGAGAATGTTGAAAAAGTAAGACACATTCATGTGTGGCAATTAGATGATAGCGAAGTGTATTTAGAAACCAGTGTTAACTTAAAAACGATGGAACAATTCCAAGATCTTAAGCCAATTAAAGATTTGCTCGCAGCTCAATACGGTATTCACCACTCGACCATAGAAGTGGTAGTAGGGAACACCTTGCAAATGGAGAATTGTTTTGAACTTGAGTAAACACCTGCTTTATTCAATGTATGCATTAACGCTTATTGCTTTTTTATTTGAAACAACAAATAGCGATATTTGGCTTCAAAATTTGTTATTCAATGCATCCAACCAAACGTGGTTAATTGATAAATATGAAGAGCCTTATCGTTTTATTTTTTACTTGTTGCCTAAATACAGCATTATTTTGTTGGCACTGTCGCTCATTGCTTTTTACGTTATCGCTTGTAGACGCAAGTACTCTAAGCACTTTCAAAAGCGATTATTAGTGGTTATTTTCTCTTTGATGTTAGTGCCGTCAGTCATCGGCGGTTTAAAAGCAACAACCAATGGTGCTTGTCCTGCGCAGCTTGAACTATATGGCGGCGATGTCCCTTATGTTAAGGCGTTTGAATTAATGCCTGAATCGTTTGAGTCAACTAAAAAGTACAAGTGCTTTCCTGCGGGTCATGCCAGCGGTGGTTTTGCCTTAATGTCATTATTCTTTTTGTTTTATCGTCCGAAATACCAATGTATTGCGATAGCGTTTGCTGTTTCTACTGGCTGGATTATGGGGAGTTATAAGATGGCGATAGGTGACCATTTTTTAAGTCACACACTAACAACGATGACGTTGTCATGGTTAATCATTTGTTTGATAGCCGCGGTAGTGTTTCGTACCTTACACTTTCCTAATTCCAAACCTAATGCTAAGAATAGCCAACAGGAGCCAATCAATGGGTACTAAGCAAAAGCCGACGGGAATAAAACGAATATACCTAGCAGCGGGGCATTCACTCAGAGCGTTTAAATGGCTGATAGCAAATGAAGCAGCGTTTAAACAAGAATTCTGGCTGTCAGTTCTTCTCGTTGTGGGCTGTTTATTCTTTCCATTTTCACTTTTTGAGTACGTGTTTCTTTGGTGCGCTTTATTATTCGTATTGTTGGCAGAAATCTTCAATACCGCTATTGAGGCAGTAGTCGATAGAATTGGCGCGGAAATTCATCCGCTGTCAGGTTTAGCGAAAGACTTAGGCTCTTTGGCTGTGATGGTGAGCGTTATCATCGCAACTTTAATATGGGCTGGTGTATTTATTCAGCACTTGAGCTTATGAAGTGTAAATGTTATTAGAATGTATATAGCTATCAAATTCCTTATGAGTTGGATAACAAAAGGCAATATTGAGGAATTTAATGAACGCGATGCTATTACAACTATTAAAAAGCTAGAGCTTAAAAGGCAGCAATTAAAGTCTGAAGGCAATGGTAAAAAATTATCAACTGCAGAACTTAAACTGTTACTTTCTGCATACAATTACACTGGTAATGAGAAGCTATCTAATAAAATAGCTACAACCTTGATTGAAAGGCGTAATAACCGCGCAGAACAAGCATCCAGCAAAGAAGAAATAGATATTGCGAATAAACTGACTATAGATAATTTAGATATTCCATATTAAAAAGCATATTACATATTTTTGGTATGTGCTCTCAATAACACCAAAAATATGTAATGTAGACCTATTTTTAATAACTTCCCATAAAATACGACGAATATAGCCCTACAAATAAATAAAACACCAAGAATATGTTATGTACATACAAAGGTACAAGCTCTCAACACCAAAAATATGTTGCGTACATGCAAAGATATAACCCCTAACACCAAAAATATGTTGCGTACATGCAAAGATATAACGTGAGCGTCTAGCGAACTACACCTATGTTTTAAAATTCCAGGGTAACAAGCTGTCGATATCGGGCTCAGGCTGGCACAGTTCATCAAGGCAAGCACAGATGTAATTAAATGGGATTAGACCATTTATCTTGGCGGTTTCCACAATGCTGTAAAGGGTGGCACTAGCATGGGCACCGTTAGCCGTTTGGCTAAATAACCAATTCTTTCGGCCTATCACAAACGGTTTTACCGCGCGTTCTGCTCTATTATTATCGATGCTAAGTCGGCCATCATCAACATAGCGTATGAGCTTGTGCCATTGATTTGCCAGGTAATTAGCTGCCTCTATCAGTTTGCTGTTCCCCACTAAATTTGGCTGATCCTGCTCAAGCCATATTTTTAGCTTGCTAAGAATAGGCAGGCTAACCTCTTGTCTTGCCGTATATTTGTCATCCACACTTTTATCTTTGATGCGTGACTCAACGCCGTACAGTTTTTGGATAAGGCTCAATACCACATCCGCTTTGCCGGTTTTGTTTTTACCTTGTAGCTTTTTCGCGTCGATAAATTTACGACGAGCATGCGCCCAGCAGCCGATTAAGGTTGCCTCTGTTCTGGCATAGGCTTGATAGCCATCCACGTGCAAGTACCCTTGATATCCATCAAGATAATTGACCACGCAGGCGGCCGCGCGACTATTGTGGAAGTCGTAAAGTACGATATTAGGGATAGGATTATTCGGGTCTGGTGAATCTCGACCCGAGCAATACACCCACATGTAACTGTTTACTTTGTCCGATTTCACCACCTTTAATGGCGTTTCATCGGCAAACAGCGTGGGTTGCCTTAACAGCTCGGCTTTAAGCCGTTCAACTAATGGCGCGAAGAGTGTGGCTGATTTGTCTATCCAGCTGCTCATGGTCTGTCGACTGAGTTCAATACCGTATTGCTTAAACATCGCTTCCTGGCGATACAGCGGTAACCCGTATTGGTATTTACTGGTGATAAGCTGACTGAGCAAACTGCTGGTTGCAATGCCTTTGTTGATGGGCATGGCAGGCATTGAGGCTTGTTTAATCTGTGTCTGAGTTGAGGATTTATCACAGTGACGGCAGGCGTATTTAGGCCTAATATGCTCAATCACTTTGATTTTAGCGGGTATGAACTCAAGCTTTTCTGACTTATCTTCACCCATTTTATGTAGCTCACCGCCACAGCAATCACAGGTTTTGTCGATGATGTCGTGAATAACTTGCTCACGAGGTAAGTCTTTTGGCAGTGGCTTACGCACCGGCTTTTTACGGGTATAGCTAATGGATTGTTGCTCTGCCTCAACTTCCTCAACAATTTCTTCCACTTCATTGAATAACTCGCCTTGCCCGGCAAAGCCTTCAGCACTTTTGCCGAATTGTTTTTGTTGGGCCAAGCTCCAGCGCTCTTCCAATGCCGCAATCTGGGCATCCTTCTGCGCTAACAGTTTTTCAAGTTCAGCAATGCGCTGTTTAAGGGCGAGTTCATTTTTCATGACGCCTATTTTAAGGCATCATCAAAGGCTTTGCAGTGCTAACTGAACTCACTTTGATGATCATCAATCGATCGCAAATATTAAAGCATTTGCTTACCTGCGACATCAATTTTACTGTGTCCAATCACATCATAACCCGATAATAACCAGTGTAATTGCTGCTCGCTTAAGGTCATGGTGGGTGACATGAGTTTGGGCCATTTGAACTTATGCTTATCTAATCGCTTATACCACAGTGCAAAACCGGTGTTATCCCAGTAAAGCAGTTTGAGTTTGTCACGGCCTTTATTACAAAACACAAATAGCGCACCACTGAGCACGGGTAGTTCAAGCTCTGCTTCCACCAACGCCGCCAGACCATTAATTGATTTTCGAAAATCAACGGCATCGGCACATAAATAGACGGTGGGTACATCAACGAACATCCTCATACCGTTAGCCCTTTAATAATGGCAACGATATCGGCCGTCGCTAAATCGATAGGAAACGTGAGTTGGCCGGTTAGCGTATCAAACTGCAGCGTATTTTGACGAGTTTGCGCGCAGACTTCAGTAGTTTGTTTTACCTGGACAAAACGTGATGATGTAAGGCACTGCGTGTGCACTGGCAAGGTGGAATTAGGCTGGTCTTTTGCCAGTAAAGCACGTTGTTTATAATAAGTCGTAATAGCGACATTATGGTGTTGGCAGAATTCAATATTAGTACCACTAAACGTACTGCGTTTCAGCAAAAGCTGCTGCCACTGTGCGCTTGTTCTGTAAGTTTTCATCACCTGCTCCGAATTTATCATTGAGCAGGTATTTTTAGATAATCAGAACATCGATGCTAGGTGTGGTTCGCTAGACGCTTACAGTTTAAATACCTTTTTGATGTTTAGTATAGGATATAAGGAATGCATGAATTTTTAAAAACAGACCAATTAGGGCATATAATAAACCAAGTTAATGATGAAATTTCTATGCTTAAGAATGCTCTGAATGAACCAATAAATAAGAATGTTGAAAGCAATGTACTTGCAGATATTTTAGATCGAGCGGCACTAGAAGAAGAGCGTAAGCAACAATACATTTCACGTTATAGAAAAGGTCTGCAGCTGAAGGCATTGCAACGAGTTAAATTTAGGCTTCAAAAAGAACCTGGCGAATACGGGTATTGTGAAACATGCGGTATTGAAATTCAGTTTAAAAGATTAGTAACAGTGCCAACGGCAGAAAACTGCTGTGATTGCCAATCTATAATTGAAGTTCAAAATAGATATAAGTGTCGGAGGACAATAATTCGATGCTATTTATCGCAGTCTGCCTTTTGTTCTAACAAGCTTTTGCCCCAAAACGTGTTAAAGCAATTATTCTATAGGTCGGCTTTGAGCGATAACCGGACACTGAAAAAGTTAAATTTATTCCTGTGTTTTAAGTAGAAATCTAATTTTGTCCAATAACATTATTAAACGCCGTTTTGGGGCAAAATAACATGCTTAATTCCTAGCTGTTTTAATTACTTGTTTACAAAGGTAATTATTGGTGAAATTATCAGGGTATGTAATATACGCCGTTTCGGTGTGTTATAAACCACCAAAATGGTGTTCAATAAGCTGTTAGCTGTTTTGCTATGTTCTAGGCTTTTTTCAAATAAAAACATCGACTTTCTTTTTGTCGGTTAACAATAAAGCAGCCTTTTCTTGATATAAATCAAAAGTATCGTCTGATATAAATTTATCAAACGTATTAATTATTTCTTTCATGTAAGAGGCTCTTACTTGATAAGTCTGACGTTCAGGATATTCTTTAGCAAGTCCATCTAATTTCTCTGAACTATTAGAAAAATACTCCATAACATTAATTTTTTTATCAGGATCTACATCCCCTCCACCATAAGAAAGGATCCTAAGTTTAGACTCTAAACTATTCATATCTTCTCTTTTTTTGGATATTATGGGGTTTCCTGACTTACCTAATCTAACTGGTTCATCACTATCGTATTTTTGTGTGTATTCTCGTTCCATTTCATTCACATTTTTAACAATACTATGAAGTTCTTTTATACTCATATTAGAAAAGTTGAGCTCTTCTTTTTTAAATACTTTTTCATATGCACTTCCCTCAATTAATGATGAATCAAAAGCATTATTGTCTTTTTTTTCTTTAACTTTAGGATCAAGGTGAGTTGTGTTTATATTAATTTTTAAGCCACTTTCGCTTGTTTTAGTAGAAAAGCTTTTTATTTTTTCATCATCACTGTTTGTAAAAATAGATATTTTACTTTCAAATAGAGTAGGTAGTAGATTGGTGCTGATTTTCATAAAAATCCTTTTTCATATGTCGTTTTCTTTTATCGACATAATTTTATAAAACTTAAGCTTTTATTTTAGATTGTTTTCTATTAACGACTCATAGGGCTGAGTCGTTAATAGAAAGTTTAACTAGCCACCAGATCTTACTTCATAAGTAATTCCACCATAAGTAGATCCAGTTGTTGTTTTATTTTCAACTTCCCAATAATAAGTGCCTGCATTAAAGATAGAAGTGGAAACTGCTACGCTATATCCGCCAGCAACTCTATCTCCATTGCTATCAACCAAAGTCACTTTGAAATCATGTCCGTCATAGTTTCTTAAAATTGCAAAACCGTATCTACGGCAATTACCACCATCATAAGTAAAGCTTGCAATAGTTCGAGTCTGCTCCAATTTAAGACTAGTGTATCTAGTGTAAATTGTAGGGCTACAACGTTCATATTCACTGGTTGTTTGCTCATTTTTAGCTGCTTCTTCAAAATCAAGAATAGAATTCAATGATGCAACTTGATCATGTTGCTCTTGTACTTGAATCGAAGATGACTCTGTAACCGAAGTATCAGCACTGATTGCATTGAAAGAATTCTTTCTTAATGGGTGGCCAAAATCACTGTACCACTACAGGATGCGTCTTTAATGACGCGCATGAAAGAGCTTGAAGATGAAAACCGCCGTTTAAAGAAAATGTATGCTGAAGAGCGGCTCAAATCTGAGGTCATTCAAGAGGCTATGGCAAAAAAGTGGTAACGGCTTCTGAGCGTAAAGTATTGGCACATGAAGTCGTTAGCACAAATAAAATGAGTATTGCCTTAGCTTGCCGTACTTTTATGATAAGTGAAACGTGTTATCGCTATACACCGATATTAAGAAATGAAAATCTAAAAATAGCAGAGCTGTTACTCGATTTGACTGAGTCAAAGCGAAGCTGGGGTTTTGGATTATGTTTTTTATATTTGCGTAATGTAAAAAAGCACAAGTGGAATCACAAGCAAGTTTACCGCATTTACCGTGATCTTGAGTTAAATTTGCGGATCAAGCCAAGGAAACGCTTAAATAGAGATAAGCCTGAGCCATTGGCAGTACCAGAAACCATCAATGAATGTTGGTCAATGGATTTTATGCATGACCAATTAGCGGATGGCAGAGCGTGTCGATTGTTTAATGTCATTGATGACTTTAATCGTGAAGGGCTGACTATTGACGCTGATTTATCACTGCCTGCTGAACGTGTGATCCGCTCGTTAAATCAAATTATAGAGTGGCGTGGTAAACCCAAAGCTATCAGATGTGATAATGGCCCTGAATATATTAGCAAGCAACTAGCGCAATGGGCGTTAAATAATGATATCGAATTACGGTTTATTCAACCCGGTAACCCGCAGCAAAATGCCTATATAGAGCGCTTCAACCGAACGGTTCGTTACGACTGGCTGAGTCATTATATTTATAGTGATATTAGTGAGTTACAAGACATAGCGACTGATTGGCTATGGACTTATAATAATGAACGCCCTAACATGGGGTTAGGTGGTATAACACCAATACAAAAGCTGGAAAAATTAAACAACGGAAATTCTACTGCCAGCCTCCATTAAAAATGGGGGGATTACCCGACGAATCTTTAATTATACCTTATCAAACGTTTGTCATCGCATTGGCTAAACAGATGTTGGTATTAATTAACAATATTCGAGAGTATGACTCACAAATAAACTCAATTTTTACCAGTATGGATGACGCCTCAATATTTACTTCACTTCCCGGCACAGGCCCTTGCCTTGCTCCTAGGCTTTTAGCTACTTTAGGGGAAGATAAATCTCGTTTTAGTAGCGCACAAGAAATACAAAACTATGCAGGCTTATCGCCAGTTACAGAGCGTAGTGGTCAAAAAAGCTGGGTACATTGGCGCTGGCAATGTTCTAAATTTGTCCGTCAGAGCTTTATAGAGTGGGCTTCCAAAAGCGTAGGGCAATCTTATTGGGCGGGCATTTATTACGCACAGCAAAAAGCGAAAGGTAATTCACACCAATCGGCAGTAAGAGCGTTGGCCTATAAATGGGTAAGGATCTTATTTAGGTGCTGGAAAACAGGAAAAGCTTATGATGAATCAAAATATTTAAAAGCACTAAAAGAGAAAGGTTCTCCTCTTTTAGTGGTAGAAAAAGCTTGTTGAGTGCCTCAGGGCGTGAAGCGGACATTCAAGCGTAACCCGTTTCTGCCCCAAAACGAGTTTAGGCGACGGTCGCAAATGAGCGATAAGCGATCATTGAGATTGGATAAATTTTAAAAATAACCAATATAGCTTATAAATACAGAAATCCAGACGAATGAACTTATCAATAGCGCAATTAATACTGCTGCGGAGCCTAAATCTTTAGCGAGACCTGACAATGGATGAATCTCTAAGCCAACTCTGTCTATTGTTGCTTCTATTGCTGTATTAACAACCTCTGCGAATATCACAAATAAAACAGAGATTAGTAGCATGACCTTTTCGTAAATACCTATCTGCCAAATCGAAATAATAATTAGCGATAAAGCGAGTAAAAAAAGCTCTTGTTTAAAAGCAGCTTCATTTTTAGCAAGCCATTTAAATGCACGCTGTGAATTTTTAAAAGCTAAAACTACTCGATTAATACCTGACGGCTTATTTGCACTATCAAATTGCATTGGAAACTCTCTTTATAGACTTAGGGCCTTACAGGCGTTAAAAATATCGTATTCAGGTTGGTATTGACTGCTGCTTACTTGAGTTAAGCCAAGTAAAGTGTCAAAAATATTGTCGTGTGAAAATACTTTTGAGCGTTGTAACTCAATACAATGATTAAATTTAGAGTTAGCGAGTTTATTACTCCAAAAAATCATTGGAATATGGGTTTGCTCGCTTGGTGCTAATGCATATGGAAACCCGTGAAGGTATAAACCTTTCTCACCAAGTGACTCACCGTGATCTGACACATATAGGAGTGACTTCTTTGTTTCGTTACTTGCTTGTAATACTTTTATCAACTGGCTTAACACCTTATCTGTGTATGCGATAGTATTATCATATGTGTTTGTTAGTTCAGTTGTACTACAGTTCTGAATATCGCTTCGAGAGCAATCAGGTTTAAACAAACTTTCGTGTTCAGGATAACGACGATAATAAGTTGGTCCATGTGAACCTATCATATGTAGAACAACCAATTTATGTTTAGCGTTACTAGTCGCTATCTTGTCTGCTAGTTTCGTAACTAATATTTCATCAAAACAGTAATGACCATCACATAACGGATGTTCTTTATTCGGCTCAATGTTGTCTGATTTGATGCGAGCACACACTCCTTTACAGCTGCTGTTATTATCAATCCATGTTACTTCAACACCACTACGCTGAATAATGTCTAGAGCATTTTCTTGACTACTAGCAAGCCGAGAATCATATTCTTTGCGGTTCAGTCGTGAAAACATACAGGGGACTGAAATAGCCGTTGCCGTTCCACACGATGAAACATCACTAAAATACTTTACGCCTAACTTGGGAGTATAAGTATTCGTTGCTCTACTATAGCCTTGTAGTGAAAAGTTAGCCGCCCGAGCTGTTTCCCCGACAACCATTACAGTTAGCGAGGTGCTCGTTTTATTTTTTAAAGTGGGCAAGTTATCGAGTACCTTGAAAGGTAATGGTGGATAAAAGTAATTATCCCTCAGGTATTTATAACTTGCTGTATAGAATGCAAACGGGGTGATATAACTTGTTAGCTGTCGGTTGTTGCGGCCAACAGAAGCGTACTCTTTATAAAAGGGTACAGCGATTAAGGCACAACAGAGCAAAGCTGATAGATTTAGCTTCGTAAAACTTTTTAAACGAACTCTAAAACTCCCAATAATTGTGAACTTGGAAAATAAGTAAGTAGGTACAATCCCCAATAAAAAAATAAATAACACAAGCTGAAAGTTCAAGTATGAAAATGCTTCACCTGAATTTGTTTCAACAATATTTTGTAACATGCTCTTGTCAAAAATAACGCCATAATTAAGTGTTGAATAAAACAACAATGAGCAAACTAAAACACTAAATAGAAGTATAGCTTTAACAAAAGTAATTAAGGACAACCAACTTAAAACTAAAACAGTCAATGAGAAAAGCAATAAAGGGACCGACGCGATAAAAAGCCAATTTATATGCCCTGACTGTGTTGCAGCCATAAAAGTATTGTATAAAAACAAGCCATTAAATGCGATAACGATATACATTGAAACTAAGCAAACAAATTGGCTGTAACTTACTTGCCAAGACGAAATACAAAATCTTTTAAAAGCAATTTTCATAGTTATTCCTTATCACTACTTTTATCAGCTAAACGATAAAGCTGCTCGGTGTAAGCTAAGTTGCTAAATAACACATGAGCTAGTGCTTTTTCAGCCAACGTTTGATCAACGTTTAGCTGTTCATTTTTTTCTTGTATTTTGGTTTGTTTGTTATAGCGCCAATAGCTGGTTTGTTGATTTGGCATTAGGATGACAGCGCGATCATTTTCTAGGTATGCAAAATTGTCGTAGTACTGCATCATTGCGCGTTCAACTGGATAAATTTTAGTCAGATCAAAGCCCAGCATAGGGGTTGCTTGGTCAATTCCTAAAAGTGACATCAAAGTAACAGGTAGATCAATTTGACTAACGAGTCTTGGATCGCGTTTACTTTTCATATCGCTGTTTAAAATAACAGCTGGTATATGAAAAGACTTCAAAGGGACAGGTTCAGAGCCAAAAACACGCACATCATGGTCTGCTACAACCAAAAATACGGTGTTTTCCCAGTACGACCGTGTTTTTGCTTTATTTATAAATTTACCTAGTGCGTAATCGGCATACTTAATTGCAAGATCACGCTTATAGTTTTCAGGGTTATGTCCTTTGGGTAGCGATACTTTGCCTTGTGGTATATCAAACGGATCGTGATTACTAGAAGTAAATACAAGACTAAAAAATGGCTCTGTCGAATTACTTAATTTAGTCAGTTCTTTATCTGCTTGATTGAATAAGTCCTCATCACTTACCCCCCAAGAGGAGATAAATTGGGGATTATCAATATGGTTGATGTCAACAATATCGTTAAACCCGTTTCCTAGAAAAAAGCTTTTCATATTGTCAAAATGGCTTTCACCGCCGTAGATAAACTGTGTTTTGTAACCTTCTTGACTGAATACATCCGCTAGTGAAAAAAAGTTATGCTGCGATTTAGATAGTTTAACTACTGAGCGAGATGGTGATGGTGTAAAACCTGTAGTAATTGCTTCAATACCTCTTACGGAGCGCGTGCCCGTAGCATAAAGGTTGTCAAACCCCCACCCTTGTTGATATAGCTTATCAAGTTCGGGCGTAATATCTAACCCACCAAGTTCTCCAACAAATCGGGCACCTAAACTTTCCTCAAGTATTATAACTAAGTTTTTTTTAACACCAGACACAAAAGGCTTGTTGTGCGCCAAGGTTGGAATATTTCCAACGACAAACTGTTTTCGATAAGAAGCCTTTTTGACCGTATCTATAATTTGTTGACGAAGCATTGTGCCATACAAATTACTGGCACTTTTTTCGTTACCCATGTTTTTCAGCGCAAACGCAACACTGTAAGTGGAGTTAAGAACAAGTGAGTTTACTAGTGAATCTTGAGAAAAATAGACTAATGCAGGGTTAAGCGGTCGGTGATTTAATGTACCTCTAGCAGCAAATAAGCAGATTATTAAAGCAGCCATTAGAATGGGTAAATTGGATGCTTTTTTCAGTGACGGTGGTTGTGTGAATGCTCTGCATAAAAGGCGATAGCTATAAACGCTTGTTAACGAGGCCAAAAGCAATGTACTTAACATTGCAAAAAGATGGCCATGCACTAACATTGAGAAGACTTCTTGTGGGTAATCAAGGTATTCAATATATAATCGGTTAGGCCTTACATCATATTGATTGATGAATGCAGGTGTTGATGCTTCAACAATAACAACTACAGTTACAACGCAGCTACCGTAAAGTGTAAAAATACGCTGGAAAAGCTCTGTTTTAGGGCGTGCAACTACATGTAGTATCAGTATAAAAACCCCAATAGTTGCTAAGTATCCAATGCTACTTAAGTCTATTCTGATTGCTCCTGATATGATCGGCCAAATATCACCATCATTTAATCTTGAATGTTGCCAAAACAATAAAGCAATGCGGGAAGTTATAAAGATTGATATCAATATAATAGTAAAACGCAACAAGGGTTTTAAAACGGAAGTATTTGCTGTCATAGTTGTGCTCGATCTTAATAATTGCAGCAATACTAAAAACCGAAACTTAAGAAATCCTGAGTCTAAACTTAATATTGGCTAAACTATGGAAACTTAAGCAAGTCTTAAGTAAAACTTAAGCTATATGGCGTAACCTAATGATGAAGATGCATTTCAGGTGAATGAGTAACACATGAAGTTATTAATAATTGAAGATTCAGCGTCACTAAGGCGTAGTTTACGAATTGGCTTAGCAAATCTAGGCTTTGCGGTTGATGACACCGGTGATGGTGCACAAGGGCTGAGTATGGCGATGACAGGTGAGTATGAGCTTATAATACTTGATATTATGTTACCGAGTATCGATGGTATTACTTTATTGCAAACCATAAGAACCAAACAGCTTGATTCTAAAGTCTTAATTTTGTCAGCTAAGCAAGAACCTGAAGACCGTGTTTTAGGGCTTTTAACAGGAGCGGATGATTATCTGACTAAACCCTTTTCATTTGATGAGCTCCACGCTCGACTGCTAAATTTAATGCGCCGTGGAGGATTGAAGATGATGAGTGATATCATAACTATTGATAATTTAGCACTGAATTTACAGTTAAAACTGCTAAAAGTTGCTGACAATGTTATCGACTTAACACCCAACGAGTACAAAATTGTCGAATGTTTATTTAGCAATCAAAATAAAGTGTTTAGTGCAGAAAAGCTAAGTACCTACCTTGCAGGGCAATATGATTTGATATCAAAGAACTCGATTGAAGCCCATTTATCATCTGCTCGCAAAAAAGTAAGAGTTGCAGGAGGGGAGCTGCCAATTCAGACCAAACGTGGTTTTGGTTATATTGTACAAGGACAATAATGAAATCTATTCGCAGTAGATTAGTTGTTACACTTTCGGTAACTATAACTAGCTTTGTTTTATGCATTTTGTTGGCAACCGACATTGCTGTTGATAGTTGGATAGATAATGAGTTTGATCGCAGCCTGCAATCCAAAGCAGGTATGTTAATGACCTTAGTACATAAAACTAATGAAGGTTTTTCGTTTCACTTTTCTAGTGAGTTTTTGCCCGAGTTCGAAGGGGAAATAGAGCCTGAGTACTTTCAATTATGGAGCAAAGAAAGTGTTTTTACCCGCTCAAAAAGTTTAGATTTATTTGAAGTTAAAAACCTACCATATGAAAGCTTAGAAATTGGCGAGTCAAAAATACTCCCTATACAATTATCTGATGGCCGAGATGGTCGGGTGTTTTATAGTCGTTTTATACCACAAGAAAAAGACAATATATCAGTAGACACATATAAAAAAACAAATGATGAGCCACTGACTTTAGCTTATGCAGCGTCTTCTGAGGAAGTTGATTTTGTACTTTGGTTGATTGACGTTATTTTTATAGTCACCATAATTACAGTTATTGTATTTATTCGATTATTTGTCAGGAAGGCGATAGATACATCACTTGCGCCATTAATTAAACTCAACCAAGATATCAGTCAGTTAAGTATTACCAGTGAAGGCTCACAGATATTTATACAAGATCCAGTTAAAGAGCTCTTGCCTATTGTTGAAAGCTTAAATGCTTTTATTAAAGAGAATAGACAACTTTACCTAAGGGAAAAGCGACTTACATCCGATATTGCCCATGAAATAAAAACGCCCATTGCCGAACTTATAAATATGGCAGAAGTTGCTATCAGGTTTCCAAATGAGATTGAGCTCAATGAGGATTTTAAGCCTGAAGCGTTGAAAATAAGTTTACGGCTTAAAAATATCGTGTCGAACTTATTGCTATTACATAAATACAGTAATGGTAAGCTAATCAAACAAGATGCTTGTGATTTAAATCAAGTCATTACCAGAGTCTTAGAAAACACTGATTTATCGCGTGTAAATTTGGAGTTGAATGAGAATGCACCAGCAATTATAAGCAACTTGTTTGCCCTCGAATCAATTATTAGCAATTTAGTTAACAACGCTAAACAATACAGCCCACTAAATTCAAAAATTTTAGTTTCGACAATGATTTCAAAAGAAAAACTTTTATTTTTGTCAGTTACTAACTCCCTTATTGAACCTTTGAGTGATAATGATATAGACCAATTATTTGACCCTTTATGGCAAAAAGACACTTCAAGAACATCGAATGATAACTTTGGATTGGGGTTATCAATCGCTAAAACGCTTAGTAAAGCAATTGATGCGCAATTAAGTGCAGAAGTTAGTGACAGAAAAATCACATTCTCTTTAGCCTTAAACACTGATTAGTTTATTTAGCCCTACATAGAAATAAAGGCTGGGGAATGCAATTATGTGATGAGGCTCCTAAATACTTAATTGTACTGGTAGCTATCAAACAATCAACTCCGTTTCTGCGGCTTAGCAGGATGTTGTTATCACTATACATTTTACAGATCCGCCCTCCGGCTCTAACTCGTTTTTGTCCAAAAACGAGTTTACCCGACCGACCGCTTAGGATACTAAATCATAGTTATATTTAAATTTATTTTCTCTAGCCAGAGAATCGAAAAGTTTCGAACTTTATTGTCATGGTTTTAGTATTTATTGTCGAGTTTCATACTTTAATGTCCTCCGACAAATACAGCTGTAAACTCAGTCATCGTCAGATAGCAACAAGCTTATCTGTTTCACCCTCAATCGTGTCTAAATATGCCTGTAAATCAGCAGAGTTAGATATTACTTACTGGCCGCTTGATGAGAAGTGGGATGATCACGCTCTGCAACAAGCGTTCTTCAAAACAAAGCCTCGATTAAAAGGCACAAATGGAAGCTATTTATGATTACATATGCAGCCCTCAATTTGTTCATCGTTTAAAAGCTGTTGTAGATCATCAAGAACAAATGAAAGTTGAACTTGATAAAGAAAGAAACGCAATGCTGCGTAAAAGTGATCACTTACAAGTGATTTTTGTGAGCAAAGCTTAATGAGAATAAGCGGCCAAAGTTAATGCTATTGGGTGATAAAACCTGGAGAGAATATGCAGTATTGACTCACTAATTACCAAACTCGCTGCTACCGGCTACCTCATTTAAAATCAAACTTTAGATGCGTTGATTAGGTGAGTTATGAATAAAATGATGAGTCTTTCATCTCGAAGAGAGATGCTGCTGAGTATAGGAGCAACTTACAACAATGCTCGTAAGTTAGACAAAACTAAAATTTGGGATGGATTTGTAGCAGCAGCAAGTTACGACCGTAAGCACGCTATTCAACGGCTGATCGGTTATGTAATGCTCATTCCTACCGTGACCACTGAAGCGAAGTGTAGCCTAGGGTAGTTGTATATCTGTGCCTTGTGTGGGCACCGGAGCCTAAACAAGGCACAGAAGCAGTTTATGGAATAGGGGTCATAGGATATTTCATGAAATGACACGGAAAATATTAGGGTAGTGGTCACCTGATTTGAAATTTTTGGTTTGGAATTTGTGATTTGAGGTTTGTGAATTTGCAAGGGTAGGGGTCTAATTTTGAGGAAGATTAAAGAGCTAAAAAAGTGGTTTGGGCGCTTGGGCACAAGTTTGGGCACAAATCGATAAAAACTGGAATTTTTAGGATGATCTTTTGAGGCTTGGCTCTCGTTATTTTAAAATTTTGAATACAAAATAATAAAAAACTAAGAATTTAATTTTTAGTTGAATAATTAAACGAATAGATTGAATAGGGTTTTTAACTGTTTGAAATATAGAGTTTAATTGGTACGACCGAGTGGATTCGAACCACCGACCTCTACCATGTCAAGGTAGCGCTCTAACCAGCTGAGCTACGGTCGTACAATTTTTTTAGGATTCTTAAATGTTGGTACGACTGAGTGGATTCGAACCACCGACCCCTACCATGTCAAGGTAGCGCTCTAACCAGCTGAGCTACGGTCGTACAATTTTTTTAGGATTCTTAAATGTTGGTACGACTGAATGAATTGAATCACTGACTCTTGGACCGGGTGATCAAGAGTAGGTAGTGCTCTTTCCTTCAATTATACTTTTTCTTAAATGTTGGTACGACTGAGTGGATTCGAACCACCGACCCCTACCATGTCAAGGTAGTGCTCTAACCAACTGAGCTACAGTCGTATTACTTTAATTTAAGCTAAGTGCTAACTAGGTAGCACGGGCGCTAATATATAGCGTGATGGGAGTTGGATCAAGCAGCTTTATAGTTTTTGCGTTTATTTGCCGTTTTTTTATTCATATTGGGCTGATTTCACACGTTTTATAAAAAATTTGCCACCAAAGTACATGGTTTTTAGCTGAGTATTTTAGTTGGTTCAATAAGTTACTGTTTGCATTGGGCTGGAGTAAATTATTAATTGGTTTGCTGGTGATTGCTGTTTTATACCAAAGTTGTTGATATAGCGGTTGCAGGGTTTCTAAGTAGCCGGCGAGCTGTGCTTGGTAAGGTTGTACTTGTCCTAAGTAATATTTTTTAAAGATATTATTTACAATTTGCGCTTGGTTATTATTTTTACCTGCTTGGCATAGCTGGCTAATATTTATGGTGTTTATAAATTGGGTAGCACTGTTATTTAGGGCTATTTGCGTTCTTACTGATTGAATTAGCTGCTGGTTAAACTGGTATTTATTAAGCTGCTCTAGTGCGGCAAATAAATGCTCGGAGTTTATTTGTGCAAACTGCTGCTTGGTTATTTGTTGTTTAATATTTACCAGCTTTGTTACGGCATTTACTGTGTCGCTAAAGCCTGCTGGGGTTATTGAAAGCTCTCGCGAGCTCAGTTGCCAAATGCGATTAAGCTCTGACTCTTTATAGAGCATGCTATTAAAGTAGTGCATTAAGTTATTTTGTTTGTGTTCGGTTGCCGCCAAAATCTTTTTATAAATAGAAGAGTCTTTTTCAAGCGAAGTTAAGCACTGCTGCGCACTTTGTATAAATTTTATTTGATAGATTAATATGCTTGCCGCTGTGGCGGTTTTACCGAGTTGGTTATTATGCTCGCTAATGAGGACGTTAAGTTTGCAGTGGCTTAAACTGGCAAGTTGAATAATGCCCAAGGTGATGTTGCTATCACTTAATACAGTTAATGGTATTAAGCTTAGTGGCACTAGCGGTTTTGGTGTTACTGGCTGTAAATCAAGCGTGTTAGCTAGTCGCTGGATATAAGTATGATTTGCATTACTGGGCTTATCGCTACAAGCGGTTAATGAAATAAAGCACACTACCAATAAACAGATTATTGGCAGTGGCTTTACTAATAGCCGTTTAAGCTTGCAAAGATGGTTCATATTTAAAACGTCTATGTACTGTGTACATTAACAATACAGCAGCGAGTGTTAAGCCAACAATAATGCCCAACCAAAAACCATGTGGGCCCATTGCTGGGACGATTAAGTCGGTTCTGGCTAATACATAGCCTAGTGCAAAGCCAACTAACCAATACGATACAAATGTAATATATGAAATAGGTGCGGTGTATTTTAATCCACGTAATATGCCATTTGCAGCAACTTGTAGTGCATCAGGTAATTGATATATACAGGCTAAAATCATGATTGATGAAGCCAGTGCCAGTACTTCGGGGCTGTCGCTATACAGTTGGCTTATTAAATCGCGGCCTAAAAAGGTAGTTACGGCAACAAATAGGGCAATGAGCGCTGCCAGTATATAGCTAGTTGAAACAGCAACTTTTAGTTGTTTTAAATGGTTTTGACCATATAAGTTACCTATGCGTATGCTTATAGCAATAGAAAGGCTAAGCGGCATCATAAACAATAAAGTGGTAACACTGGCGGCAATTTGATGGCCAGATACGGCTACGGCGCCTAAATGGGCTATAAATAATGGAATGCAGGCAAATAAGGTTACTTCAAAAAAAGTAGCTAATGAAATAGGAATACCCAATTTAGTGATAATGCCAATAGTGGTTAAATTAGGTTTTTCAAATGGAGTCATTAAGCCTTTAGCATCTATTTTTTTACTCATTTGGCAATAAATAACTTGGGCTATTGCCATTACAGTTAATACTAATGCAGTAGCAATACCACAGCCTGCGCCGCCATAAGCGGGTAGGCCAAATAAGCCATTAATAAAAATATAATTCACCGGAATATTAACCGCTAAACCTAACAGACTGATATAAAAAGCGGGTTTGGTCATGCCCATACCTTCGGTCATATTTCTGTAAACGGTAAAAATTAAAAAGCCAAACACTCCCCATTTAACAAAGCGAATATAATCACTGGCAAGTGTTGCTATAGCAGGGCTGGTGTCGAGTTTTAAAATAATAATATCGGCAAATTGAGCAATACCAAACCCAGCAATACATAGCAGCGCAGTTAAATATAAAGCTTGTTGAAAATAATGGCTGATGCCTTTTTTATCGTTGGCCCCCGCAAACTGTGCAATAACACCGGTTAAAGCGAGTAAAATACCTTGCAGTGCAAGTAATAATGGGTTCCAAATACCAGTGGCAATAGATAAAGCAGCTAAATCAGTTGGGCTTACTTGGCCTGCCATTATCGTATCGACGACAGACATTAAAACAAGGGTAACCTGAGCTAAAAAAACGGGGATGGCAAGGGAAAGTAAGCGTTTAGCTTCCCAATTACTAAATGTCATAACAAACAGCTAAGAAATAATACAGGGCATAATTGTAATCTATTGCGGGGTGCCAATCCATTAAGATAATTATTAAGAGTGCATGATTTTATAACTTGATACGTTAAACTAGAGGCTATTAAGCAGCAAAGGCTTAACAGCCCCAATTTTGTAATAAACTTAAGAGATTATATGTTTACAGGAATTATACAAACCCAAGCGAGAGTCGTGTCGGCTAACCAAGTAAATGGCGTGATGCAATTAACCATAGCGGTTGAAAAGCAATATATACAGCAACTAAATTTAGGGGCGAGTATTGCTATTAATGGCTGTTGTTTAACGGTTGTTAAAGTATTAGCAAGTGATGATGATTTAATGGCGCAGGTATATTTTGATGTGATTGATGAAACACTCAAGTTAACTAACTTAGGTAAGCTTGAACTGGGCAGTTTAGTTAATTATGAGCGTTCAGTAACCTTTGGTACTGAACTTGGCGGGCATATTGTGTCTGGCCATATTCACTGTACGGCTAAAGTGGTGCAAATAGTTAAACAGCAAAGTAATTATAAAATGCAATTGTGCATACCGCCGCAGTGGCAAAAGTATGTATTGTATAAAGGTTTTGTGGCTATAAATGGCGCAAGTTTAACTGTAGGTAATGTTGATGAGCAGGGCTTTTGGCTGCACCTTATTCCCGAAACCCTCGCTATTACCAACTTAGATGCAGCTAAGCTAGGTGATGAGTTTAATATTGAGGTAGATCAGCAAACCTATACCATAATAAATACGGTCGAGAACTACTTGCGTCAGCAGAGTTAAAATATTTGTTCGTCGCCGCTATCTACATGTAATTCTAGTTTATTACGAGCATGGTCAATGTGCATGTTTAAATGAATAGGGTTACAACAGGCGCTGCACTCTTCTATGTAGTCTTGATCTCCCATGCTGGCATCTAAATCTAAATGAATATGATGCCCGCAGTGCGGACATGAAATACGTTGCGATACAAAGTTTTTCATAATCACTCCATGTACATTATTAAGTAGGCTTTCAATAATATAATTACACTAATTAATCACTTACTTAATGCTATTGGTATAAGCTCAATATAGTCGGGTTTGAATGTTTACTGCGTTTAATTTAGTTTATTAGGATTACTTTATTAACCTTTCTATGTGTTGTTTTGCTTGGGTAAGGTAATGCCCCGCAAAAATATTAGCGTGGTTTAAAATAGGGTAAAGCTGGTATATTAATTTACGTTGCTCAAAACTTGCTAGCAACGGATATTGTTGATTATAAGCGCTGTAAAAATCATCTGGCAGTGGTGCAAATAGCTCGCTCATGGCTATATCAACCTCTCGGTCACCGTAATAACAGGCAGGGTTAAATATACTCGGTACTGTATTTATAAACCCTACATTACCACGCCAAAAATCGCCATGTAATAATGATGGCTCTACGGGGTGGCTGTGTAATTGCTCTTTTACTAAATTAATTAATCGCTCTGGCTCTATAAATATAATGCCTTTTTCTGCCAATAATTGTAATTGCCAGCCTATGCGCTCTTCGGCGTAAAATATATTCCACTTTTTATGCCAGCTATTAGGCTGTACTGTAGTGGCTAAATAATTATCTACATCAAAACCAAACATGGCTTGCTGATGCTTTTGATGCAACATTGCTAAGCCTTTACCCATTGCGTTCCATGTGGGGTGTGGTTGTTTGTCAAATTCTAACCACTCTAAAACAATAAACGAGAACTCTATATTTGCACCTGTTGTAATGCAATCAGGCACTATAAACACCCCGTTTTCTGTGAGCAGCTTTAAACCAAGCGATTCGCTTTCTAGGCGCTCAAGCTCATTTTTTAACGCTACTTTTACTAAATAGTTGTGCGTACCATTGGTTATATGAAAAAGTTTGTCTGTGTTGGTGCTCTGAAGTTGCTGTTTATGAGTATGTTTAAAGTCATAATGTATGGCTTGGCTTATTTGCTCGTTTACTGTTTTCCACATAACAATTGCTCGCTTTTTAAACCGATACTTAAACTATGGCAAAAAGGTATTAATTTAACAAACTAATCGTTGTAAAATTAATGCCATAAATCACTGAAATGGAATAAAAATGAATAAAAGTTTAATAACCAATTTGCTAGCGGGTATATTTGTTGTTCTCGGCTTTATATTTGATCAGGCAATTGTGCTGTCGGTTGGTTTATTTGCACTCTCTGGAGCAGTGACTAATTTATTAGCTATTCATATGCTGTTCGAAAAAGTACCTTTTTTATATGGTTCGGGAGTAATCGCGTTAAAGTTTCAAAGCTTTAAAGTAGCAATAAGAAACTTAATTTTAACTGAGTTTTTTTCAGAGCAAAAAATTAATAATTTACTCAGCAAAGCGCAACCTAATATCGACTTTGAACCAATAATAAATAATGTTGATTTAAACCCCGCATTCGACAGTTTACTAGAGGTAATTGAGCAATCTCAGTTTGGCAGCATGCTTGCTATGTTTGGTGGCAGTGCGGCGGTTGAGCCAATGCGTGAAAAATTCATTGAAAAAATGCAACTGTCGCTTGGAGAAATATCTCAAACTGATAACTTTAAAGCCTTAGTTAGTCAAACACTTTCGCAAAGTAATAGTGCTGAAAGTTTACACAATACAGTGCTTAAATTAGTTGATGAGCGCCTTGACGAGCTAACCCCTAAAATGGTTAAAGAGATTATTCAAACCATGATCCGCGAGCACTTAGGTTGGTTAGTTGTATGGGGCGGCGTGTTTGGTGGATTGTTTGGTCTTATTGCCGCAATAATTTAACCACAAATTTAGCATTGAATAATTAAGCAGGTAATTATTACCTGCTTAATAAATATAACTGTAATTAATTATTTAGAGCCGGCCATAATAACCACCGAAGGCATTTTAGCCTTTGCTAAATCGGTAATTGAGGTGCGTGTATCCATATCTATATTTAAAAAACGTGCCGATTTATTAAGACTGTACAGCGAGACAAAATCGCCTACCGATAAATCATTACATAGCAGTTTTTTACTGATGACGGCTTTACTTATACGTAAACTTTTCATTGTGTTGTTAATGGTTAGCCTTTTGTTTGACGCTACCGCCATACATGCTTGCGTACCGGGAGTTGAATCCGCAGCAATAAACTGGGTTGCCATTACGGGTGATGCTATTGAGACTGCACTTAATAGCACACTAGAGTATAAAGTTGCTTTTAGAGTATTCATTATTTAAGCCTCATTATGTGAATGTGCAAGTTCAGTATTGCTCAATTTGAACAAAATACTGTTAACTCAATGATCCCAGTTGTAAGGGCATGTGTACGTAAATTGGCTTATCGTTTAGGTGTTTGAAAGCATACTTAAATTAAGTGTATTTTTTGACACACTTTTATTTTTCCTGCTGACATATTTTTTCAGACTGTTATTATCGCCCCCTAATTTTTAGTGTTTAATTAAAAGGAGCCACTGTGAGTAAAACGCTAGCCAGTTATTATCAGCAGGCGTATGCATGCGACCAACAGCACTTTAACCAATGTTTTTATTGTGGCTGTGAAGCGACAGAGCGCGACCATTGTCCGCCATTACACATGCTACAAAGCATTATTGACCTGGGTGAAGAAGCCGACTTTGTATCAATACCGGCATGTTATGAGTGCTATGCGCTACTACATAACGAAAGGTTAATGACGATAGATGAGCGCTTTACTAAAATGAAAAAAAAGCTTTCTAATAAATACGCTAAACCACTGCGTGTTTATAACATGTGGGAAGAGAGTGAACTGGGTGATATGAGCGACGAGTTTGCGCACAGCATTCAAGCGGGTATGAAACTAGGTAAAGAAGCCGCAGAGCGCTTAGCATTTACTGGCTTTAGTTACGCCACTGAAGAGGCTAAGGTCACAGTGCGGGAAAAAACCAAAGAATTTGACGTAGAAGGCATGTTATTTACTGATTTTAAAGAGGCACTAAGCTACTGCATTACCGACTTAAATGTTGATAAAAGTGATTTTTATAAAATATTGGTTGAAGACTATCAAGGCGATTTTAACAAAGCACTTAGCCAGTATCGTCATCGGCATGACAAAGTAACTGCCGCTAAAGATGGCAACACGTTAATTAAAGATTTTTCAAAGCTGCACAAACAAAACTCTGATTTTGTAACTCGCACTGTTAAACACTTTATGGAAAAAGATCCAGTGTTAACAACCGAAGGCGCACTAGAGAAACTTTATAACAATTATATAAAAAAGTAATTACAGCAACTCATCTCAATTTATTGGTTTTTGGCCTGTTTTTTTAGCTTTATTAGTTAGCTTTAGCTAAAGTAGCAAAAAAACAGGAGAACCGAATAACATGCAAAAATTTGCTCCCTCATTGTTAGCTATTGGCTTAGCAACTGCACTTGTTGGTTGCCAAGAAAACGGCCCACAAGACGATAAAATAACAATAAACAAAAACCCTTACCCAAGTACTTATAAAGTGGTTGCTACATCAAGCACGCTGATCACTAATGCCACTGTATTAACAGGTACGGGCGAGCGCTTAGACGATACCGATGTATTACTTGTTGATGGTAAAGTACAACAAGTAGGCAAAGATTTAACTGCATCAGCAGATACCACAATTGATGCTCAAGGCAAGTGGGTAACACCGGGTATAATTGACGTTCACTCACATTTAGGTGCATATCCAAGCCCCTCGGTTGAGTCGCATCAAGACGGTAACGAAATGACCAGCCCAAATACAGCAGAAGTATGGGTAGAGCACTCTATTTGGCCACAAGATCCAGGCTTTAACCGTGCTCGCGAAGGCGGTATTACCTCACTACAAATATTACCTGGCTCTGCTAACTTGTTTGGTGGGCGCGGCGTAACACTTAAAAACGTACCAGCGCATACAATGCAAGCAATGAAATTTCCAGATGCGCCGTACGGCTTAAAAATGGCGTGTGGCGAAAACCCAAAACGCGTTTATGGTCGTAAAGGCACGTTACCGTCAACCCGTATGGGGAACATGGCCGGTTACAGAATGGCATGGGCCGAAACTGTAGAATACAAACGCGCGTGGGATAAATACGATAGCGATTATGCAGCGGGTAAAAACCCAGCAGCACCTACCCGCGATATTAAATACGATACATTGCGAGGAGTGTTAGAGGGCGAAGTGCGCATTCATAACCATTGCTATAAAGCAGAAGAAATGGCGATGATGATTGACCTTTCAAAAGAATTTAATTATCACGCGGGTACTTTTCATCATGGTATAGAAGCCTATAAAATTGCTGACATGCTAGCTGCAAACGGTTCATGTGCTGCGCTTTGGCCAGACTGGTGGGGCTTTAAAATGGAAGCCTACGACATGGTGCAAGAAAATGTGGCCATTGTTGATGCGGTTAAAAACTCGTGTGCGGTAGTTCATTCTGATTCAGATACGACTATTCAGCGCTTAAACCAAGAGGCTGCTAAGGTAATGTTCCGCGCTAATCAAAATGGTTTTGATATTTCGGAGCAACACGCAATTAAGTGGATCACTGCTAATGCGGCAAAATCACTAGGAATTGATGATAAAACAGGCTCACTCGAAGCGGGTAAACAGGGCGATGTGGTTATTTGGAACCAAAGCCCGTTTAGTGTTTACGCTAAAGCTGAGCAAGTGTTTGTTGATGGTGCAAAAGTTTACGATAGAAACGATAGCACGTATCAGGCAACAAGTGATTTTATGTTAGGTCAACAATAAGGAGCACCCAGAATGAAAAATTTATCACGTTCGTTTTCGCTTTCTCTGGTTGCTGCAGGGTTATTAGCAGCAGGCGCGGTTAATGCGCAGTCACTGGCAATTATTAACGCCACATTACACACCTCAACAGAGCAAGGTGTATTAGAGGGCGCGAGCATTGTAATGACTGATGGCAAAATTTCTGCCATTAATCCAAGCGCTGTAAAAGCCGACAAAATTATTGATGCTAAGGGCCAAATAGTAACGCCTGGCTTTATTGCCAGTATTAACCAATTAGGTTTAGTTGAAGTAGGTGCGGTTGCAGGCTCACGCGATGGCGGCGATGAAAAAGCCGGTATTGATTTTGATGCAAGTTTAGCTTTTAACGGCCACTCGGGGTTAATTCCTTACGCACGTAAAGGCGGAATTACACGCGATGTGATCACCCCACAGGGCGGCGAGAGTATTTTTGCAGGCCTTGCAAGTGTAGTTGATTTAAGTGGTAGCTTTGAAAGCGTACTGCAAAAACAAGTGGCACTAGTGGTTAATTTAGGTGAGCGCCGCAAAGGTTCGCGTGCGTTTACTTTGCAAACACTTATAAATAAGCTAGATGAACATCAAACTAAAGCCGATAAAAAAGCTAAAAAAGATGACAAAAAGCCAACCGCCGAAGATAAAATAATGGTTAAAGTACTTAGCGGTGAAATGCCATTAATCGTTAATGTATCTCGCGCTGCCGATATAGTTGAGCTTATTAAAGTAAAGCAGCAGTTTGGCATTAACTTAGTACTTAATGGTGCGCAAGATGCTGTTGTCGTTAAAGAGCGTTTAGCTAAAGCAGACATTCCAGTGATCATTAGTGCTATGGATAGTTTGCCAGGTAGTTTTGACTCATTAAATGCGAGTTTAAATAATGCAGGATTACTTGAAAAGGCCGGCGTAAAAGTACTGCTAACAGTGGGCGGTGATGCCAGTCATAATGTTTACCAGCTACGTTTTGATGCGGGTAATGCTGTATCGTATGGTATGAGCCAACAAGGTGCGTTAAAAGCAGTTACAGCAAACGTGGCTGATGTATTTGGCATTAATGCAGGCAGCCTAGCAGTAGGTAAAGCGGCCGATGTGGTTATGTGGAGCAATGATCCGTTTGAGCTTAGCAGCCACGTGAGCAAAATGTTTATTAATGGGGTTGAGGTATCTACACAATCTCGCCAAGATAAACTGCGTGACCGTTATACAACTGAGTCAAGTATGCCACGCGCATATACTAAGTAATCAGAAACTAAGCTAAACATCCTATATATTGGAGGTTAAAGCTACTACTAAAAAGGCCGCTATTTTATAAATAGCGGCCTTTTTATTTGTAAATTTTAGACATAAAAAAGCCGCTTACTTTTGCAAGTAAGCGGCTTTTAAATTCATTTCAATATTATACTAATTTAGCAAGAATATCGTTAAAGGTAGTGCTTGGACGCATCGCTTTAAAAGCAGCATCGTCGTTAGGCTGGAAGTAACCGCCTAAATCTACCGCTGGGCCTTGCGCGTTGTTTAGCTCACTAACAATTTGTTCTTTGTTAGTTTCAAGGTCGCTAGCAATTTGCGTAAACTGCGCTTTAAGTTCGCTGTCGTCATTTTGCTTAGCAAGCTCTTGTGCCCAAAATAAAGATAAGAAGAAATGAGAACCACGGTTATCAATTTCTTTTACTTTACGTGAAGGCGACTTGTTTTCTGCAAGGAAAGTACCAGTTGCTTTATCTAGGGTGTCAGCAAGTACTTGTGCCTTGTTGTTACCCGTCGTTACGCTTAGGTGCTCAAGCGATGCAGCAAGTGCTAAAAATTCACCTAAAGAATCCCAACGTAAGTGGTTTTCTTTTTCGAATTGTTGCACATGCTTAGGTGCAGAACCACCTGCGCCAGTTTCAAATAAGCCACCACCGTTCATAAGTGGAACAATTGACAGCATTTTAGCACTTGTACCCAACTCTAAAATTGGGAATAAATCTGTAAGGTAATCACGTAAAACGTTACCTGTTACAGAAATAGTGTCTTTACCTTCTTTAATACGCGCTAAAGAGAATAAAGTTGCTTCAAGCGGTGCTAAAATTTGAATATCTAGACCAGCTGTATCGTGATCTGGTAGGTATTTATTTACTTTTTTGATTAGCTGCGCATCATGTGCACGGTTTTCGTCTAACCAGAAAATAGCAGGAACGCCCGTTGCGCGTGCACGGTTTACTGCAAGCTTAACCCAATCTTGGATTGGTGCGTCTTTAACCTGACACATGCGCCAAATATCACCTTGCTCAACGCTGTGCTCAAGTAAAGTAGTACCGTTTGCATCAACAACACGGATAGAACCGTCTGCTTTAGCTTCAAACGTTTTGTCGTGTGAACCGTATTCTTCAGCTTTTTGCGCCATAAGGCCAACGTTTGGAACGCTACCCATAGTTGTTGGATCAAACGCGCCATTTTCTTTACAGAAATCGATAGTTGCTTGGTAAATACCTGAGTAACAACGATCTGGAATTACAAAGCTAGTGTCTTGTAATTTACCATCGTTATTCCACATTTGACCGCTTGAACGAATTGCAGCAGGCATAGACGCATCGATGATCACGTCACTTGGTACGTGTAAGTTTGTAATACCACGGTCAGAATCAACCATAGCAATAGCAGGGCGGTTAGCATAAACAGCTTGAATGTCTGCTTCAATTTCTTCGCGCTTAGCGTCATCTAATGTTTGAATTTTAGAATACACATCGCCTAAACCATTATTAACATCAACACCTAGCTCTTCAAAAAGTTTACAGTGCTTAGTAAATACATCTTTGTAGAATACTTTTACAGCGTGACCAAAAATAATTGGATCAGATACTTTCATCATTGTCGCTTTCATATGCAGCGAGAATAAAACGCCTTTTTCTTTAGCAGCATCAATTTCAGCAGCTAAGAAAGCTTGCAGTTTAGCAGCGCTAATGCTTGATGCATCAATAACTTCGCCAGCTAAAAGCGGTGTGCTTTGTTTAAGCACAGTAACGTCGCCGTTAGTTGCAGCATGTTCAATACGCACATCAGTTGCTGTATCAACTGTTACTGATTGCTCAGAACCAAAAAAGTCGCCTTCGCTCATGCTAGCAACGTAAGATTCAGAATCTTTGCTCCACGCACCCATTGAATGCGGGTTGTTACGTGCATATTCTTTTACAGAACCAGGTGCACGACGATCTGAGTTACCTTCACGTAGTACTGGGTTTACTGCACTGCCTTTAATTTTGTCGTACGCAGCTTGAATTGCTTTTTCTTCATCGTTTTTAGGCTCAACAGGGTATTCTGGAAGTGCATAACCTTTTGCTTGAAGCTCTTTAATTACCGCGCGAAGCTGTGGTACAGAGGCGCTGATGTTTGGTAATTTAATAATGTTAGCTTCTGGTGTTTTAGCCAGTTCGCCAAGTTCAGCCAGTGCATCGTTAATACGTTGTTCTGGTGTTAAATAATCAGGGAAGCTTGCAATTACACGACCTGCTAATGAAATATCGCGAGTTTCAACTTCAACACCTGCCGCATTTGTATATGCTTGGATGATAGGTAGCAACGAGTAAGTTGCGAGTGCCGGAGCTTCGTCCGTTTTTGTATAGATAATTTTTGATGTCATCATCATTCCTAGATAGTTGGCCATAACGACCATATTCAACAATGCAAAGAAATCATTGCCACCAGTATTGGTAATACATTAAAGTGTTAATAATGGAGCAACGAGCAGTCAGTTAGGTGTTTATTGCCCTATATTTATATAAAGCAAAGTAGTCACACCTGACCAGCTAGTACCGTATTTATAACTAAACATTTAATAAAAATAAATTAGCCTTTAGGCTAGCGTTAATACGTTATTTTTAGGGTAAAGAGTGTAACAAGCTTGGTTTAAAAGGGCTAGTTTTTGCAAGCACCATCCAAGTAGTTATACCAATTGAATTAAAAACATTGATCGTTCTAACGGACTAAAGTTTCATAATGGCATTAAAATTTTCATATAGAATAACTATACGGTTAAATTTATGCTTAATTATTGAGCTTTTTTACTTGTCGCTATAGTTAATGCCAATTTTATTAAAAATACGAGCATGCTAGCGTATTCAATGGCTTACTAGTCACTTTTAAAATAACTAATATAAAACAATGGTATACATTATTTAACCAGGTTGTTAAGCCATTTTTTTGCGCCGAAATTACTCATTAATTTAATGTTATTGGTATATTCGCGTATTTAATACAAATTGATATTTAACATTCAATACAGAAAATATTGGGGTAGATAAAATAAATTCAAGGAGAAGGGTTGAATTTGCAGATAATGAGGCTATTAATACAGAAGAAGAGATGATAAAAAAGATGCTGAAGGAATTAAGCGAGGATCTAAGCAGGTCACTCGCTTTAGTAGAACAAAATAACAGTCACTCAATAATATCACCGTTAGGCGCTATATTTTTAGCGTGTAAGCCTTTAGGGCCTTGTTCTAATTCGAATGTTACATCTTGACCAGCTTTAAGTGTTTTATAGCCGTCCATTACAATTGTTGAGTAATGAGCGAAAATATCATTCTCGCAGCCGTCTTCTACGATGAAACCGAAACCTTTGGCATTATTGAACCATTTGACTTTACCACAAGCCATACTTCTACATCCTTCTATAAGTTCACTAATTTAGTTAATCTAAACTGTATAATTTGCTAGACTGACTAAGGTTTAATCAATCTATGTTTGACTGTAGTTTATTTAGCCAGTCAGTCAAGTGTTTTGATCTATTAATTAACATTTTATTTATTTTTTTATTCAAGTTTGCTTGAGTTACAAAGACAAGACTATATTTAATTATGAGTGGTATGAAAGATTCAGGTGTTATAGACATCGTTCGCGACAAGGAAAAGCAAAAGCTGCAACCACCGCGAAAATATAAAGTTGTTTTAAATAACGACGATTACACGCCAATGGATTTTGTGATAGAGATCCTGATGACATTTTTTAATATGGATAGCGATAGAGCAACCGACGTGATGCTGCAAATTCATCAACAAGGGAAGGGGATCTGCGGCGTATTTAGCTCAGATGTAGCCCATACAAAAGCTGAACAAGTTAACCGATATTCAAGGGATAACGAGCATCCACTGCTATGTAGTTGTGAGCAGGAATAAATACCAAGCGAATGATCTTTCGTTCGATTGTAATGGTATAAAATTATTATCTCTGTAAGGGGTTGCCAATGCTAAATAAAGATTTAGAACTTACTTTGAACAGCGCGTTTCGCGAAGCGCGTACACGTCGTCATGAGTTTATGACGGTAGAACACCTTTTACTTGCGCTTTTGGACAATCCATCTGCTGGGGAAGCGCTAAGTGCCTGTGCAGTAAATGTTGCAGAGTTAAAAACTGAACTACTTGAGTTTATTAACGAAACCACACCAGTTATTCCAGATTTAGAAGAAGAGCGTGAAACTCAGCCAACACTTGGTTTTCAACGTGTATTGCAACGTGCTGTTTTTCATGTGCAATCATCGGGTAAAAACGAAGTAACAGGCGTAAACGTGCTGGTGGCTATTTTTTCTGAGCAAGAAAGCCAAGCAGTATATTTACTTAAAAAACACGATATATCACGTCTTGATATTGTTAATTTTATTTCGCATGGCATTGCCAAAAGCGATGATGAATTAGGCGATGATACCGACGATATTCACGAAGACGTACAAGAAGTGCAAAGCGAAGAAGCGAGCAAGCTCGACAGCTTTACCACTAATTTAAACGTACAAGCGCTCGAAGGCCACATTGACCCATTAATAGGGCGCGATAGTGAAGTAGAACGTACTGTGCAGGTGTTGTGTCGTCGTAAAAAGAACAACCCATTATTAGTAGGCGAAGCAGGTGTTGGTAAAACAGCAATTGCAGAAGGCCTAGCGTATCGTATTGTAAATAAGCAAGTACCCGAAGTAATTGCCGATGCCGTTGTTTACTCGCTTGATATGGGCGCATTATTGGCAGGTACTAAGTACCGTGGCGATTTTGAAAAACGCTTTAAAAGCTTACTAAAAGAGTTGCAAGCACAGCCGGGCTCTATTTTATTTATTGATGAAATTCATACCATTATTGGTGCCGGCGCGGCATCGGGTGGCGTTATGGATGCATCAAACTTACTTAAGCCGCTACTCTCTAGTGGGCAATTACGCTGTATGGGTTCGACAACTTATAACGAGTATAAAAATATTTTTGAGAAAGACCGTGCTTTGGTACGTCGCTTTCAAAAAATTGATGTGCTTGAGCCGAGTGTTGCCGATACCACTAAAATATTAAATGGTTTAAAAGAGCGTTACGAAGCGCACCATGGTATTCGTTATACGCAAAAAGCGTTAAAAGCAGCGGCAGAGTTAAGTGCAAAATATATTAATGAACGCCATTTACCCGATAAAGCAATTGACGTAATTGACGAAGCCGGTGCAAGCCAGCGTTTACTGCCTAGCTCTAAACGTAAAAAAACCATTGGCGTTGCCGATATAGAAAATATTGTGGCTAAAATGGCGCGTATTCCACCGCAAAGTGTGTCATCTAGCGATAAAGAAACGCTTAAAAGCTTAGACCGCAATTTAAAAATGTTGGTGTTTGGGCAAGATCAATCTATTGATGCGCTTACATCGGCTATTCGCTTATCGCGCTCTGGTTTAGCCAACGAAGAAAAACCAGTAGGGTCGTTCTTATTTGCAGGCCCAACAGGGGTAGGCAAAACCGAGGTAACTAAACAGCTAGCTAAGTGTATGGGTGTTGAGTTTATTCGCTTTGATATGTCGGAGTACGTAGAGCGCCATGCAATTAGTCGACTAATTGGTGCGCCACCAGGTTATGTTGGTTTTGAGCAAGGTGGTTTACTCACTGAAGCGGTAATTAAAAACCCGCATGCGGTAGTACTGTTAGATGAAATTGAAAAAGCGCACTCAGATATTTACAACATATTGCTGCAAGTAATGGATCACGGTACATTAACTGATAATAACGGCCGCAAAGCCGATTTTAGAAATGTAGTCGTGGTAATGACCACCAATGCGGGCGTGCAAGAAACAACGCGTGCGTCAATTGGTTTTAGCGAGCAAGACCATACGCACGATGCAATGGGTGAAATTAATAAAGTATTTTCACCAGAATTTAGAAACCGTTTAGATAACATTATTTGGTTTAATCACCTTGATAAAGACGTTATTTTACTTGTGGTTGATAAGTTTATTGTGGAGCTTCAGGCGCAACTGGATAAAAAGTCAGTTAATCTTGAGCTAAGTGCTAAAGCACGGGAATGGTTGGCTGACAAAGGTTACGACAAAGCGATGGGGGCACGTCCTATGGCACGTATTATCCAAGAGCAGCTTAAAAAACCATTAGCCAACGAAATACTCTTTGGTGAACTTGTTGAAGGCGGTACGGTTAAAGTATCGGTTAAAGATAAAAAAATTCGCTTTGATTATCAAAGTGATTTAACACCAGCTTAGTTTAATATTCGCTAAATGAGTTAAATAAAAAGGCCTGCTTTTAAAAAGCAGGCCTTTTTTGTAATGTTTTATAGACAACAAAAAACCCAGCAAGGCTGGGTTTTTTGTTTATTAAATGTAATTGCTAGTTAATATCCATCAATTACATTTAATAAACGCTTAAAGCTAGTGAAACACTAGCCAAAAACTAAATCTCGTTTACGCACTTACTTAGCGAGCACGGAATACGATACGACCTTTCGATAAATCGTAAGGAGTCATTTCTACCGTTACTTTATCGCCGGTTAAAATACGGATATAGTTTTTGCGCATTTTGCCTGAAATATGAGCCACAACTACGTGACCATTTTCTAGCTCAACTCGGAACATTGTATTTGGTAAAGTATCAAGGACTGTCCCTTGCATTTCGATTACGTCTTCTTTCGCCATGTTTAGCGTAACACCTCTTTAATAGTTAAACGCTGCAGATTCTGCCCAAAATACGCCAATAAGTAAAGGCGCAGCGGCTATTTTTGCAAATTAAATAGTCAACCACTGGTCTTTGACTTGTTTTTGCGCCGGTAAAAATTGCGTTTTGTAGTTCATTTTAGGACATTCGTCTATTTGGTAGCCCAAGTACACGTAGTGCTTATTTTGTGCTTTAGCAAATATTAGCTGCTGTAAAATCATCACAGTACCCAAACTATACTGCTCATAGTCGGGGTCAAAAAAAGTATAAATAGCTGAAATAGCCTTGTCCATACAATCAGTTACGGCAACCGCAACTAAATTGTCTTGATCCCAAAGTTCTATAAAAGTGATGTTTAACCAACTGCATAATAAAAAACTCTGAAACTGTGTTTTATCAGGAGGATACATACTACCGTCTTGATGGCGCAAACTAATATATTTACTGTACAGCGCGTAGTATTGCGGGCGCTCTTGGTTAGAATATTTAACTTCAAAGCGTGTTTTTGCTTTGTTTAGTTTACGTTTGTGCGATTTTGTCTCAATAAACTCTTGTGCTAATACACGTACAGAGCTACATGCGCTGCAAGTTGGACAGTGCGGGCGGTAAATTTGGTTACCGCTGCGACGAAAACCTAACGCCAGCAAAGACTCAAATTTATCGCTGCTGTAGCAACTTGGATCAAGAATGACCAATAACTGCTCTTGGCGGTTGGGTAAATAACTACAAGCAAACTCTTGGCTTAAACCAGCGCGTGCAGGAATATGTTCATTCATAAATAGCGTTAAGCTCCTGTGGTATCCACATAGCAGGGTCTACTTTATAATTTTGCGCTGCGTGTAGTTTAGCTAAAAATGCAGGGCGTGGGATCACTGTCGCCCCTAACGACATTAAATAGGGGTTTTCGAGCTGACAATCAATAAAATGCGCGTTATGGCGCTTAAGCCAATTAACCAACGCCCACATAGCCAGCTTAGAGCAGTTTGTTTGATGATGAAACATCGACTCGCCACAAAAAACACCATTTTGCATAATGCCATATAAGCCACCTGCAAGCTCTCCCTCGCGCCACACTTCTACACTATGAGCAATGCCTGCGTTATGGGCGTTAATGTACGCAGTGAGCATGTCAGAGGTTATCCACGTACCATCGGTATCAATGCGTTGCTCGCAGCATGCTTCAATCACTTCAATAAAGGCATTATTTATAGTAACGGTGACCGGGTGCTTTTTTAAATGCTTGCGCAGGCTTTTACTAATATGAAAATTATCGAGCTCTACAATGCCGCGCTCACTGGGCGACCACCACATTATTGGCTCGTCTTCGCTAAACCACGGAAATATACCATTATTATAAGCGTTACTTAGCCGCGCTAAACTTAAATCGCCACCAATAGCGAGTAAACCGTCGGGGGAGTCGAGAGCGCACTCTATAGGTGGAAATGCTATATCGGTATTACTTAGCTGGTACAGCTGCTTTTTCATACAATACTTCAATAAAAACGAATAACAAAAGTGTAACTATAATTTAGACATAAAAAAAGGCTGATTTATCAGCCTTTTTACTAAACACTTAACAGCTTATAGATTATCTAAAAAGCGCTCAGCATCTAATGCTGCCATACAACCTGTTCCAGCAGAAGTAATTGCTTGGCGGTAAATATGATCCGACACATCACCAGCGGCAAATACGCCTGGTACGCTAGTTTGTGTAGCGTTGCCATTAAGGCCCGACTCAACAATTATATAGCCGTCTTTCATTTCTAGTTGGCCAACAAACATATCGGTATTTGGCTTATGGCCAATAGCAATAAATACGCCCGCTAGGTCTAACTCTTCGGTTGCATCAGAGTTTGCATCTTTAATACGCACACCGGTAACGCCCATTTGGTCACCTAATACTTCGTCAAGCGTACGGTTGTAATGCATTACCACATTACCGTTTGCTGCTTTTTCAGCTAGGCGGTCGGCTAATATTTTTTCACTACGGAAACTATCACGACGGTGAATTACATGCACTTCATCGGCAATGTTAGATAAGTAAAGCGCTTCTTCAACAGCTGTGTTACCGCCGCCAACAACCGCTACTTTTTGTCCTTTATAGAAAAAACCATCACAGGTCGCACACGCAGATACGCCACGGCCTTGAAAATTTGTTTCTGACTCTAAGCCTAGGTACTTAGCAGACGCGCCTGTTGCAATGATAAGTGCGTCACAGGTGTAAGTGCCTTGGTCGCCAGTTAAAGTGAAAGGGCGTTTAGACACGTCTACTTTATTTATGTGATCAAATATAATTTCAGTTTCAAAGCGCTCAGCATGCTCTTTCATACGATCCATTAACGCAGGACCAGTTAAGCCATGCGCATCGCCAGGCCAGTTTTCTACTTCGGTAGTGGTGGTTAATTGGCCACCTTGTTGCATACCAGTAATTAATACCGGGTTTAAATTTGCGCGGGCTGCGTAAACTGCGGCAGTGTAACCAGCGGGGCCTGAGCCTAAAATAAGTAACTTACAATGTTTTGCTTCAGTCATGGTTTTTTCCTAAACGTTTAATTCACTCTGTAATGCGCTCGATTCTAAGAAAAACAAGCAGGAAGTAAACAAAATCCGTGATTAATTTTTTTAACAAATTTTAAAGCTGTGCAATATTGTGTACTTAAAATGGAGTAATTTATGTCTAATAAGTAAAATTAGTTCAATAAACAGACTAATACGCAACAAAACTGCGTTAATTCATGACCGGTTTGATTTTTTTTGATATGTTTTACCTAATTTTGATTTGTCACTGAAAGATTATGTGACCTAAGTGAATAGGCAACTATGTTATTTTGGCAGGAAAAACCCGCATTTGGGTTGACTTCAAAAGACCTTAACGTCTTAACCAATGCGCAAGAGTACCGTACGCAATTGCTACGTTTAATTGCCAACGCAAAAAAACGAATTTATATAACCACGCTTTATTTACAAGATGATGAAGCCGGACGTGAAGTTTTAGAGGCACTGCACCAGGTGTCATTAGCTAACCCAGCGCTTGAAATAAAAGTGCTGGTAGATTTTCATCGCGCGCAACGTGGCCTTATTGGTGCCGAAAAATCTGAGGGGAATGCCAGTTTATATTGTGATTACCTCGAAAAGTTTCAATCGAACGTGCAGGTATACGGCGTACCAGTAAAAGCGAAAGAGTTATTTGGCGTATTGCATTTAAAAGGTTTTGTGATTGACGACACCTTGCTTTATAGCGGCGCGAGTATAAATAATGTGTATTTAGAGTATAACGACCGTTATCGCCTCGATCGTTACTTTTTAGTTACGCAAAACGCGTTATGCGATGCTGTAATAGACTTTATTGAAACAACATTACTTAGCTCAAATGCAGTGCCGCGTATTGATAGCCGCCCGCTTCCAAAGCTTAATGACTTTAGATTAGATCAAAAGCAATTAATGCGTGATTTAAAAACAGCAAGGTATAACAGCGCCGAGCTGCATAATACTCAGTCCTTAGGTATTCGTTTGTTTTTAGGATTAGGGCGACGCAATAACGAACTTAATCGTTTAATTAAAACCATGTTTGACGCCACCGAGCAAGAGCTAGTGTTGTACACGCCTTACTTTAATTTTCCGGCGCCATTAATGCGCTCATTACGCCGCTTATTAAAACAAGGTAAGCAAGTCACTATTGTAGTAGGCGATAAAACGGCTAACGACTTTTATGTACCGCCTAGCGAGCCATTTAGTAAAATAGGCGCGTTGCCGTATTTATACGAAACTATTTTGCATAAATTTGTTAAAACGCAAAAACGCCATATTGATAACGGTAATTTAAACGTTTATTTATGGAAGCACGACAGTAATTCGTTTCATTTAAAAGGCATTTGTTCAGACAGAAAAGTACATTTACTCAGTGGTCATAACCTTAACCCGCGGGCGTGGGGACTAGATGTTGAAAATGGTATTTTAATTGAAGATCCACAGCAAACAATAATGCAAGATATTGACAACGAAAAGCAAGAAATTCTGCAGCACTGTCGCCGTTTAACTGGCCCAGATGATTTAGAAACCATGGACGATTATCCGCAAGCGGTTAAAAAGTTACTTGGCCAAGCAAAACGTGTAAAAGTAGATTTTATAATTAAACGTTTTATATAAGCTTATAAATTTAAAATCTATACAACAAAAAAGCAGCTAATAGCTGCTTTTTTTGTTTGCACTAATGTTTACTCTAAAGCACTCAAGTAAGTTAATGCTTGAGTGCTTTACGCTAAATTAAACGTTTTCTAGCGCAGTACGAGGATCAACATATTCCATGTTAAACGCTTGTGCTACTTCTTTGTAAGTTACTTGGCCTTTTATTACGTTTAAGCCTTTTAAGAAGTGAGCGTCGTCAAGCAATGCCTTTTTATAACCTTTGTTTGCAAGGTTAATAATAAACGGCAAGGTTGCATTGTTAAGTGCAAACGTAGAAGTACGTGGCACAGCGCCCGGCATATTAGCAACACAATAGTGAACAACGTCATCAACAATGAACGTAGGATCAGCATGGGTAGTTGCTTTAGAGGTGGCAATACAGCCACCTTGGTCAATGGCAACGTCAACAATTGCAGAGCCTGGTTTCATGGCTTTAATGTGCGCAGCAGTTACTAGTTTAGGTGCAGCTGCACCTGGAATAAGTACACCACCAATTACTAAATCGGCCTCTAGTACGTGTTTTTCAAGTGCGTCGGCAGTTGAGTAAATAGCGCGTACTTTGTTGCCAAACTGTGCGTCTAGTGCGCGTAATACGTCAATGTTACGATCAAGTATTACTACGTTTGCACCTAAACCAACCGCCATAAGTGCAGCGCTACGGCCAACCATACCGCCGCCAATAATAACTACTTTAGCTGGCTCAACGCCCGGTACGCCACCAAGTAACATACCACTGCCTTTATTTATTTTTTCAAGCGCTTGTGCGCCCGCTTGAATAGACATACGACCTGCTACTTCACTCATAGGTGCTAATAGAGGAAGGCCACCGCGAGAGTCTGTGACTGTTTCGTATGCAATACAAATTGCTTTGCTTTTAACTAGGTCTTCAGTTTGTGGTAAATCAGGGGCAAGGTGTAAGTAAGTGAAAAGAATTTGATCTTCGCGCAGCATGGCACGCTCAATTGCTTGTGGCTCTTTTACTTTAATTATCATCTCGGCTTTTGCGAATACATCAGCAGGTGTTGCTAAAATTTCAGCACCGGCTTGTACGTAATCGTCGTTAGTAAAGCCAATGCCCATACCCGCATCTGTTTCCACTAATACTTGGTGGCCGTGATTAACGAGCTCACGAACACTAGCAGGAACCATACCTACGCGGTATTCATGGTTTTTAATTTCTTTAGGTACACCTATAATCATAATTTTGCCTTGTTAGAACGGGATAAGTTTTTTCACTATTATATTCATGAGTTGCTAGTGTGTCTTACCTTTTTTTTAACATATTATAGTGATAATATCTGTTTTTGGCTTTTAAACAGAATAATAAACTAGGTGAGTATGCATACACTATTAGATAGAATAGATCGCAAAATATTAGTGGAATTACAACAGGATGGGCGGTTATCTAATGTGGAACTGGCCCGACGAGTTGGCTTAAGTGCGACACCTTGTTTAGAGCGTGTAAAAAAGTTGGAGCGAGAAGGTTATATACTTGGTTACAAGGCTGTGGTCGATCCGGCTAAGCTTGGCCAAGGTTTATCGGTATACGTTGAGGTAACTATTACTAAAACATCGGCAGATGTATTTGACGAATTTAGTGCTGCAGTTAAAAAGCATAACGAAATAATAGAGTGCCATTTAGTATCGGGTAATTTTGACTTTTTACTTAAAACGCGGGTAAACGACATGTCAGAATATCGAGGAGTACTGGGCGATATACTCTTAAAGTTACCCAATGTTAGCGAAAGTCGTACTTATGTAGTAATGGAAGAAGTAAAAGGCGAGGAAGGCGTAATTATTCGCCCCTATGTTGCTTAAGCTGATTTACAATATGTGTGTTATTTATAGGCTAATATAGTAATTTATAATTAGTTTCGCATAATATAAGTTTAAATTATAAAAACTTGTTCATAATCAGGCCATCAAGGTTAAGATAAAGTGCAACAAAATACATTTCCTGCTAAGGTATTCCACTGCTAAGTGAGTGTAAAAATAATAAAGAGGAATAGGGAATTATGCGCCTAAACGGTGTGCAAAGGCTATTAGAAACAGGGCTGATAATCAGCACTTTTACAGCAATATTTATTTTATGTGCCTTAATCAGCTTTGATCCGGCGGATGCTGCATGGTCGCAAACTAGTTTTAGCGAAGTAAAAAACATTACTGGCGCTGCGGGTGCATGGATTGCTGACATATTATTACTCACTTTTGGCTGGTTGGCTTATTTAGTACCGGCCGCAATTCAGATATTTGGTTATTTATTATTTAAACAACCGCACCGAATTTTACAACTCGACTACACCACCTTAGCATTGCGTGTTATTGGTTTTGCTTTATTTATTACCTCAGCTACCGCTATTAGCAGCATTAATTTTGATGATATTTATAACTTTTCATCAGGCGGGGTAGTGGGCGATGTGATTGAATCGGCAATGATGCCAGCATTTAACTTTACCGGTACTTCAATACTATTATTGTGCTTCTTTTTTGCCGGTTTAACATTATTAACGGGCGTTTCGTGGGTAGATTTTGTTGATTATTTAGGTGATTTAATCGTACGTTTTTATCGTTACATTAGCAATTATGTAAAAGGCTGGTTAAACCGAGAGCGTTTAGCAGGTAATGATAATCAGCAAATAGACGCACAATTTGAACCAGACACCAACGAGCAAGCCGATGAAACAAATACCAAAAAAGTAAATAAACAAAAATCAATTAACAAACCGCAAACGCCATTTAATGAGCCGCAAATTAGCGACGAATTTATGCCGTTTGACGAGCTAGACGACATTCTCGATCAAGAAATTGGCTTTAGCGCCATAGATGACGATCCAATGGATACAGAAGCTGCACTTAATGCACTTGATCAGAGCCCAGTAGTAGAGCCTGAAAAGCCAGTAACTACGGTAGTATCGCCAGCAAGGCCAATGAACAAGCCAAAAGCTGCGTATCAGCCGCCGCCAACAGCCAAAGAAAAATTTGAACAATTACTAAATCAAGAGCCGCCACTAGGGCCATTACCATCGCTTGATTTACTCGACAGACCCGACAAAGCTAAAAACCCTATTTCGCAAGAAGAGCTCGATACAGTATCGCGACTAGTAGAGACAAAACTGCTCGACTTTAACGTACAAGCAAAGGTTGTAGCAGTATACCCAGGGCCAGTTGTAACGCGCTTTGAGCTAGATTTGGCACCCGGTATAAAGGTGTCTAAAATTACCGGTTTAGCAAAAGATTTAGCCCGTTCGCTTTCGGCAATTAGTGTACGTGTGGTTGAGGTTATTCCGGGTAAAACATATGTAGGCATAGAGCTGCCTAACAAGTATCGCGAAATAGTGCGTTTATCAGAAGTAATAAATGCCCCTAAATTTGAGCAAAACCCATCGCCACTCACTATGGTATTAGGTAAAGATATTGCCGGGGAGCCGGTATGTGCCGACCTTGGCAAAATGCCGCATTTACTGGTAGCCGGTACTACAGGCTCGGGTAAATCAGTGGGCGTTAATGTGATGATAGTAAGCTTACTGTACAAATCGGGGCCTGATGATGTACGTATGATCATGATTGACCCTAAAATGCTTGAACTTTCGGTATACGAAGGTATTCCGCATTTATTGTGTGAAGTAGTTACCGACATGAAAGAAGCCGCTAATGCACTGCGTTGGTGTGTAGGCGAAATGGAGCGTCGTTATAAGCTAATGTCGGCTTTGGGTGTACGTAACTTAAAAGGTTACAACCAAAAAGTGCTTGAAGCCAAAGAAGCGGGCTATCCAATAATGGACCCATTATTTAAAGACACCGATGGCATGAAAGATGGCCCAGATGAGCTTGGAAAACTACCTAGTATAGTGGTAGTAATTGACGAATTTGCCGACATGATGATGATTGTAGGTAAAAAGGTAGAAGAGCTAATTGCCCGTATTGCGCAAAAAGCACGTGCCGCAGGTATTCATTTAATACTGGCAACACAGCGCCCATCGGTAGACGTAATTACCGGTTTAATTAAAGCAAATATACCAACGCGTATGGCGTTTCAGGTATCGAGTAAAATAGATTCGCGCACTATACTTGACCAACAAGGTGCCGAAAATTTACTAGGTATGGGTGATATGTTGTATTTACCGCCAGGTACAAGTGTTCCTGAGCGTGTGCATGGCGCGTTTGTAGACGACCACGAAGTACACGCAGTAGTAAACGACTGGAAAGCCCGTGCTAAACCAAATTACATAGACGAAATACTTAATGGCGACGCGAACGAGGATATTTTATTACCGGGTGAAGCCAGCGAAAACGCAGATGAAGAAAACGATCCGCTATACGACGAAGCCGTGTCGTTTGTAATTGAAACCGGTAAAGTATCGGTGTCGTCTGTGCAACGTAAATTACGTGTTGGCTATAACCGCGCAGCACGCTTAGTAGAACAAATGGAAACATCGGGTATCGTGAGTTCAGCTGGCCACAATGGCGCTCGCGATGTATTAGTACCTAATGGAGCAAATTAATGAAAAAACTTAACACCTTATTATTAGTACTTGGCAGCTTAGTTGCTACGCCAAGCTTTGCAGACGACAGCCAAGCATTACAAGATCAACTCGCAACGCTAAAAAGCTTTAAAGCGCAGTTCTCGCAAAAAGTAACAGACAAACAAGGCCAAGCAGTAATGCAAGGCGAGGGCACAATTGCCCTGCAACAACCTATGATGATCCGCTGGCAGCAAACCAATCCAGACGACACATTATTTGTATCAAATGGGGATAAAACATATTACTTCGACAGCTTTGCTGAGCAAGTAACTATTATGCAAACTAGCAGCCTTATAGATTCAACGCCGTTTGTGTTACTTACCTCAAAAGACCCAGCGCAGTGGGAAAAATACAGCGTACTGGCTACAAATAGCGGCTTTAGCGTAACGCCAAACAAAGGCGTAGAAAGCCAAGTAGAGCAGCTAGATATAACCTTTGCTGGTAACGAGCAAGGTTTGGCTAAATTAGTGGTAACCGATAATTCAGGGCAGTTATCGTCGTTTACTTTTAATGATGCACAAGTTAATACGCCGCTTGATAAAAGCACCTTTGAATTTACGCCTCCTGAAGGTGTTGAAATAGACGATCAGAGTAACGGTGAGTAACTTAGGATTTAACTTTGGGCCC
Organism: Pseudoalteromonas nigrifaciens; assembly: GCF_002221505.1. Lineage (NCBI taxonomy): Bacteria > Pseudomonadati > Pseudomonadota > Gammaproteobacteria > Alteromonadales > Pseudoalteromonadaceae > Pseudoalteromonas > Pseudoalteromonas nigrifaciens. The sequence continues at coordinate 1,980,124 of NZ_CP011036.1, read as the reverse complement.
GATGTGCGCCCACTCGCAGCGCGTATGCGCCCAACAACGCTTGATGAATACATTGGCCAGCAGCACTTACTCAGCGCCGATAAACCACTGCATCAGGCAATTGTTGCAGGGCGCTGCCATAGTTTAATATTGTGGGGCCCGCCGGGTGTGGGTAAAACAACGCTTGCGCAAATAATTGCTAATCATGCCGATGCTGCGCTTATTCAAATGTCGGCAGTTACTGCAGGCGTTAAAGACATTCGCGACAGCGTTACGCAGGCGCGCGAAAACCTACAAAGCCGTGGCCAACGCACCTTAATGTTTGTTGACGAAGTACACCGTTTTAATAAATCTCAGCAAGATGCATTTTTACCGCACATAGAAGACGGTACGTTTATATTTGTAGGTGCAACCACCGAAAACCCATCATTTGCACTTAACAACGCTATTTTGTCGCGGGCGCGGGTGTATGTTTTAAAATCGCTTGCCGATACCGATCTATACACAGTAATAGATCGCGCACTCAAACAAGACGAACAATTAAGCCAAAAGCACATAGTAATTGCCGACAACGCTAAAAAAGCACTGTGCCAAGCAAGTGGTGGCGATGCGCGCAAAGTACTTAACTTACTTGAGCAAGCGGTTGATTTAACCACAGAGCAAAACGGCCAATACAAGGTAGACGAGCACGTACTTAGCCAAGTGCTGCCCACACATTTAGCTAAATACGACAAAGGCGGCGATGAATTTTACGACTTAATATCGGCCTTTCATAAATCGGTACGAGGAAGCTCCCCCGATGGCGCGCTGTACTGGTATTGCCGTATTTTAGCCGGTGGGGGCGATCCTTTATATGTAGCTAGGCGCTTACTTGCCATTGCTACAGAAGACATTGGCAACGCCGATCCGCGCGCTATGGAAGTGGCGCTAAACGCATGGGATATTTTTCAGCGAGTTGGCCCAAGCGAGGGCGAACGCGCAATTGCCCAAGCCACACTTTATTTAGCCAGCGCACCTAAAAGTAATGCGGTGTATATGGCGTTTAATCAAGCCAAGGCCGATGCCCAAAACGAGCCAAGTTACCCCGTGCCAGAGCATTTACGCAATGCGCCAACCAACTTAATGAAAGACTTAGGGTATGGCGCTGAGTATCGTTATGCGCACAACGAAGAAGGCGCTTTTGCTGCCGGAGAGAAGTATTTACCACCAGAAATGCAAGGTAGGGAGTATTACTTACCGAGCGATCGTGGCCTTGAGCAAAAAATTAAGCAAAAGCTCGATTACCTAAAAGAGCGCGACGCGCAAAGCCCACTTAAACGATACGAAAATGATTAAACTTTATATGATGATCGCCCTTGGCGGAGCCTCAGGAGCGTGTTTACGGTTTTTTATTAGCGAAAGCATGCTAAAACTCCTCGGTAGGGGATTCCCTTTTGGCACGTTGGCGGTTAATATTCTGGGTTCATTGTTGATGGGCATTTTGTACGGTTTACTAGATAAAGATATAATCGCCGAAAGCCCTGCTAAAGCCCTGATCGGGGTTGGCTTTTTAGGTGCGTTAACCACCTTTTCAACATTTTCAATGGATTCGCTGTTGTTGTTACAACAAGGTCACTTTATTAAAATGGCCCTCAATATCATCTTAAACGTGATGGTGTGTATTTTTATGGCTTGGCTGGGCCTTCAGCTAGTAATGCAAAAAGGTTAAAAACTAACATGTTAGATTCTAAATTTTTACGTCAAGATATCGAACAAACTGCAGCACGCTTAGCGGCTCGCGGTTACGAACTCGATGTAGCGACGGTCACGGCACTTGAAGAAAAACGCAAAACATTACAAGTAAAAACGCAAGAACTTCAAAGTCAGCGTAATGCAAGCGCAAAAGCAATTGGCCAAGCTAAAGCCAAAGGCGAAGACGCTCAACCGCTACTTGATGCAGTTGCTAACTTAGGTAGCGAACTAGACGCAGCAAAAGCGCAGCAAGATGTAGTATTAGCCGCAATTAACGACATTGCCTTAGCAATTCCAAACTTGCCAGACGAATCAGTACCTGCAGGTAAAGACGAAGACGACAACGTTGAAATACTAACGTGGGGCACTCCTAAAAAGTTTGATTTTGACGTGAAAGATCACGTTGATGTAGGCCAAGACTTAAACGGCTTAGACTTTGAAATGGGCGTTAAAATTAGTGGCGCACGCTTTACTGTAATGCGCGGCCAAGTAGCGCGTATGCATCGTGCATTAACGCAATACATGCTAGACACCCACACAGACAAAAACGGTTACACAGAAATGTACGTACCGTACCTAGTAAATAGCGCAAGTCTATACGGCACTAGCCAATTACCTAAGTTTGCGGGCGATTTGTTCCACACGCTAGGCCTTGTAAACGACGATGGCGAACAGCAATCAGGCTTTAGCTTAATCCCTACAGCAGAAGTACCACTTACTAACAGTGCACGCGATGAAATTTACGACGAAAGCGATTTGCCAATTCGTTTAACCGCGCACACGCCATGTTTTAGAAGTGAAGCCGGCAGCTATGGTCGCGACACTCGCGGCTTAATTCGCCAGCACCAGTTTGATAAAGTAGAACTTGTACAGCTGGTAAAACCAGAAGACTCAATGGCAACGCTTGAAGAGTTAACAGGTCATGCAGAGCAAATACTACAAGAGCTTGAACTACCGTACCGTAAAGTAATTTTATGCATGGGCGACATGGGCTTTGGCTCAGCTAAAACCTACGACTTAGAAGTATGGTTACCAGCGCAAAACACCTACCGCGAAATTTCATCATGTTCAAACATGGTAGATTTTCAGGCGCGCCGTATGCAAGCACGTTTTCGCCGTGAAGGGGCTAAAAAGCCAGAGTTACTACATACACTAAATGGTTCAGGCTTAGCCGTTGGCCGTACACTCGTAGCCATACTAGAAAACTACCAACAAGCCGATGGCTCAGTAGTAGTACCAGAAGTATTACGCCCATATATGGGCGGCCTTGAAGTGATTGGTAAGCAATAAAATAAAACTTAAGCTTTAAGTCAGGTTTTAGGCTTATGAGCTTAAAAAGAAAGCCGCTGTTAATTACAAACAGCGGCTTTTTTATTATAGGTTAAAAGTAAAAAGGTTCAGCTAATATGTAGGGCGTGCTTTAGCGCGTTACAGTTATTTGCCAAAAAATATGCGCCTGTCCTTTTTACTTGTAGCGTTTTAAATGCATTTGTTCAGAAATCATAGTTAAAAAAGATGATTTCATAGTGTTAACCTCTAAAAAACAAACTGCTGTATACATAGACAGTTAATCGGGTTTTGTCCAATAACATTATTAAAAGTCGTTTTGGGGTATTGTAACAACGGTGATTTTATAACATACGTAATTACTTGTTTACATTGTAGTTATTTAGTGGAATTATTGAGCTATGTAATATACGCCGTTTTGGGGTGTTATAAACCCCCAAAGTGGTGTTCAATAAGCTGTTAGCACTATCCGAGGTTCCTGTGAAAATTGAGAGAATTCGTAAATGCGAACATGGAAAATTTATCGCTGATATACACCTCGAGAATGGAGAGTACTATTTCACAACTGAACATTTTCCAACTTTTAAAGAAGCCGAAGAATGGGTAACTAATTGGTGTGATTGGGCAAATAAAGTTTCCCTTGGATCTATTGATAGTATTTATTACGTAATTCAAGTTCCTGATTCATGGGCTGGTCCCCCAAAAAGTGCACACCCCTTACACGGTTTATTTATAAAAATAGGACGTTCAAAAAATGTACTTCAACGTTTGCAAAACCTCCAAACAGGAACATATGGGGAATTGATTATTGGCGCTTTAGAACCCGGAGGTTCTGCTCGTGAATCTGAACTGCACAAAAAGTTCTCACACCTTCGACGTCATGGTGAATGGTTTTCTTGTAACGAAGAGCTTTTTCTACATGTATTTCGTACGTGGTATAGGAATAAAATGCTTCCGCCTGAGCATCAGCAGCAAATTATAACGTTGGGAGAAAGAAGTAATGCATATCGATATATGCGAGATATTATTGGTGGAGCACCTGATACAGTAAATCCATCACTTGACGATGAATGGCACGGTACAACTTTTGTTGATCTTGTATATAGTTCTTTGGCAAAGTCGTTAAAATAGTGCTAATCGGGTAGCCGGAGGTCTCTAACCTCCAGCCCCCACACCACCCATCATGCGGGTCCGCAATGGGCGGTTCATCTCCCGTAATGAATATTGATCCAAATATCTTTCAATGACACTAAACCTTGTGATGCTAAATAGTCATTACCTAGCGCAATGTTAATTCCTTTTGTTTTTGAGCTTCTACAAGGGCCTTTACTGGTGATACCACAGGCTATGGCGAGTCGCTCGCTAACACCCAATTTCATTAAACTGCGTACTTTGGTGCGAGGTTTACGCCATTGCCGCCAGTAGCACATTCTTATCCTACGACGGATCCAATGATCTAAATCCACTGTTAGTTGATAAGCGTTGGCTATTAGGTAGTAGTGTCCCCAGCCGCGTAAATACTGCGTGAGTTTATGAATTTGTAGGGTCATTGAGATCCCCCAGTTGCGGTTAGTGAGTTCTCTTACATTTGCTTTAAATTTCTTTAGCGCCTGTTCGTGGATCTGCACTTGAGCGTAACGGAATGTGAACCCGAGAAATTTCGAGCCTGATACGGGACCGACTCGACTTTTCGATTCATTCACTTTGAGTTTTAATCGCTGAGTGATAAACGCAGTAATTTCCCGTTGGATTATGAGTCCTTCGCTTTTCGTTTTTACTAAAATGATTATGTCATCAGCGTAACGTGCAAACTTAAGGTGTTTGTAGGTTAGCTTCTTATCTAATTCATCGAGTAAAATATTGGAAAGTAAAGGGGATAATGGCCCACCTTGAGGGACTCCTTTGGTTGACTCAAACCACAGACCCGTTTCGCGCTCTGCGATCCCCGCTCGGAGGTATTTACCAAGTAGGCGCATGAGTGCTTTGTCTTTGACTTTACGACCAACACGATTCATCAGCATGTCATGGTTTACTTCATCAAAGAACTTAGACAAGTCAATATCAACTGCTGTTTTATAACCTTGTTTAACACAAGATTGAACATGATTTACTGCTTGGCTGGCTCTTTTATGAGGGCGATAACCATAACTATGTGGTGAAAATAGAGGCTCAAAGTAAGGGCTAATCACTTGAGCAATAGCTTGTTGGATCACTCTGTCGATAACAGAAGGGATCCAAGCATTCGCTCACCGCCATCGGGTTTGGGTATCATCACGCGTTTGACTGGCAAGGGTTGATAAGTGCCGCTAAGTAATTGTTGTTTAATACCCAGCCAATGTAACTTAGCGAAGTGATTAAATTCCTCAATACTCATATTATCAATACCCGCAGCCCCTTTATTGCGCTTAACATGTTGCCATGCTGCACCAATATTGTGGTTGCTCAGTACCCTTGCCATCAGGTCACGATCTGTTTGGTTGTATTCATTCGAGGTATTATTCACAGTCGAACGCTGTTCATCACTATCACAACACGGTGATCTATGTGAATTCAAGTTCATTTGTAGTATCTCCTCTGGTTAAGATGTTCAGGCCTTCACCGTGTCCCCTCCATTACGATGGGCGTTTGGCTACTATGCCGTCTGCTGACTTCTGATAAATCACTCTAGCGATTACTCGATAAAGCGCGTCGAAACTAACGCTTGTTTACTGCTATTTCGCTCGCTGTAGGTCGCAGCAACCAAAGCGCCAAGGGTTGAACAACCAGTCCCTAACTGGTAATCTCCAAGCGTTAGCGCGGATGCGTGTTTATCAGATCTCCCCGAATAAGGTGCATCGACTTTCTCTGCACAACTGCATCATTTACGGTGGCCGTTAGATCACATGACTTCGCTATCTTGTGCTAGCTCGTCTCCAGCCTACGCCTCATATGATGTTTTTGTTCATCAGCTCACAGATTTGCTAGCGGCTTCCTCTAGACTATCTCTCGCGATTTAGCCCTTGCCATTCGCTAGTAGTTATCGTTTAATAACAGTGTGTTATTTAAACGGTGATCTTCCTACAGAGGACTTTCACCCCATAAGTCAATGCCCATGTCGGGCGTACACAAGACCTTTAAACGGACAAAAAACAGTTTGCTGTTTTCACTTCGTTCAACATTTTAGCAAACAATTTTTTGCCGCTTAAGGTGGCGTTAGTTTTATTTCATTATTACTCTATATCCGAGTGTAAGAGAAAATATCTATAGGAAGTTATATGCTTTTTAAAACATTCTTGAGGATTTTTGGTTCTAGAAGTGTAATGTTTTCTTTTGGATCTATTGTTGCCATCTCTTTATTGGGCATAATTCATTTAGCTCTTTCTTTTTGTTATAATAACTTCAATTGGTTAGGGGCGTTCGGTGCATTATTAACAGTCTATTCTCTATTGTTAGGATTCACGCATTCTGTCTACCCTGACTTCGAAAAAGACTCCGAGGATCCTGTGTTAAATAAGGGTCACCAATGGGTTGAGCTTCCAACGGTAAAGGGCGCATTGGCTGACGTAGTGTCAGAAGAATATGCGAAAAAGACAAATAGTGAACACCGAGAGGCAATAGCTAATAAATATAAATCGTTGGTTAATATTTATTACATATCTATATTGGGCACCATTTTGTGGGCTTACTCTGGTTTTATTAAAATATAAAACTAACAAGCGCATTAAATCTGACGTCACACATTGTCCGATTTTTTGCTTAAAAGAAAAGTAAAATAGGACAGGCACATTTTTACATACAAGAACAAATAACAGTTAGCGAAGTATTATATTTATAGTTGAACTCTAGCCACCAATAATTGATTAAATAAAGGGTATTAAAATGGATAAAATGTCAGTTAACATAACATCTAAACCTTTAGAAACTTACCCGAAAAAACAAATTTTAAAGGTGGTGGCTGATGACGATTCTGAAAAAGAGACAGTGCAAAAGGGAGTGGCTCAAGGCGTCCAAGTAGATATATCTGAAGAGGGGGCGGAAAAAAGTCTGGCAGATAAAAATCAAGCGGCGTTTCGCAAGTTATTAGGTAATGAAGATGTAGATCAAGCATCACAATCTGAAGGTGACCCCCTTGATGAACTAATTGCTGAAATACAAGAGAAGCTTGAAAAACTACTGCAAGAAACTGCATTGTTACGCAGTAAAGATGATGAAGAGTCGCAGGCAAAAGTGAAGGTGCTAGAAGGTGAAATTACCGGGCTTAATATTCAACTTATTGAATTATTAAAACAGAAATTAGAATCGGGTAAAAACTAGGTGTAAAGCTCCTGTAATTACCTTTAATACATTTTTCGGTTACTGCATAACGCGGTAAGTCGGGTTGTTTCTAGTAAACTCATCACTTTTGTCGGATGGCGTGGCTTCGCCACTTATCCGACTTACGTCAAAAGGTAGGTTGGTTAAGCCGAAGGCGCCACCCAACAGAGTTATTAAACCTATTAAAGCGGCTTACTAAAAGGCGCTATCCCCCCCCCTAAAAGCGAAGTCTCTCTAACCCTCTTGTGAACTAATTTGATTTAACTAACATCAGCTTTGCATCTTCCCCATCGGTTAATATTGCTACATTACCTTTAGTGGTTACAAACACATCTCTTAATCGGCCTGTGGCCTCTGGGAATATATGAGACTGGGTAAATTCACCATTAGCTAAATTTACAGCGTAGAGCTTTTTATCAACCAAAGTCGTAATTAACACATGTTTTTGTAGTGAAGGGAAAGCCGCGTGCTTAGAGCCGTAATACGCCATGCCAGATGGGGCTATTGATGGCGTCCAATTAACACTTGGTTTTTGCATGCCTGGGTATTGCGTAAAAGGTGAAATACGCGCTTGCGAATAATCCCTACCGTAAGTAATTACTGGCCAGCCATAATTGGTGCCTGCGGTTAAGTAGTTTAGCTCGTCGCCGCCTGCGGGGCCGTGTTCGTGGCTAATAATTTGCTGTGTATCGTAATCATATACAAGGCCTTGAGGGTTACGGTGGCCAAGTGAGTAAACAGCATGGGCATTTGGGTTTGTATGGTTAATAAATGGGTTATCTGTTGGAATACTGCCGTTTAAGTTTATACGTAATATTTTACCAAGCTGGCTGGTAATAACCTGTGCTTGCTCTCTAAAGTCAAAGCCATCGCCCGTTGAAACTAATAACGTATTGTCGGGTAGTACAAGGGCGCGCCCAGCGTAATGTTGTGGTGTGTTTTTATTGGTAGCTACTTTATAAATAATTTGCGGCTTTGAAAAACGAGTACCATTAAAGGTGGCTTTGGCAACAACAAGCCTGTTTGCGTTGGCATCGCCTTGGGCGTAGGTAAAAATTACTTCTTTGGAATTGCTATAATCTGGCGATAATACTATATCGAGTAAGCCACCTTGGCCTGCAAGGTATAAGCCCTCTAGGTTTAGTTTTACTCTTGATTGCGCATTATTTTTAATTATAACTACGTGGCCATCGCGCTCTGTAATTAACCATGTACCGTTTGCTAGTTCAACCATGCTCCACGGAGACTGTAATTGTGTAGCAAGGGTTTTTGTACTGTATTGCTTTTTTGGTAACGCAGCGCCTGCATTAACAGAAAACGCAAAAAGCGAAAGCAGAGTAAAAAAAGAGATACATTGTTTACGGGGTAAGCCTTTGCTAGCATGGCTTATATAAGAAAAAAACTTTATTTTAAGTTGAGATAACCATGTCATTTTTAACACGTATATTGCCCTCATTTTTAGTTTCTTGGTTATTTACATTCACACTTGCTAGCTTGTTTCATAGCCAATACGTTGTCAATCAATTAGTTAATGTAGGTGTTGTAGTGGGCTTTAGCGACCGTGTTAGTTTAACACTGGATGATTGGCTGGGCTTATTACCCACCTATGGCGCTATTATTGCCATTGCATTGGCAATCGCTTTTTTAGTTACGGTGCAGCTTAATAAAAAGGTTCAAAAATACCGTACTCAGCTATTTGTTATTGCTGGCATTGTGGCATTTGCTATGGTGTTAATTGCCATTGAATCGATTATGAATATTCATATTATAGCGGGCGCAAGAGGTTGGGGGTTTTACACTCAATTACTTGCAGGTGCGGCCGGTGGCTATGTGTTTTCACGCTTAACAAAAACAAATATTATCTGATTTTAATTACTGCAGGATACAGGTAAGGTTTTTATAATAGTGAATAAGGTAAAAGCCACTGTTTTTAATAAACAGTGGCTTTTAATTAGATGTTTTTAGTTTAATTAAAAAATCAAACTAATCAGCTTGTAGCTGCTTAAGCCAAATATAAGCAGTAATATAGGCACAGTGATAAGGTTTAATAACACAGAATTGGTGTAATTGCCCATCACCGCTTTTTGATTTACCAACCAGAGTAAATAAACAGTAATAATAGGCAGTAATAAGCCATTAGCAGCTTGGGCAAAAATGATCACGGCAACCGGATCTAACCCCAAAGAGGCAACAGCTGCGCCAAACAATAAGATAACCAGTGCTACCGATTTGAAACGGCTACTTTGCATTTTGTTAGACCAACCAAGCATTCCGCAAACTGCATAGGCTCCCGCTAAAGGAGCAGTAATTGCACTAGTTAAACCTGCAGCAAATAAACCAATAGCAAAAAAGTAATGGGCAGCGCCACCTAATAATGGCTCAAGCTGTACTGCCATATTTGCTGCGCTAACTTTACCTGCGTCGGTACCATAAAAAGCCACCGAGGCGGTAGATAAAATAGCCAAAGTGATCACTCCACCTAAAGTGATTGATAAGCTGGTATCGATATTTGTTTGCTTAATTATTTTACGTTTATCGCTATTATTGTTGTACTTTGCTGCGAGCACTCCTGAATGCAAAAATAAATTATAAGGTACTATGGTGGTGCCAATCAGTGCAAGTACAGTGGTAACAGAGCCCTCAGGCATAGTAGGAATAAAACCCGCTAGTACTTGGCTTATAGGCGGAGCAGCCATAACTAAAGTAGAAATAAACACTAAGCTCATTAAAATCACTAATAAAATGAGCGCGTTTTCTACCACTTTATGTTTTCCGCTGTACAGTAACAATGCGCTAATAAAAGCAATGAGCGGCGTCCATATTTGCGCATTTATTGTCGGAAATATCTTTATTAAACCCATGCTAGCGCCACTAAGGTTACCCGCTTCATAGGCGGCGCTGCCCACGCCAATGGCGCTTATTACCAAAAAGCTAGCGAGCACTTTAAGCACTGGGGTATGAATATGCGCGCGCAGTGCTTGAGCAAGATCTTTGCCTGTTGCTACGCCAAGGCGAGCAGCCATAGATTGTAATAATATAGTGGCTATTACTGAAAAAAGTAATGTCCAGATAAGTGCAAAGCCAAAGTTTGCACCTGCTACGCTAGCAGTCGTTATGGTGCCTGGTCCTATAAAGGCTGCGGTGACTAGTAGTCCTGGTCCTAATCGCATAATTTACCTGTATGTTGGTGTTTAAAGTGTGCACCTGTATGGGCGCGCGTTTTATTACTGCCACTTAGTAAGCGTTTGCAGCCTGAACTACCTTTTATGCTACCCGCTAGTAAATAGCGTGTAAAAAAGGTCGCGTAGAATAACAGTTTATATATAAATTTAAAGAGTATAGCGCGCGTTTGCACAAAAAGAGTACAGTATTACAGAGGTAAATAAGGGATAAAGGCAACACTTGCTCAATAGCGTGCCGTTATAGTGGATGTTAAGTTATAGCCAAAGCGTAGATAGCATAAGCATTAATTTACGCCATTAAATACTTTATGGTTTGTAAACCTTTGCGTAGTGTTGCTTCATCGGTTGCATAGTTAATGCGAATACACTCGTGCTTGTGCGCCCAGCTATCGTCAATGCCAATAAAAAAGTTGTGTCCAGGAATTACATACACATCTTGCTCTTTAAGCTTTTGGTATAGTGTTTCGCTTGTTATTTTTGCATCTTTAAACCACAGCCACATAAAAAATGCGCCTTCAACTTTATGCAAGTAAACACTCATATCGGCAAATATTTCATCAAACAGTTCAATCGCTATTTGTGCTTTATTACGATAAAAAGGCAACACAACATTACGACACAGCGGCAGTAGTTCGTCGTCGTTAATTAAACGGGTAACTAAGCTTGGGCCTATACTATTTGGCGATAAAACCATGCTGCCATTTACGCGGCCAATTGCTTTAATAATTTCATTGTTTGCAACCACAATACCGCTGCGTAAACCCGGTAAGCCAAGCTTTGAAAGCGACATACATAAAATTATGTTTGAGTTCCAGGTTAGGTTTGCGTCGGTGTAAATACAGCCCGGGAATGGATCGCCATATGCGTTATCTATAATGAGTGGAATGTTGTATTGCTTAGCGAGTAAATCAAGGTGTTTTACTTCATCATCGGTTATTACATTACCGGTTGGATTGGTAGGGCGCGATACGCACAGCGCGCTGATACTGCTGTCGTTTGCTAATATTTTTTCAACCGCTTTAAAATTAATAACGTATTTAAATTGTTTAGATGTGCTACCGGTATTTAAAATTTCGATATCGGGCTTTATGGCAACAAACATATCGTCCGATAAACCTTGGTCGGCATAACCTACGTATTCTGGCGCGAGGGGAAATAAAATCTTTTTATGGCTGCCATCAGGCATTTCGCCTGCAAACATATTAAACAGCACAAAAAAGTTAGCTTGGCTGCCATTACCAAGTGCTACGTTATTGGCGCTTATATCCCATGCATATTTTTTACTTAGTTGGCTTGCTAATGCAGCTCTAAACTCGTCGTTACCGGTTGGGCCGTCGTAAAGGCCAAATACTTGCGATACTTTATTACTGGCAACGAGCTTTTGTAACTCACTTAAAAAAACCTCATTTACTTGTGGTACTAATGCAGGGTTACCGCCACCAAGCATAACAATATTAGGATTGTTACTGCTTTTAGCACTGCCTAAGTCTTCCATTAACTGAGTAATGCCGTTGGGTTGTGTAAATTTAGTGCCAAAGTTTGAGTAGTTCATAATACATAGCGTTTGTTGGTAATGGAAAGGGCAGTATAGCCTAAATAAAGGGCTAAAATAGTAAGTTGAGAATTATTCAATGCGTAGTTTTAAAGGTTGTTACTGCAACCTCATTGCATACAAACATAATAAAGCAGTAATAAAATAGGCACTGTGCTTTTTGGAGATATTTGTAAAAGATGAGGGGGTTTTTGGTTTTAATAGCGCGTAGCGATACTCAAGGGTAAAAACAAAGCGTACGAATACGTAAGCAGCTAAATTTGTAATGCTATTGTTTGATGTATGAAATTGAATTGATTTGCCATGTATGATCTTATTTTTACAAGTTTACTTAAATAGCACAGGTTTTGACCCCCCCCCCTAAAGCCTTAAAAACGATAAGCAATAGGGTATACTGCTATTACATACTTTTACGTATTCATTTAAGCAAGCATTAGGGCTAATAACTCAGCGATGTTTGTTATTTTAAAATGTACAGCAGTGGAACCTCTTTTGATAAAAAACACTCAACTAAAAATAGCCACATTTAACTTGTTTAATTACCTTGAGCCACCCAATGCATACTATGAGTTTGAGAAAATTTATACCGCGCAACAGTGGGCTAAAAAGCAGCAGTGGATTATTGATTATTTAACAGAGCACGCACCTGATGTGATTGGTTTTCAGGAAGTGTTTAGTATTGAGTCGTTACAAGAATTAGTACGTGGGCAAGGTTATGAGCACTTTGCAGTGGTAGATACGCCCGAGGTGATTGACGACTTTATTTATAAACGACCCGTAGTGGCAATTGCCGCAAAATATCCTATTGTTGAAGTGGCTGCGGTGCAGCACGATAATGAACTTGTAGCTACCCTTGGGCTTAGTGCTGATTTTACATTTAGCCGCAAGGTATTAAGAGCCACAGTAACTTTGCCGCACATAGGTAATACCGATTGTTATGTGGTGCATTTTAAATCTAAACGCCCAATGATTGAGGTTGATGAGCACAATAAAGCACTTTCGCCCGAAAAGAACATAATTGAGATTTTAAAAGCGAATGTAGCGGGTGGCTGGGGATCAACTATTCAGCGCGGCAGCGAAGCCACATTATTAATGATACAAATGATTGCGCGCCGCGAAGCTACGCAGCAGCCTATGATTTTAATGGGCGACTTTAATAACAGCATAGCTGATGGTGTGTTAAGCCACATGCTTACTAATACACTGCGTTTTGCACCTGCTTTTGACGCTAAAACTTACCTTGCTAAATATTGTTTAAATGATGCATGGGACTTATTTACAAAGTCGCAATTGGCAAGTGCTGAGTCACAAGCACCAACAGACGACTTGCGTGTTGATGGCCATATAGCGAGTGTTGTAATTGAGCAAGGTGATGCAAATAATGTAGCTAAGCCAGCAACTCCACGCACGCCAACCCATTATTATGGCGCGAGCAGTTCAGTGCTTGACTATATTTTATTGTCTAGTGAATTTGATGCCAGCTACCATGATAGCTTTTTTGAAGTAAGTGACTATAACACTTACGATCGGCATTTAATTAACCCAGTATTTGAGCGAGACGATTTAAGTACCGACCATGGGGTGGTTATAGTTAGTTTAACTTTGAGGTCGTAGGCTATAATTTTAATGATTAATATTGCTAATAATATTTGTTTAACAATATTACTTTTACGGTTTTTAATTTAAGTATTAAGTGCTTTTATGTAAAAACGTCGGAATAAATTACTGAGTTTAAACGATAGCTTTAATTATTTGTATAACTATCAAATAATTAAACTCGGCCTAAAACTTGCCTGTTATTAATGTTAAACATCTAAAAATTGATAATCTTTAATAAAAACAAGGAAATTAACTATGACTAATATTGCACTTTCGGCGTATTTGGCGTTTTACCTGTATTTAATTATGTTGCTTGTACAGTGGGCGGTAGCAACTTTTAGCAAAGCAAAACAGCCTAATGCAGTGCCGGGTAAAATAAGTGACGATTTATCTCACGATAGTTTTATATTTAGAGCACACCGTACTTTTCACAATACCCTTGAAAATAGTGCGTTATTTATAGGAACAGTGTTGTTTGCTTTTGTAATAAATTATCAAAGCCCAATATTTGCACTATGTGTATGGATATACGTTATTGCGCGATTAATTCATATGGTGCTGTACTACGCAATTGCTACTAATAAAAATCCTAGCCCACGTAGCTACTTCTTTTTAATTGGCGTACTTGCCAATGTTGTGATGCTAGTAATGGTAGGCTTAAGGTTAATTGCCTAATACAAATTAAATAACAAACAACAATTAACCAAGAGCGAAGTTGCTTACATAGCAACTTCGCTTTTTTTGTAAACTACTTTCGCAGCACTAAATAAAAACAATGTAACCAATTGAATTTTAAATGATTAATCTGTAAATATTAAAGCTTGCACAACCACCATTCACACACTCTATTTACAATATAGCAACCATCTATGCATATATAGACCTCAGTACAATAGCCACTTGGTAATGCTGTGCTATTTTATTGTGGTGAAAAAATAATAACCAATAAATACTCACCAAAATGCGTATCAATAAAGCAGATAAATTGCTTTATTGTAATTAAAGCCAGCTGATTTATGTAATTAAAACAGGAAATGTAAAATGAAGAGTTTGTTACGGGGGTTCAACATAGTATGTATTGCTATGTTGTTTTTTTGCTCGCCAGTTTGGGCTGCGCAAGGGCAGTTAGATTTAACATCATCGAGTATTGGTTGGTTTTGTATTGGTATATTTTTAATTGCTTATACCGTGGTTATGCTCGAGGAAAAGCTACATTTAAGAAAGTCGAAACCAGTATTGGTTGCAGCAGGATTAATTTGGATATTAATAGGTGCCTATTACGTTAGCCATGATATTACTGAACTTACCGAAACTGCATTTAGGCATAATTTACTTGAGTTTGCCGAGCTTATGCTCTTTTTACTAGTCGCTATGACCTACATAAATGCGCTAGAAGAAAGAGGAGTATTTGATGCATTGCGCGCTTGGATGATCCGTAAAGGCTTTAACTATAAAAATTTATTTTGGATAACCGGTTTTTTAGCATTTTTTATCTCCCCGATTGCCGACAACCTTACCACCGCGTTATTAATGTGTGCAGTGGTAATGAAAGTTGCCGAAGGTGATAAGCCATTTATAAACATCAGCTGTATTAATATTGTTATTGCGGCTAATGCGGGCGGCGCATTTAGCCCCTTTGGCGACATAACCACGCTAATGGTGTGGCAAGCTGGATTGGTGCATTTTAACGAGTTTTTAGTGCTGTTTTTACCTGCTTTAGTTAATTACTTAGTGCCCGCAGCCATTATGAGCTTTTATGTTGCCGATAAGCACCCAACCGCACAATACGAAGCGGTTGAGCTAAAACGCGGCGCAGTGCGAATATTAGTGTTGTTTTTACTTACCATAGCCACTGCCGTTGCTTGCCATAGCTTTTTAAACCTGCCACCAGTATTAGGTATGATGATGGGGCTAGGCTATTTACAGTTTTTTGGTTATTTTTTAAGAATGACTTTACCAGGATCACTGGCACGTAAAAGAGCCCATGCAGAGCAGTTGGGCGATCAAGAACGATTAGCTAAACTAGGCAGTGTTGTACCATTTGACGTATTTAGTAGAGTGCAACGGGCAGAGTGGGACACGTTATTATTTTTTTACGGTATTGTTATGTGCGTGGGTGGCTTAGGGTTTTTAGGTTATTTAAACTTTATGTCTGAGATGCTATACGGCAATTGGTCTACTACAACGGCAAATGTTTTTCTTGGGGTGATTTCTGCAGTGATCGATAATATACCGGTTATGTTTGCGGTATTATCTATGGATCCTGAAATGTCGCATGGGCAATGGTTGCTGATCACTTTAACTGCGGGGGTAGGCGGTAGTTTACTCTCGATTGGCTCGGCTGCGGGAGTGGCATTAATGGGGCAAGCACGCGGCTACTATACTTTTTTTGGTCACCTAAAGTGGACGCCTGTGATTGCGTTAGGTTACGGGGCCAGCATAATACTGCACTTATGGCTTAACGCATCATTATTTTAAAGATACCAGCAAACGCCTATAAGCTATTTTTTATCACAGTAACAATACTATAAAGCTTTAATTTAAGTATTAAATGGTAGTAAAAGCGAAGGAGCATAAACAGCATCTTCGCTTTTTTTATTACTTAAATTTAAGCCGTTATAAACTAATGGCTGAGTGCTTACTGATTAAATTTTTTAAGCCAAATAAGTTACGGTGATAATAGACGGCTAGTTAATAAAATATTGATTTATTTTATGTTTTTTTAAAGGTAAATGTTATAAAAAAGGATTTATTTTTATTGTGGCAAATAATTTGCATGAAAAAATGTTATAGTAAGGCTCGTATTAGCTATTAGGAGTCGACTTTTATAATGAAAAAAATTGCTATTTTGGGCGCAGGTCCAAGCGGTTTGGCACAATTACGTGCATTTGAAGCAGCTCGTTTAGCCGGTATTGAGAATTTACCGGAAGTTGTTTGTTACGAAAAACAAAATGATATTGGTGGCATGTGGAACTATACATGGCGCACTGGGCTAGACAGAAATGGTGAGCCGGTACATGGCAGTATGTATCGTTATCTTTGGTCTAACGGACCAAAAGAATGCTTAGAATTTGCTGATTATTCTTTTGAAGAACATTTTGGTAGACCTATTCCTTCGTATCCCCCTCGTGAAGTGCTTAAAGACTACATAATGGGGCGTATTAACAAGCAAGATATTCGTAAATACATTCGCTTTGAGTGCCCGGTTCGTTGGGTTACATTTGACGACGAAACACAAATGTTTACTGTAACGGTTATGAACCATAAAACCGGCGAGCAGGAAGTGAATGAGTTTGATTATGTTATTGTTGCTACAGGTCATTTCTCTACACCAAACATGCCTTATTTTGAAGGGCTAGAAGAGTATTCTGGTCGAGTATTACATGCTCATGACTTTAGAGATGCGCTAGAATTTAAAGATTCAGAAGTTTTACTTATAGGCAGTAGCTATTCTGCCGAAGATATAGGTACGCAGTGTTATAAGTATGGCGCTAAATCGGTAACTATAAGCTACCGTACTAAAGCACTTGGCTATAATTGGCCAGACGGCATTGCAGAAATGCCACTTGTGACCCACTTTGAAGGGGACGTTGCGCATTTTATAGATGGCACTAGTAAGCGCTTTGATGCTGTGATTATGTGTACTGGGTATTTATTTCATTTTCCATTTTTACCTGACGAACTACGTTTACAAACACATAACTGTTTGTATCCGGCAAACTTGTATAAGGGTGTTTTTTGGCAGCCAAACCCTAAGTTAGTTTATTTAGGCATGCAAGATCAGTACTTCACTTTTAATATGTTTGATGCGCAAGCATGGTATGTACGCGACGAAATTTTAGACAGAATAAAAATACCAGCATTAGCAGCACGACAAGAAGATGAAAAAAATTGGTTAGCTAAGTACGATGAAGTAACGAATGTTGAAGGCTCTATTGATTATCAAGCAGCGTATATTCGTGATTTAACTAATGCCACAGATTACCCTGAATTTGCAGTTGAAAAACAGGCAGATATTCTCAAAGAATGGCAAAAAGATAAACAACAAGACATTATGTGTTTTAGAGAAAAAGCGTATCGCTCTACTTTAACAAATACCTTGGCACCTGAGCTTCCTGTGCCGTGGTTAGATGTACTTGATGATTCATTAGAATACTTTTTAGAATTATCGGCTACTCACACCATAGAAAAAAGTAAAGCGAGCTAGCACGTAATAAAACAATATTAAACCATAACGCATTTTTCGTTATGGTTTAATATTTTAAGTTTGTTGTTAATACTTAAAAAAACTATTCAACGCCAATAAACCCACCTGTTTGATGTGCCCAAAGTGCAGCGTAAATCCCATTCTTAGCTATTAACTCATCATGTGTGCCTTGCTCAACAACACCGCCGTTATCAAGTACGATAAGCCTGTCCATTTGCGCTATGGTTGATAGCCTGTGAGCAATAGCAATTACTGTTTTATCTGTCATTAAATCATCAAGACTTGCTTGAATAGCGGCTTCTACTTCTGAATCAAGCGCGCTGGTGGCTTCGTCGAGTATGAGAATAGGGGCGTTTTTAAGCAGTACGCGCGCAATAGCAATACGTTGGCGCTGCCCACCCGATAAGGTAACGCCACGTTCGCCTACTTGCGCGTCAAAGCCTTTATTACCTTTGCTATCAACTAAGTCGGTTACAAACTCTAGCGCTTTAGCTTGCTTGGTGGCATCGATCATTTCGGCTTCAGTGGCATCTGGTCTGCCGTATAAAATGTTGTCTTTTACTGAGCGGTGCAGCAGGGAAGTGTCTTGAGTTACCATGGCAATGTAACGGCGTAAGCTTTCTTGGCTCACATCGGTAATGTTTTGGCCGTCAATTTTTATACTGCCAGAGTCGGTGTCGTAAAAGCGTAGTAGTAAATTAACTAGCGTTGATTTACCCGCGCCAGAGCGACCCACTAAGCCAATTTTTTCACCGGCTTTAATATTTAAGTTTAAACCGTTAATAACCGGGCCACGCAGCGTTTCACTTGCTGCTTTGCCGTAGTTAAAGTGCACATTGTTAAATTCAATTGCACCTTGGCTAACGTTAAGAGTGCTGGCATTGGGTTTATCGGCTACTGCAATTGGGTTAGAGAGGGTTTGCATGCCATCGGCCACGGTGCCAATATTTTCAAATAAGCTGCTTATTTCCCACATGATCCACTGCGCCATGCCGTTTAATCTAAGGGCTAAACTTACCGCAACGGCAATTGCTCCTGCGCTAATGGCACTTAGCGACCACAAGTAAAGTGATACCGCAGTGACCGAAAACACTAATAAGTAATTTAAAGTTTGAATAACAAAGTTGAGGCTGGTAACTAAACGCATTTGCTTGTACACCGGCTGTAAAAAAACATCCATACTTTGTTTTGCGTATTCTTCTTCGCGTTGGGTGTACGAAAATAGTTTAATGGTAGCAATATTAGTGTAGCTGTCGACAATGCGGCCGGTCATTTCTGAGCGGGCATCGGCTTGTGAGGTAGCCACTTTTTTAAGACGCGGTACAAAGTAAAGTTGAATGCAAATATACAAAACAAGCCAAACAAGTAAGGGTAACATTAAGCGCCAATCGGCCTCGGCTACTAAAAACAACATAGAGCCAAAATAAACGATTATGTACATTAATACATCGAGTAGTTTTGTTACAGCTTCGCGCACAGCCAGAGAGGTTTGTAATACCTTGGTGGCGATGCGTCCGGCAAATTCATTTTGATAAAAACTAACACTTTGGCGCAATAAATATCTATGTGCTAACCAGCGAATCGACATGGGGTAATTGCCCAGTAATGCCTGGTGCAAAATTGCAGAATGAAAAAACACCACTACAGGCAGCACCACAAGGAGCATAAGGGCCATTTTTGTCAGCTCGGACTGCTGCTCTACAAAGAGTGTTTGTGGTGTATAAATTGCCAGCCAATCAACTAGTTGCCCCATATAGCTAAATAGCGATACTTCTAAAATAGCGAGCAAGGCGGCACTTAACGAGAGTAGTGCTAGCGACAGCCCCATGCCTTTGGTGTAATGAAGACAAAACGCAAGCAGCGTGTTAGGTGGCTGCGTTGGTTTATCTTGTGGGAACGGCTTAGTAATGCGCTCAAATAATCGATACATTTTAATAGCTTAAATGGCAAGTAATTGCAGCTATCATAGCATTTTTGTGTTTTTAAATGCAGCTTAGTAGAGGCTTAATTACTCATACTCTAAGGTATAATTAATATTAGTAAGCATTAAAACAATACTAAGATTGCAATGATCAGCCATTAGGTTAAAAATAATAATTTAATTATAAGGAAGTTGTATGTACACAGGTTCATGTTTATGTGGTGAGGTTACAGTAAAAATAACGGGTGCTATTACGAGTATTATCCATTGCCATTGTTCACTTTGCAGAAAAAATAGCGGAACCGCTTTTGCAACTAACGGGTTTATAAATGTGCATGAATTTTCAATTTCAACAGGCAATGATTTACTAAGTAAGTATTCTTTTAAAGCAGGGCGCACACGTTATTTCTGTAAGTGTTGTGGTTCACCTATTTATAGTGCTAATGCGGATGATAAATCTCGGTACAGAATTCGCTTAGGCCTTATAGATTCAACAATTACAGAAAAGCCATTATCACATAATTTTGTGACTTCTAGGGCTAATTGGGAACTGCTAGAAACGAGCCTACCTTGTTACGATACATTTGAGCCTGGTCGTTAATTTTTATACTGCTGCTATATGGTAAATAGTATTTATATTGCTATGCAAGTTTGGCGCTATGCTTTGCATTACTGTTGAGGCTTGTATTGCCTCTACCGTTATATGCTTTAACGACAGGTTACTTAGTATAAGAACAATGTTTTTGTATTCATAAAACTCTATAAGTGCAATACAGTTAAAGTAATGGCGTAACAGTACTAAAGTAGTTTGTAATTCTTGCCCTGTTTTAGGATTTAGGTTAATGATTGCCTGGCCGCTTTTATTAATGCAGTGGTTAATGGCGTGCCAAAACGACTCGCTTTGAATAAACGTTTGGTGGTGCTCGCCACTAAATATATCTATGTAAATTAGGTCGTATTGTTGAGTGCATTGACTAATAAATTGCTGAGCACATTGCTGGTGCACAGTATGATCACTGGGTAATTTAAAAAATTGCTTAGCGATACTTATAACATCAGGGTTTATTTCTACACTTTCAAACGTATCAATTAAATTACGGCGGCTAGATTCAATGTGTTTAAGTGCGCGCTCTATTGCTGCAGTGCCTAAGCCCAAATTTAAAATATGTAGCTCACTAACCGGGGCTAATAAAAATAACAACATGCTTTGATATATTGGTACACATAATAGTTCAGGCCGGGCTTTGCTCATTACTCCTTGAAGAGTAACGCCTAGCAGCGGATCGTTATTAAAAGTGAGCCATCTATAATCTTCATTTTGATAAACGCGTACCGGACCAAACTTACTGTCGGCATGATAGATTTGATTAGTAAGCTTGGTATCGTTTTTTAATTGGCGCATAAAGTTTTTAATAAATAAAAACCCTAGTGTGGCATAAATAAAATAACCATATTACTAAATATTCTAGTTGCAGATTATCTGGCTTAATTAAACTTTTGATCTGTGCTTTAACTTACTTTTTTGTGGTGCCTACCGCAAAAGTATTGCGCAATAAGCTTACTTGCGTAATGGTGATTATAATAAAAATAAGGAGCTATAAATGCTTAAAACACCTTTTAAAATAACAACAAAATTACTTAGCGTGAGTACCCTTACAGCTGCTTGTTTTGTGGGTTTAACTTCGCAAGCATTGGCAGCGGGCGAGATTAAATACACTGATCAACAAAAATTGCATGCTATAGCCGGTGATATTTCAGCGCAGCGTATTGGTGGCGATATTCAAACGCTGGTGGATTTTGGTACGCGCCATACATTATCAGACACTAAATCGGAAACCCGTGGCATTGGTGCAGCAAGGCGCTGGATAAAACAAGAGTTCGAAAAAATATCAGCACAATGCGGCGGATGCCTAGAGATTATTGAAGTAAAAGACACTATATCGGGCGAAAAACGAATTCCTGATGCAACCGAAGTGGTTAATATTGTCGCTATTCAGCGCGGTATAAGCGAGCCTAACCGTATGGTAATAATGTCGGGCGATATAGACTCACGCGTAAGCGATGTGATGGATTTTACTAGCGACTCGCCGGGGGCTAACGATAACGCCTCTGGTGTGGCGGGCGTAATAGAGGCGGCGCGTGTATTGAGTAAACATAAATTTAATGGCTCTGTGGTGTACGCGGCGCTGTCGGGCGAGGAGCAGGGTTTATTTGGTGGTAAAATTTTAACCGCTTATGCGCAAAAACACGACTGGCAAGTACACGCAGTACTAAACAACGACATGATAGGCAATATTACCGGGGTTAATGGCGTAACCGATAACACCACAGCGCGGATATTTTCTGAAGGTACGCGCGTAATAGAAACTAAAGAGCAAGCACGAACGCGGCGCTTTACGGGGGGCGAGGTTGACTCAGCTAGTCGTAACTTGGCGCGTTACATAGATACCATTGCCGACAGATACATTGCTAATTTAAATACTATGTTAGTTTATCGGTTAGACCGATTTGGTAGAGGTGGGCACCATAGACCTTTTAATGACGCGGGCTTTGCTGCAGTGCGCATTATGGAAACAAACGAGCATTACGATCGCCAGCATCAAGACTTACGCATTGAAAACGGCATTGAATATGGCGATACGATCAAAGGCGTTGATTTTGACTATGCGGCCAAATTAACCGCACTTAATGCTGTAAGTTTAGCGTCGATGGCGTGGGCACCAGCCCCTCCTAAAGACGTGAAAATCGCGGGTGCGGTAACGGCTAATACGCGTTTGTCGTGGCAGGCATCTAAAGACAATAATATAACCGGTTATCGTATTTATTGGCGTTATACCAGCGAGCCACAATGGCAGTTTAGTAAAACCGTGGGTAAGGTTACTCAAGCTATACTTAACAATGTAGTAATTGATAATTACTATTTTGGTGTTGCAGCCATTAATAAAGAAGGGATTGAGTCGCCGGTGGTATTTCCGGGGGATGTGGGCTCATTCGATCATAATATTAAAATAGTTAAGTAAAGCTTATAAATTTGGCTAAAAACCAGGCAAACAGCGGGTTTTAGGCTAAAAAATACTATTTTTGTACTTGCACCTTATTTGTTAAGCCCTTAAAGTGTTAAAAAAGAAGTAAAAGGTTATTAATAATGACACAACAAGAAAAAAAACCGTTAACAGCACAAGAACAAGCTCAAGTAGAGCAGCAAAATATATTATGGCAGCGTGAATGCTTTCAAAACGCACAAAAGCATTTAGCTGAAAAAGGCATTATGCCTAAAACGTTGATTGAAAAAGACAGTCGTTTTTTAGCCCCATTTTGTGCTCTATGGAAATTTAAGGCGCAAAACGGTAAAAACTATTGGGTAATTACCGGTCGTTTACCAACTGATCATGCTGAAGTGAGTGCTGCAAAAGATGCTCGCGATGCAATACGTTATTTTTCACTGCAATGGCAGTTAAAAGCTGATCAAATAATGCAAACAGGGGCGAGTGATAAAACCAAGGTTGATTTTGCCAATTTACTGATCAATCGTGCCCATGGTTTATACGAAATGCACGAAAATGAACAACTGTGGGCTAACGAGCCTAAATAAGTTTAATATGTTTGTATAACAAATTAAAAAAGCGAGCTACTTTGTTTATTGTAGCTCGCTTTTTAATGCGTTAACGTAAATGGACGAGTTTCAAAGCTGGTAACAGGGCATTGCATTCGTAGCTTTGCAATGCCAGCCTCCATGAATACATTGCCTTGTTGGCTAAAGCCATTTTGTTTAAATAATTCAACTTCTTCTAAAATGCAGTTAATACTCAGTACTTCAATATTTTGCTCTGCAGCAAGTGCAACAATAAAGTTAAGTAGGGATTTGTAAACATTGCGATTGCGGTGGGCGGGTAATACAGCTATACGGCCTATAAGGCCATCGCTACACAGCCTGCCTGTGGCTACAGGAGACTGTGTGTCGTTGGTAATACAGGTGACAAGAATATGTTGGGCAAGTGGGTCTAGGTTGTCAAATTCAATATGTTTAGGAATATGTAACTCATAAACAAATACACGCTCTCTTATTTGCTGCAGTAGCGCTTTTTGGCTGTGCCAATCGACCTGTTCTACCCGGTAGTCCATAATACACCTCTAATTGAACCAAATACCCTCATTAATTAGTGTAGTGAATATTTCAATAAAAACTAGGCTTGGGGCCGTGTTTTTTAGCTGTTGCGCATTAAAACCTGTAAAATCAGTAAGTAACTTAACAGCATTCAAGTCACTATTTGGTACAGAGTAGTTTTCTCCGTTAACACTTACTAATAATTCATCAGCTGTTTGCTGATATATAGCACGCGTTCCACCTAGGCGTTCAAAGCTTATGTCGTCACTGTTTATTGCATCAGCTATTTGCGCCGCACTAAACGGTTGCTCAACAGGCATTAAGTCCATATCGTGCTTTGGTTGGCTTAAAGTTGTGCCAAGCCATTGTTTAAATAAGGTGTGGTCGTTTAGTAATGCCTGCATTAGCACTTTTACTTTATCAACCTCAGTATCGCTCAGCTCGCCCTTAGACTCTCTTAATGTAAGGTTGTGGTCGGTGTAACGCTTTTGTCCGCTTTCGGTATCAATAATATGATCGGCAAAGCTAGAGAGTAAATCTTGTTGATTTGGCGCTCTAAAACCCACCGAATAATTAAGGGCGTTTTCTACGGCATAACCTTCGTGCGGGCAACCTGGTGGAATATATAAAATATCGCCGGGTTCTAAAATACAATCAATAACCGCAGTAAACGCTTCTACTTGCAATAATGTTTTATTTTGGGTGAATTGTTTAAGGCTAGGATCTGGTAGGCCTACTCGCCAATGGCGTTTGCCTTCACCTTGAATAATAAATACATCGTATTGATCTAAATGCGGGCCAACACCACCGCCAGGCGTTGAATAGCTGATCATTAAATCATCTATGCGCCAGTTTGGGATGAATCGAAACGGCTCTAGCAGCTGTGCTGCATCGTTATGCCAATGATCAACCGCTTGTACTAATAAAGTAGAGTGTTGCTCTGTAAGCTGTTCAAAGTCTTCAAACGGCCCTTGGTGCGATTGCCATTCATTATTATGATTAGTAACAATACGCGACTCTATGCTGTCTTCCATTGCAAGGCCTGCAAGTTCATTCGCATCAAGCGGGTCTTGAAAATTACTAAAACCTTGTTTAATTAAGAGTGGTTTTTTTTGCCAGAACTGAGTTAAAAACTCTTGCTCTGATAAGTCATTTATTTTTAATTGATACATACAGTGGCCCTACAAATTAGTGCAAGTGGTATTAAAACAAAAAAAGCGAAAGGAGACCTTTCGCTTTTTCATTGATTTTAGTTTAGTTATTAAACTAAATCATCAATAAACTCAACAGCGCGGCCAATATAATTAGCAGGTGTTAGTTTTTTCATTTCTACTTTAGCGTGTTCAGGAAGGTCTAAACCATCGATGAAGTCTGCCATTATTTCTTGGTTTACACGTTTGCCACGGGTTAAGTCTTTAAGCTTTTCGTATGGCTTTTCGATACCGTACTTACGCATAACTGTTTGAATTGGCTCTGCTAGCAGTTCCCAGTTTTGATCAAGCTCTTCTAATAAACGTTGCTCGTTTACTTCAAGCTTACTTACACCTTTAAGTGTTGATTGGTATGCAATAAGTGCATAACCCATACCTACACCTAAGTTACGTAATACCGTTGAGTCGGTAAGATCACGTTGCCAGCGAGAAACAGGCAGCTTTTGTGCAAGGTGAGAAAAAATAGCATTTGCTAAACCTAAGTTACCTTCTGAGTTTTCAAAATCAATAGGGTTAACTTTATGTGGCATTGTTGATGAGCCAATTTCGCCAGCAATGGTTTTTTGCTTAAAGTGATTAAGGGCAATGTAACCCCACATGTCACGATCAAAATCGAGCAGTATTGTGTTAAAACGGGCAATAGCATCAAAAAGCTCAGCAATGTAGTCATGCGGTTCAATTTGTGTAGTAAACGGGTTTAGAGTTAAACCTAGGCTTGATACAAATTTGTCTGCATGTGTGTGCCAATCGTAATCTGGGTATGCACTAAGGTGAGCGTTGTAGTTACCTACAGCACCGTTAACTTTACCTAGCATTTCTACTTGTGCAATTTGGTCGCGTTGACGTTTTAAGCGCATGTAAACGTTAGCAAATTCTTTACCCATAGTAGACGGTGTAGCAGGTTGTCCGTGCGTACGTGTCATCATAGGGATTGTTTTGTACTCAATCGCTTTTTCTTTAATTGAGCTAAGTAACTGATCGCAATATGGTAGTAATACATTATTGCGTGCTTCAGTTAGCATTAAACCATGAGATAGGTTGTTAATGTCTTCAGAGGTACATGCAAAATGAATAAATTCGTTAATTGCATGTAGTTCTGCGTTATCGGCTACTTTTTCTTTTAGAAGGTATTCAACCGCTTTAACGTCGTGATTTGTTGTGCGTTCAATATCTTTAACGCGCTGTGCATCAGCTTCGCTGAAGTTATCAACAATGGCGTTTAGTAATGCATTAGCTTGTTCGCTAAATGCAGGGACTTCTTTAATATCGCTCGCTGCAGCTAACGCTTGCAACCAACGCACTTCAACGGTTACGCGGTATTTGATTAGGCCAAATTCGCTGAAAATACTGCGTAGTTCAGTGGTTTTGCTGCCGTAGCGACCATCCACTGGAGAGATAGCCGTTAACGCTGAAAGCTCCATAATAACTCCTAAATTTTAGTTTGAACGATAATTAAATTTTTGCTTTAGCAATGGCGATTATTTTTCTTTTTGCAAAGAAAAAGTGACGGCGTTTACCGCCCATTTGTCGCCATAAAACTGCACTTCTAATACCGGCTAATAATAATGCGCGGATTTTATTTTGAGTGAGCTGCTGCTTTAGTAACTCAGGTTTACCATAAACCTGTATACGGTGCCCAAGGGGGCTTAGCACCGTTGAGTATATATCCGCTAAACCGGCGACAACGCTCTCGTCGGTTATAGCAAAATGATCTAAACGTCGATGAATGTCATCAATACGTTTACCTAATTCGTTTAAGCTTTTGTCGTTTGCACTCAAGGCACGTTCTAGCTGCATTAAACCACCGACGTATTTTACAATTTCAACATCTTTTTGCGCGCCAGCACTTAGCTGTGCCAATAATGTTTTGTAGCCATCGCGTAGGTTATCTGTGCCTTGGTATACATCCTCTGGCGATGCCGGCGAGGTTTGAATAATACTCGAAAGTAGTATTTCTAAATCGTGTTCATTATTATTGCCGTACTGAGCAACTTTTTGAACTTGTTTAGCAACTTGGCACATGGCGGCAAGCGCCATGACTTGGTGTTGATTCATTATTTGATCACCGAATCAATAATACCACCACCTAAACACACATCTTCTGCATAAAATACGGCAGATTGACCTGGAGTAACGGCTTTTTGTGGCTCGTCGAATAATACGCGTGCCATGCCGTCTTCGCCTACAAGTAGCGTACAGCTTAAGTCTTCTTGGCGGTAACGGGTTTTAACTGTGCAGCGAGTAGTGCCTTTAGGGCCAATACGGTCAACCCAGTGCAATTGGTTAGCATTAAGGCCATTACTGTATAGGCGAGGGTGATCTTTACCTTGGCCAACAATAAGTACATTTCGCTCAAGGTCTTTATCTACTACATACCATGGCTCGCCTGAGCCTTCTTTCATACCACCAATTAGCAAGCCTTTGCGTTGACCTAGGGTGTGATACATTAATCCTTCGTGCTCGCCTACATTGTTACCATCAGTGTCTTCGATAACACCAGGTTGGGCAGGTAAAAACTTTTGTAAAAAGTCTTTAAATTTGCGCTCACCAATAAAACATATACCTGTGCTGTCTTTTTTATCGTGAGTAATTAGGTCTTGCTCTTCAGCTATGCGGCGCACTTCTGGCTTAGCAATATCGCCAACAGGGAATAATGTTTGGCCAATATGTTCGTGGCTAAGCGTGTATAAAAAGTAGCTTTGATCTTTATTATCATCTAACCCGCGGCACATAACGTATTTGTCATCGCGTAGTTCGCGGCGTACATAGTGACCGGTGGCAATAAAGTCGGCGCCTAATGCTTGGGCCGCAAATTCTAAAAAGGCTTTAAATTTAATTTCTTTATTGCACATTATATCTGGGTTAGGTGTACGACCTGCTTTGTATTCTGCTAAAAAGTACTCAAATACGTTATCCCAATACTCAGCGGCAAAGTTAACTGTATGCAGTTCAATACCGAGTTTATCGCAAACTGCTTGCGCGTCTTTTAAATCATCAGCTGCGGCGCAATATTCATCATTGTCGTCTTCTTCCCAGTTCTTCATAAACAGGCCTTCTACCTGATAGCCTTGTTGCTTTAACAAATATGCAGATACAGAAGAATCAACACCGCCGGACATACCTACGATGACTTTAATGTGACTATTTTCGCTCATGAATAATTTCGCTTATACAGATTACTGTTATTAATAACATCTTGGAAAGGCCGCGATTATAGCATGTATTTAAGCAGCGCTTAAAGAGGCTTAGCCTTAATGCAGCGCTTTTGTAGTTATTTTTATAGCGTCAGCAAAACGTTTTTGCTATTTGCAGTAAGCAAAATAAATATAAATAGTAAATAAGTGTGAATATTAGCTGTGTAATAGTAGGAGGAGTTATAGCTTTATATTGCTTTATAGTGTTATATTTAAGCGTAACTAAGGTTATTATTAATATACTCAATGGAATGAATATATGAACTATGCTTCTCACGTCAACAAAGTAAAATCTTTTATTTTAGATTACCCAAAAAAAACCGATATAAGTGAGTTGCTTAACAACCCGTTGAGTGAACTTAAAGAAACAGCTTATTATTTGTTTGATGAATTGATCACAATAACTCCCCCTATTTTTTTCCAAGAGCCACATCCTATTGTTGAGTTATTTAAATTAATTGAACAGTCGTTGACCCCTAATCTAAAAGTAGAAAAAGCATTATTAAAGCGTTTAGAAGCATGGTGGGTTGAATGGCATTTTGTAGCGACTATGAATGCCAAATTACTTAACGAACATAACGATCCACAACAAAAATATTTAATTGCTCACACGCATCACCCTATGCGTAATCATGAGCTGAGCCATTATGCAAAATTATTTACAGTACTTCCTATGCCTATTTGTAATGTGTGCGTTGAAACGGGTGATATATTAAAAGTTAACCAGCGTTATATTGATGTATTTGGTTTTACTATAAATGATACGCCCAATGTAGATATTTGGTGGGGAAAAGCCTACCCAGATATTGATAAAAGAAATGCTGCTCGGGCATTATGGAGCGCATCGCTTGCACAAGCCGAAAGTAATAAAGGCGATATTCCTGCAAACGACTACCAAATAACCTGCAAAAATGGTGAGCAAGTCATTATGCAAGTATCGGGTATTAATATTGGTAATGAATTTTTGGTTGTTTTTAATGACGCCACTGAGCGGATTAAAGCACATGAGATTTTAAGCGAAATGGCGTTTTTAGATTCGTTAACCAAAATTGCCAATAGGCGCCGCTTTGATGAAAAAATTGTTGATGAATTTTCCCGTGTTAAATTAGCAAACTGTCAGCTTTCACTCATTATAATTGATATTGATAACTTCAAAAAATTTAACGACCGTTACGGGCATATTGCAGGCGATAAGTGCTTATACGCTGTGGCACAAAAACTTGCCGACACAGTGAGTCGTCCAGAGGATTTTGTTGCCCGTTATGGGGGCGAAGAGTTTGTTGTATTGCTACCACAAACAGATAAACAAGGGGCGCTATTTGTGGCTGAACAAATTCAAAAAGCAATTGAAATGTTGGCAATTGTGCATGAAGATAGCTTTACAGGGTATTTATCAGTAAGCATGGGAATTAATACTGTTAATCATCATCAGTGTGATGATCATTTAACATTTATTCAAGCTGCCGACGATGCTCTTTATTATGCAAAAAACCAAGGAGGTAATTGTATTGCGCTAAGCCCTGGCAAATAGCTTAAACGCTAATTTAAAGTTAATAATGGCTTATAAATTAGCGATTGTAAGTTGGTTTACATCAGTTAGGTATGCTCTATACCTGTCATTACTTTATACTCGCCGTTTTTAATGCCATCTAGGGTGTACTTACCAATACTATAGCGAATTAAACGCAAAGTAGGGTGCCCAATATGTGCTGTCATGCGTCTAACTTGGCGGTTACGCCCTTCACTTATTGTTATGCTGAGCCAAGTTGTAGGTATTAGTTTTCGCTCTCTTACTGGTGGGTTTCGCGCCCACAGCGTTGGCTCACTGATGATGCTCACTTTAGCGGGTAATGTAAGGCCATCTTTTAATTCTACGCCTGTGCATAGTGCAGCAATTGACTCTGAGCTCGGCTCACCTTCTACCTGAACCCAATAAGTTTTACTGGTTTTTTTACCCGGTGCGGTTAGGGTATTTTGTAATTTACCGCAATTGGTGAGCAGTAATAAACCTTCACTGTCTCTGTCGAGTCTGCCTGCAGCGTAAACTTCTTTTATAGGAATAAATTCAGCAAGGGTTTTTCTGTTGGCATCATCAGTAAATTGGCACAAAACGTCGAAAGGCTTATTAAATAAGACTATTTTTATATCTTGTGCAGCTATTGCTGGTTTTATTTCTCTTTTTGAAGCGACGCTTTTTAGCGTGCTGCGAGAATAGGTTCTGCCAGTATTACGTTTGGGTTTAGCTGTGTACTCTTGCTTATTAGCTGACTTATTATTCATTATATGCACCTGGCAGGTTTTGGTAAGCCGGCAATTTTAGTCGCTTGTTTTGCCGGGCCTTTAGGAAATAATTTATATAAATATAGGCTATTACCTTTATCTTCACCGAGTGCTTTAGCCATGGCTTTTACCAGCATTCTAATAGCGGGGCTGGTGTTGTATTCTAGGTAAAAGTTGCGAACAAAGTTAATAACTTCCCAATGCTGCTCAGTTAAACTAATGTTTTCTTGCTGTGCAATAATGAGCGCTAATTCTTTTGACCATAAAGTATGGTCAAGTAAATAACCTTGTTTGTCTGTTTCAAGCTGTTGGTTGTTAATTTCAAGCATAAGTTACCAGGTAATAGATTGATTGGTTGATAAGCTAAGGGTTACAAATTCGTCATAGCTAATTACTTTATCGTTATTATTTAGCTTTATAGCGCGAGCACTCGCATCAGGCGCTAAAATAAACAATGATTCGGCAAATTGTCGATACTGCTTTGCTGCATAACAGGCATCGCCAACCAGAAGTACAATATCAGTTGCTTGAATTAGGTTTTCTAATCGATTGGCGCTGTAGTAGCTAAGTGGTTTAGAAAATATATGTAAGGTGCTCAAAGCATTAGTTTGTAGGTTACTCATAGGTTCACCACATGTTGCTGGGTTTTAATTAGCGCTTTTTGCTGATCAAAGTTTAGTGCTTGCACATCTAACAATAAATCATTTTTGTTTAAGCCATAATCGAGTAGTGACTTTTCGCAGACGTAAATATTTTCAACGTCATAAATTTCCAATGTTTTAATGTTTTTAAAAAAATCTTTTATACCAAGCATATTTGGTTGTTGTTGCTTTTTTAGTGCCAGTACAGCTGGGCCACTAAATAGCCAACTGATATTCTGATCGACAGCTGCAAATATGAGGGTCATGTCTAGGGCGTCGCGAATATGCAAGTCATCAAAAGGACTGCATTGGCTCATTACGAGTACGTTAATCATTTAAACTGTATCCATTTGTCGGCATCACTAGCAAGCATGGCAAATTCAGCAAGCCCAGCAACATTAAACACATTGGTGTGTTTAATGTCTAAACCACGTTTTTCAGCGGCGGTTACACATAACATTAAATTAATTTTTTGATCTGCTAATTGCTGCCATAACATCGGAATTTGTAGCTCATCAGTGGGAAGATCAAAGTGGTTAGAAGCATGATAAACCCCTTGCTGATATAAAAATATAGCGTCTATGGTGTGTCCTTGCGCTAAGCAAGCGTGCGCAAATTTAACTAAACGCTGCGTAGTATCGTGATCAGAGGGTGGAGTATGTAAAGACAAGACGAAACGCGACAAAATTATTCCAAAAAAAAGCCCCAATTAAGGGGCTATTTTAACAGAACTTTTTAATTAGTCATTATTTGCGCCAAGCAGAGCAAGTAATGAAGTAAATAAGTTATATACACTTAGGTAAAGTGACACAGTTGCGCGAATATAATTTGTTTCGCCACCGTTAATAATACGGCTGGTATCAAATAAAATTAAACCAGACATAATTAATACCACAGCAGCATTAAGTACCATAAACATCAGTGAACTACCGATGAAAATATTAACAATGCTTGCCACAATAACAACGATTAAACCAACCGTTAAAAAGCCACCCATAAATGAGAAGTCTTTTTTAGTGTTAAGTGCATAAGCCGATAAACCAAAAAATATCAGCGCGGTAGAGCCCAGCGCTTGCATAATTAGCATAGGGCCATTAGGCATTTCTGCATAGTGGTTAAGCATTGGGCCAAGGCCTGCGCCCATTAAGCCGGTAAAAGCAAATACCCAAAATACACCAGATGCAGTTTCTGCTTTTTTATTTACTACAAATAATAAGCCGAACGAGACAAGTGTGAACACTAATCCCATAAAGTATGGTAACTGTAGTGCCATTGAAATACCCGCTGTAACAGCGCTAAATGCGAGTGTCATAGCAAGTAATAGGTAGGTGTTTTTAAGCACCTTGTTTGTTTCAATGGTAGACATTACCGGTTTAGCGGTATTGTACGATTGATTAAACGCCATTGTAGAGCTCCTGTGGTTGAAACTGAGTAGTTCCGATAATTTAACTAAATTTAGATTAACAACTCTTATATGTTTGGGCAAACCTTTGTAGTTCAATAGAGTGAAATATTTAAATAAAAGTTCAATTACAATTAATACAGGCCACTTTTGCTTTAACTTTAAACAAATTAGTTGTTTTTTAATCACTTAAACAATTAATTTAAAATAAAGCTTCACAAACCTCTGCGCTTTCCCTATTATTCAGGCCGTGCGGAGAGATGGCAGAGTGGTCGAATGCACCGGTCTTGAAAACCGGCATGGGTTTATAGCCCATCTAGGGTTCAAATCCCTATCTCTCCACCACTTATTTAACAAATAAATGGTGTTATTGGTTTTTAAAATCAATAATAAGCATTTATTTAAAATAGTTTAAAATACACTCTTATTTTTAACTATAGCAGTATCGGAGAGATGGCAGAGTGGTCGAATGCACCGGTCTTGAAAACCGGCATGGGTTTATAGCCCATCTAGGGTTCAAATCCCTATCTCTCCACCATATAACAAAACAGCCCGCTTAATTAGCGGGCTTTTTTGTGCCTCATATAAAATAACGCGTTTGTTTTGTAAGTTTAAATTACGACCATAGTCTCTATTTATAAGCTACCTCGCTTAGGGCATGCTTATATTATTGAGGCTTATGTTTGTATATTTAAGGATTTTACGATGAAACATCAACTTGCAAAAAGTGTCGGGCTTTCATTACTCTCCCCAATCATTATTGGTGGTATGTTGGGTGTTTATTATGGCCTTGCTATGAGTGGCGACTTTTTATCAATATTTTTTCAATTATTGATGACGGCAATAGCAAACGCACATATTGTAGGGTTAACGATGGCCGCATTTGTAGTGCCAGGTTACTTACTTATGTTTAAGTACGCTAAAGTAAATTATTCAGGGGTTTTAACGCTTGGTTTATTAGGCGGCGCTATTTTTAGTTACTTACTTAGTGCTACTACGGGCGAGATATTTTTAATAAATAGTGTGATGTCTGGGTTTGCTGCAGGGCTGTTTTTGTTTGGGCTGCGTAAAACCGCAAAAAAATAATCGTAGCATTATTAAGCAAGCATGCTGATAAAGCGTGCATTTTCCTTTTTTTTAGCCGCAAAAGGTTTCAATTTTTCACGACAAAGAGTACCTTTAGCTACTGTATGTTTAATAAGAAGTAGTTTGGTATGCAAAAGCACGATTTTTACCAGTCATTAGTTAAGCAAACGCAATCGCTGATAGGCGGTGAATCGAATGTAATTGCTAATATGGCAAATATAAGCGCGCTGTTATTTACTTCATTAGATGATGTAAATTGGGCGGGCTTTTATTTTATGGATTCACCTACCGAATTAGTGCTTGGTCCGTTTCAAGGTAACCCAGCTTGCATTCGAATTCCGGTAGGAAAGGGTGTATGTGGAACCGCCGCTGCAACCGGACAAACACAATTAATAGAAGATGTTCACGCTTTTGATGGGCATATAGCCTGTGATGCAGCGTCAAATTCTGAAGTAGTTGTACCTATTATGAAAGCTGGTAAAGTATTTGCTGTACTTGATATAGATAGCCCAAGTATTAGCCGATTTGATACTGACGATCAAGCGGGTCTTGAAGCATTAGTAAAATGCTTAGAGGCAAGCCTATAATGAAAGACTTGCTAAATGTTCAAGACTACCTTTTTGCCGTACAAGATGTGGGCGATTGGGAAGGCGATGAAGAACATGTAGCGGAAACGCTCAATGATTTGATTCATATTGCTTGGGATCGTCTACCAGACGAAGCCGAGTGTGAATTTATCGATGAAACAATTAATGGTATTTGGGAACACCTTCGTGGTGATATGGCTGTAATTGAGGCCGACTTCGAAGAATTGGTCGACTGGGTAATACACTATGTTGATTCGTCCCTTGATGAAAAGATGTGAAAAATAGGTTCTAAAATGGAAACCACAAACAAGCTAAAAGATATGAACGAAGTGTTGGAATTTTTATATCAAGAATTCCCGCAGTGTTTTAAACAAAAAGACGGTATCAAACCGCTTAAAGTCGGTATTTTTAAAGATATTGCTGAGCGTATTGAAGGGTCTGAAAAAGTAAGCAAGACTCAAGTGCGCCAAGCGCTTAGAAAATACACGTCTAACTGGCGTTATTTAGAAGCTGTGACTAAGTCAGAGTTTCGTATTGATCTTGATGGTAATCAAGCTGAAAAAGTTGAGCAAGAGCATATCGACCATGCACAAAAAGCATTGGAAGAAAGCCGCGCGAAAATGGCTAAACGCAAAAAGCAGCAACGTCCGCGTCCAGATGCAGATGCAAAATCTTTCAAAAAGAAACCTGCTCATGCCGCTAAAAATGCTACTTCAGCAGATAAAACAGCTAAAGCCGCACCGGTTAAGCGTTCAGGAAAAATTGAACCTTTACCAGCAAGTGAGGTCAAGGTTAATAATAAGGTTAAGGTTAAACTTGGCCAAGCACTTGTTAATGCAATAATCACTGAAGTGAACAAAGACGACGTTCATGTTGAATTAGTGACTGGTATGCAAGTTAAAACCAAAGCTGACAGCTTATACATTATTTAAGCTGAAAATAAATTAAGGAGTTGTGTATGAGTAAAAAGTTTACGCTCATTCCGTTAGTTGCTGCCCTGTTTTCAGGTTCATTATTTGCTGCCGTTGAAGCCGTTACGTTAAAAGACTTACCGTTGCTCAAGCAAGAAAGTCAACATGCTACAGCCAGCAAACGAGTGGTTAACTTATTTACTCGTTCACACTATACACCGGTTCGATTTAACGATGAGCTTTCAAGTAAAGTGTACGATCGTTATATCGAATCCCTTGATTTTAATAAAAGTGTATTCTTAGCCAGCGATATTGCGTCATTTGAGCAATATCGTAATGGCTTTGATAACGCATTGGTAACCGGCAAGTTAGGCTTTACGTTTGATATTTTTAACCTAAGCCTTAAACGTCGCTTTGAGCGTTATGATTACTCGCTTTCATTACTTGAAAATGAGATGACGTTTGATAAACAAGATGAATACTTTTTTGATCGAGAAGATGCTGATTGGGTAACCACCCAAGACGAACTTGATGAAATATGGCGTGAGCGCGTTAAATATGACGCACTACGCTTAAAAATGACCGGTAAAGATTGGGAAGGTATAAAGGATGTACTTGTAAAGCGCTATAAAAATGCACAAAAGCGTTTAGTACAATCAAAATCCGAAGATGCCTTTCAAATAGTAATGAATTCGCTTGCACGCAGTATAGAGGCGCATACCTCTTATTTATCGCCGCGCCGTGCAGAGCAATTTAAAATGGATATGGACCTAGAGCTTGAAGGCATAGGTGCAGTATTAAGCCCAGACGAAGACTATACCGTTATTCGCAGTTTAGTACCGGGTGGTCCTGCCGATAAATCACAACAAATTAAAGCCGATGACCGCATTATTGGCGTTGCCCAAGACGGTAAAGAGTTTGTTGATGTGATAGGTTGGCGCTTAGATGACGTGGTTGATTTAATTAAAGGCCCTAAAGGTACAAAAGTACGTTTACAGTATTTAAAAGGCGCTGATGCGCACGGTACGCCTAAAATAGTTGAAATAACCCGAGATAAAATACGCCTAGAAGACAGAGCAGCTAAATCTGAAGTGTTTGAAGCACAGTATTCCGATTTAACCAGTAAAATAG
The DNA here is from genome assembly GCF_002221505.1 of Pseudoalteromonas nigrifaciens. Taxonomy (NCBI): domain Bacteria; kingdom Pseudomonadati; phylum Pseudomonadota; class Gammaproteobacteria; order Alteromonadales; family Pseudoalteromonadaceae; genus Pseudoalteromonas; species Pseudoalteromonas nigrifaciens. Next base: position 1,943,825 of record NZ_CP011036.1, on the reverse strand, counting down.
GCGTTATTGAAATTCCTGGCTTTTATAATAACTTGTCGCAAGATGTAAAAGTTGAATTGGCTAAACTAAAAGAAGCCAAAGTAGACGGTGTTATTATAGATTTACGTCAAAACGGTGGTGGTTCTTTATACGAGGCAACACAGCTTTCTGGATTGTTTTTTGACCAAGGCCCAGTGGTACAAATTCACACTCTTAATAATCGTATTGAAGAGCAGAAAGACCGCGATGGTATTACGTACTACGATGGCCCGTTAACTGTTCTAGTAGACAGATACAGTGCATCTGCTTCTGAAATTTTTGCAGCAGCGATACAAGATTATGGTCGCGGTATTGTGATTGGCGAGCAAACCTTTGGTAAAGGCACTGTACAACAGCACAAAGGCTTAGGGCGAGCGTACGACCTGTACGACAACGAGCTTGGCAGTGTGCAGTATACAATTGCTAAGTTTTACCGCATAAATGGTGGTAGCACACAACACAAAGGCGTTATTCCTGATATTTCGTTTCCATCTGCAATTGATCCCGCAGAGTGGGGAGAAAGCAAACAAGATAATGCACTGCCGTGGGATAGCATAGTACGCGCTAGATACCAAGAAATGGGTGACTTAAAACCGATTATTACGTATTTAGATAAGCAACATGCGCAGCGTATTCAGTCAGAGCCAGAGTTTAATTATGTATTTGAAGACATTACTCGCTACAACGAAGAGAAAGACCGCAAAACTATTTCGTTAGTAGAAGCTCAGCGTATTAAAGAAAAAGATGAAAATGAAGCACGCGCTTTAGTGCGTACTAATGAGCGTTTAGCGCGTTTAGGTGAAAAACCAATCGAAAACTTAGATGATGTGCCGGAAGTAATTGAAAAGCTGGATCCATTTTTAGAGGAAGCAGCCCTGATCACTCAAGACTATATTAAATACGGGCGTATAGCCAAAAAGTAATAATTGGTTTACCTCTATAAAAAAAGGCGCAATTGCGCCTTTTTTGCTACCCATAATTTACAAGATTGTTATAATCGCTGATTACACAAAGTTGAGCTAGATCAATGTTGCTCGATTAATGCGCTGTATGTGCTAAGAAGAATAATTAACATGCATTAGATGTGTGTAGGAGTCTTTATCTTGAAGTCATTAGAAGAAAAACCAATAAAACCCGCCTCGTTTTTTGATGCACTCATTCCAATCTCAGTTCTCATTTGTTTACTTGGTGCGGCTGTTTATCTATTTGGTGATAATTCCTCTTCTGGGCCAAATCAAATAGCTTTGTTATTTGCTACTTTTGCAGCAGCATTAATAGGTCTAAAAAATGGCTACAATTGGAAAAAACTAGAAGATGCGATGATTGAAGGGATCACCTTGTCGTTAGGTGCTATCTTAATTTTACTTATGGTAGGTGCGTTAATAGGCACTTGGTTGCTTTCGGGCACAGTACCTACGCTAATTTACTATGGCTTACAGGTTATTAATCCGAGTTGGTTTTATGCAGCTAGTTGTTTAATTTGTGGCATTGTAGCAATGAGCATTGGTAGTTCGTGGACCACAGCGGCTACAATAGGTGTGGCTTTATTAGGCGTTGCTACAGGCTTAGGGTTAGAGCAAACAGTAACGGCTGGTGCGGTTATATCGGGCGCGTATTTTGGCGATAAGCTTAGTCCACTATCAGAGACTACTAATTTAGCGCCTGCGGTTGTGGGGGCAGATTTATTTGAACATATTCAGCATATGCTATGGACTACAGTACCGAGCTTTGTAATTGCCTTAATAATCTTTATATTTATGGGGTTTAACGCGACTGCATCGAGTGAAGCAGGGCGTATTGATGAAATTACTGCTATTTTGCAGCAAAACTTTAATATTGGTTTAGAAATGCTAGTGCCTTTAATTGTACTTTTAGTACTTGCGATACGCAAAATGCCAGCGTTTCCTGCTATATCGATAGGCGCGGTACTTGGCGCTGTGTGGGCTGTGTTGTTTCAATCTGATTTAATTGCCAGCCAAATAGACATAAGCCAAGGCCAGCTAATAGGCTACTTTAAATTAATTTGGACCACTTTTTTTGATGGTTTTAGTATTAGTACCCAAGACGACAATATGGATGCGCTCCTCAGTGGTGGCGGTATGTCAGGTATGCTTACAACAACCTGGCTAATTATGACGGCACTGATGTTTGGCGCTATTATGGAAAAAACGGGGCTGTTAGATGTGTTTGTTAAGAGTATTCTTAAAATCGCAAAAAGCACAGGGTCGTTAATCACTGCAACTATAGCGACTTGTATTGGTACAAACGTCATTGCAGCGGATCAATATATTGCTATTGTGGTACCGGGGCGGATGTTTAAAGAAGAATACGCAAACCGTGGTTTAAAGCCGGTTAATTTATCGCGTACCTTAGAAGATGGCGGCACAATTACTAGCCCGCTGATCCCATGGAATACCTGTGGTGCATATATGCAAAGTGTGTTATTGATCAATCCATTTGACTATGCACTGTATGCTTTCTTTAATTTAATTAACCCTGTCTTGGCAATTATTTACGCTTATTTAGGTATTAAAATATTACGTATTAAACCTAAACAGACAGCTTAATTTAAACAGCCTCTTTTAAACATAAAAGAGGCTGTTTTTGGAGTATTTATGACTGCCGCACAAAAACCGCAAACACAATATTTAAAAGACTACCAAGCGCCAAACTTTTTAATTAACCACACCGAGCTTAACTTTGATTTACAGCCGTTAACAACAAGAGTCACTGCGCTACTTACATTGAGCCGCGTGGGCGCTAAAACGGCACCTTTAGTACTCGATGGTATTGATTTACGCTTAGTGTCGCTCTCAATAGATACTCATGATATTAGCGATTATAAAATAGTGGGTGAGCAACTCATTATTAATAATTTACCAGATCACTGCCAACTTAGTATAGTGACCGAAATTTCTCCGCAAACAAATACTTCCCTAGAAGGACTTTATTTATCGGGTGGGGCTTATTGTACTCAGTGTGAAGCGCAGGGTTTTAGAAAAATAACTTACTATATGGACCGTCCAGATGTTTTATCAACATTCGATGTAACCATAATAGCAGACAAAAAATACCCGCAGTTACTCTCTAATGGCAACATGGTAGATAGTGGTGAAACGCAAGACGGTCGTCATTTTGCTAAGTGGCAAGATCCGTTTAAAAAGCCAAGTTACTTATTTGCGCTAGTGGCGGGTGACTTTGATGTATTAAATGACAGCTATACTACAAAAAGTGGTAAGAATGTCGATTTAGCCTTATTTGTAGATAAAGGTAACTTGTCAAAAACACCGCATGCAATGAGCTCACTAAAAAAAGCGATGCAGTGGGATGAAACACGTTTTAATTTAGAATATGACCTTGATATTTATATGATTGTTGCCGTTGATTTTTTCAACATGGGAGCGATGGAAAATAAAGGGCTTAATATTTTTAATAGTAAGTGTGTTTTGGCAAATCAAGAAACCGCTACCGATAAAGACTATCACACCATTGAATCTATTGTTGGGCATGAATACTTTCATAACTGGACCGGCAACCGCGTAACCTGTAGAGATTGGTTTCAGTTATCGTTAAAAGAAGGCTTAACAGTATTTAGAGATCAAGAATTTAGCAGTGATTTGGGCTCGCGCGCGCTAAACCGTATTGATGCCGTTAAAGTAATGCGTACTCACCAGTTTAGTGAAGATGCAGGGCCTATGGCGCATCCTATTCGTCCAGAAAAAGTAATTGAAATGAATAACTTTTACACTGTGACTGTATACGATAAAGGCGCTGAAGTTATTCGCATGATGCACACCTTGCTTGGTGAAACTAACTTTCAAAAGGGCATGACACTTTACTTTGAACGCCACGATGGCCAAGCGGTTACCTGTGACGATTTTGTAAGTGCTATGAGTGATGCATCTAATATTAACTTAGAGCAATTTAAACGCTGGTATAGCCAATCGGGTACTCCTCGTTTAAATGTACAACAAAGTTATCATAGCGAGACGCAAACGTTTAGCCTTACCATTGAGCAGGCTGCGCCAATTAATCAGCCACAAAACGATACTTTGCATATTCCTTTTGCAATTGAGCTGTTAGATAGCAAGGGGAAAAGTGTACCGTTACAATATAAAGGTCAGAGCGTTGATCATGTGCTTGATGTAACTAAAGCAACGCAAACATTTAATTTTGATCAGCTAGCAGAGCAACCTGTTGCCGTTTTATTGGAAGACTTTTCAGCCCCGTGTATATTAAAGCAGCACAGTAACGATCAAGACCTATTGCACATAATGCGCTTTGCGCGTAGCGACTTTTCGCGTTGGGATGCACAGCAACAGCTATTTATTAATGCGGTTAAGCGTGGTATTGCAAGCAAAAACCCTGAACCATTAAGTAATGAAATAATAGCAGCATTACAGGTATTAATAGCCAGTAGAGCAGGTGACTTGGCATTACTTGCTGAACTGTTAAAACTCCCTAGCTTTGATACCTTAGCAGCTGAGTTTGAGACGATCCCAGTTGATGCTATTCTTACTATTACGCAGCAGTTTGAACAGCAAATAGCCGATACCCTTGAACAAGAATTTATTAATTGTTACCAAGCACTTCAAGACGATGGCAGTGTTAATGCGGCTGCTGTGGCAATACGTTCATTAAAACAACAATGTTTGTATTACCTAGCAAAAACAGACAGTTTATCAGCGGCTGAATTTATAAAAGAAGCTGCAAGCTCAACTAATATGACCAATGTGCTCGGTGCGCTCAGTGGTGCTATAAAAGCGTCGCATACATTAAGTGACACCTTGCTTGCACATTTTGATAGCCAATGGCGACACGACGTATTAGTAATGGACAAATGGTTTGCACTGCAAGCCATGCAGTCGGGTGATGATGCAATTGACAATATTAAAGCACTGTATGAACATCCTTGTTTTGACTTTTCAAACCCTAACCGAGTGCGTGCTTTAATTGGCAGTTTTAGTCACTTTAATACCGCGCAATTTCATCGCCTAGATGGTAAAGGTTATGCTTTGCTTGGTGATTTACTCATTAAGCTCAATACTATTAATCCGCAAAATGCATCACGCATGTTAACGCCTTTTATGTCGTGGAAACGTTACGATAAAGTACGTTCTGCAGCAATGAAAACACAACTGCAGCGTTTAGCTGATTTAGATACGCTGAGCGACGATTTATTTGAGAAGGTTGAAAAAGCCTTAAATTAAATCATGATTGAATATTATTTTAGATTAAATTTGAGCTACAACGAATGCATGGATTACTACCATGGACGTTATCGCTCAGTACAAGTTGTAGATGACAGCGGTAAAACCATTCGATTTGCCGCAAACTACCTGCGCCCCTACATTTCTAGTTTAGGGGTGCGAGGTAGGTTTAGATTGATACTTACCCCCGAAAATAAGTTTATCCGCCTCGAACGAGTAGCTTAAGCGCTTGTATTTATGTTATAGATATACATAAATATTGCCTTTTTGTTAATTTCGATTTGTCCTATTGTTAATTTGCGTGTATAAATTACTGGTATGACGTCTTACCATTGCGTAAACGTCAGTGAATAAAAAAAGATTATGACTGATTGAAGGCGACTGTTTGTAATTTGTTTAATTCGCTTCTATCGTTACGATTACACTAAAAACAATAACTTGATCACACAAAATGACCCGCGACAGGGGGGAAACCAAAATGATAAGAAGATCGCTTTTTGTTAAAAATAAAATCGCTATAGGTTTAGCAGCCGCAAGCTTAGGGTTATCTGCAATGACTGCACAAGCGGCAGTTTTTGAAGCCGGAGGTTTTGATATAACTTTCGACTCCACTTTTTCTTATGGGCAAAGTATTCGTGTAGAAGACCGAGACTTTGGCTTAATAGGTAAAAGTAACAACCCTTCATTCGATTGGACGGGTTATAACCCAGCCTTAAACAATACCGTTTACTCATCGCAAGATGTGTGGGCGCAACCAGGATCATATTCAAACAATGGTGATGCAGGCGATTTAAACTTTGATAGTGGTGATTCGTTTTCAAAACTATTAAAGGGCACCCATGATCTATCTATCAGTAAAGATAATTATGGTTTGTTTACTCGATTTATGTATTTTTATGACTTTGAGTTAATGGATGGCGATCGTGCTTATGTAAACCCTACCTCAGGCCAAGGCGTCGATCCATGTGATGACAAAGATACAAAAGCACAAAGCTGTGCTGACATCCGTTTATTAGATGCGTATGTATGGGCAAGCTTTGATTTAAATGAAGGAAAAAACCCACTATCAATTCGCGTTGGTCAACAAGTAATAAATTGGGGTGAAAGTACATTAATATCGCATGGTATTAACGTTAACCCAGTTGACATAGACCGTTTAAAAGCGCCTGGTGCAGAGCTTAAAGAAGCCTTTATACCTGTTGGTATGTTATGGGCGTCGTTAGGTATTACTGATAACGTAACCTTAGAGGGTTTTTATCAATACCAATGGCAAGAAACACGCTTACCAGCAACGGGAACGTATTTTTCTACCAATGACTTTGCCTCTGAAAATGGTTATCAGCAAAATGTGCAGTTAGGTTTTACTTCAAATCCTGATATTGATTTAGCATTTTTAACCGACAGTTTAAATAATTTAACCTCTGACTTTGCCCTAGCAGCCTCACTCAAAGGCGTTGATCCTTCAAGTGCTCAAGGCAAAGCGCTACTGGCCGAAATGTATTTAGCCTATCCAACTAAGGTAGCACTAAAAGGTAAAGGCGATGAAGGTAAAGTAGAGCCGGATGACGGCGGCCAATACGGTTTACGTTTAGGCGTGTTTTTACCTGAATTTAATGACACGGAAGTGGCATTTTATCATGTGAATTATCATAGCCGTCGCCCGTTAGTATCTGGTCGAGTGTCTAATTTTACTCAAGCTTCACTTGCCCAAGATTTAGCAATGATTACAACGACTGAAATCACTGAAGATAATATTCATAATTTAAGAGCTTTCTCTTTAGCAAAAAATGAATACCCAGAAGACATTAAACTCTATGGTTTGAGCTTCAACACATCTTTAGGTGAAACTGCGTTTGCCGGTGAGTTTACTTTTCGCGAAGATGAACCACTACAAATTGATGACGTAGAGCTACTTTACGCTGCAATGCCAGAGCAATTAGCAGTGGCAGGTTTACGCCCTGAATTTGCAGGTATTTCACAAATGAGCCAAGGCAATGCTGTCAGTGTTGTTGGCCCAGGCGAGCTAGCAAAAGGTTATATAGAGCGTAATACCAGTCAATTACAATTTACCGCGACGCATTTATTTGGCCCATCTTTGGGTGCAGATAGCTGGGCTGTGGTAGGTGAGGTTGGTGGCGTGCGTATTCATAGTATGCCGGAGTACGATGAAATGCGTTTAAACGTTTCTGGTACTGGGCGTAGTGGCATTATGACCGGCCCAGGCAGTTCTGATTATTCTGCGCTACATATGGCGTTATCAAATGGAGCAGAGCAAAAACAATTTGCTACGGCTACATCGTGGGGTTATCGCTTAATTGCTAAAGGTGATTATTATAACCTGTATAACGGTATTAACTTTTCGCCACGTTTTGTATTTTCTCATGACGTAAATGGTAGCACGCCAGATCCTATGTTTTTGTTTATAGAGGATCGTAAATCGTTAGGTGCAACCATGAACTTTAACTATCAAAATGCGTGGTCATTAGATGTTAGCTACAACTCATTTTGGGGTGGCGGCGACATTAATACCTTCTCTGATCGCGATTACATTTCATTTAACTTAAAATATTCTATTTAGGGGTAATATTATTATGATTAAAAAACCTACCCTCATTGCTACTGCATTTTGTAGCTTGTTTGCAAGTCACGCTGCTTTAGCTAAAATTAGCAGCGAAGAAGTTGCGCGCTTAGGTGCAGACTTAACGCCACTAGGCGCTCAAAAAGCAGGCAATGCAGATGGTTCTATTCCTGCGTGGAATGGTGGTATTACCGCAGCACCGGCAGGTTATAAAGCAGGTATGCATCACTTAGACCCGTTTAATACGGATAAAGTGTTGTTTACTATTGATAAAAGCAATATTGAAAAATATAAAGCGAACTTAAGCCCTGGCCAAATTGCGTTATTTGAAGCGTATCCTGATACCTTTAAAATGCCAGTATATGCAACTCGTCGCTCTGCTTCGTTCCCGCAATTTGTATATGATGCAACTAAGCAATTTGCACCCACTGCAGAGCTAATAGAAGGCGGTAATGGGATTAAAAGTACAGCAATTGGTATTCCATTTCCTATTCCTAAAACTGGTTTAGAGGCAATTTGGAATCACTTGCTACGTTACCGTGGTCAGTCTATTGAGCGTTTTGGCGGCCAAGCAGCACCTACCGCTTCGGGTTCGTATAACTATGTTGGTTTTGATGAGCAACTACTAGTTAAATACTCAGATCCAAGTGCTACACCTGCGCAACTGCAAGACTCAAATATTTTGTTTAAGTTTAAACAAAAAGTAACCGAGCCTGCACGCCTAGCGGGTACTGCGTTATTAGTGCATGAAACCATGGACCAAATATTAACGCCACGCCAAGCATGGACCTACAACAGTGGTCAACGTCGTGTTCGTCGTGCACCTAACGTTGCTTATGATGCACCAGGTACAGCAGCTGACAGCTTACGTACTACTGATGACTTTGACATGTTTAACGGGTCACCAAACCGTTACACCTGGACATTAAAAGGTAAGCAAGAGCTTTATATTCCATACAATAGTTATAAGCTCCATAGCGATAAACTAAGCTATGACGAAATATTAATGCCAGGACATATTAACCCTGAGCATACACGCTACGAAAAGCACCGTGTGTGGGTGGTTGAAGCTAACTTAAAAGATGATACGCGCCATATTTATAAAAAACGTGTGTTTTATATTGATGAAGATAGCTGGCAAGTACAGGTTACCGATATTTACGATAACCGTGACCAACTTTACCGTGTAGCTATGGCTTATGGCCTTAACTACTATGAAGTACCAACGCAGTGGAGTACGTTAGAGGTTTATCACGATTTAAACTCTCGTCGTTACTTAGCAATTGGTTTAGATAACCAGCACAAAATGTATGATTTTTCTCAGTCGTTTAACGACAATGAGTTTACATCAAGCGCATTACGTCGCGAAGGTAGATAGTTAATAGTAGGCACCTAACCGATTGGTTAGGTGCCTTTTTTCCTTTCTCATCGCGTTTGTCTTTTTGACGCGCAGGGCTTTTCCTCACCTAAATAGACAAACAATTCCCCAGTTCAAGGCGATTTAAATTTATGAAGTATTTGGTATATGCCAGCCTGATCCTCAGCGGTGCGAGTGTTGCACAAGAAACTCCTCAATTTGCTATTAGTGCAATAAACGCCGATAAAACGTTATTGACTGATATTACCCAAACTAAAGCGGGTTTAGTGGCTGTTGGTAAGCATGGCACTGTAATTACAAGTATTAATGGTATTGATTGGCAACAAGCAGAATCGGTGCCAACTCAAGTATTGTTAACTGCGGTTGATTTTACTAATGAAAACAATGGCTGGGCCTGTGGGCACGATGCAACAATAATAAATACTACAAATGGTGGTAAAACGTGGCATTTACAACAAGCTAAGCCAGAGATAGATAAACCGTGTTTAGATATTTTATTTAAAGATGAGCTACATGGTTATGCTGTGGGGGCTTATGGCATGTTTTATCAAACCAGCGACGGTGGTAAGCACTGGCAAAAACGTTTTTTAGACTCGCTATTATTTAGTGACGATAGAGAATATTTGAGTGATTTAAAAGAACACGACCCAGAAGGTTATGAAGCAGAAACAGCCTCAATTTTGCCGCACTTTAACCGCATTGAGCAAACTCCAGACGGTTTAATGTTAGTGGGTGAAATGGGCTTAATGGCAAAAAGTACCGATGCAGGCTTAACATGGCAGCGAGTTGACGAAATTTACCCAGGATCATTTTTTGCATTTAGCGCCAATGCGCAGCAAGAGGTAGTGGCAGGATTACGAGGCAATGTTTTTACTCGCCAGCAAGGTGATCAAAATTGGCAGCACCTTGATAATAAAAAAACAGCAACGATTAACAACATCATAAATTATAACAATGAACAATGGCTAATGTTGGCCAATAGCGGCGTGATTTTTCATTTGCAAAACGCTGAGCTTACACATGAGCAGTTGGCCGACGGTAAAGCAATTCTAGATGGTGTGATTTTAAATAATAAACTAATCATGGCAACAGAAGATGGCATTAAAGTGAAGGAGTTGACCCCTTAATGCATAAGATTTTAGACTTTATAGAAAATGCGATATTTAAACATCGCTTAATTATGCTTATAAGCTTTGTGCTTATAACCTGTTTATTGGCATTTAAAGCGACACAAATTCAACTTGATGCCTCGTTTAATAAAAACATTCCGTTAAACCACGATTATATGAAGGTATACACCAAACATGAAAAGCAGTTTGGTGGCGCTAACAGTATTTTAATTTCGGTGTGTGACGACAGCGGCGATATTTTTAATCCTGAATTTTTTACCCAATTAAAAGCGGTACACGACCAGCTATATTTTATCCCTGGTGTTAATCGACCTTTAGTAAATTCAATATTTTCACCCAGCGCTCGATTTGTTGAAGTAGTTGAAGATGGTTTTGCCGGCGGGCCAATAATTCCTGCTAATTTTAAAGCCGATAAACAGGGTTTAGGGGTCGTTAAAGAAAATATCGAAAAAGCGAAAGTAGTTGGGCGCATGATTGCCAGTGACTATTCGTGTGCGATGGTGACAGCGCAATTAATGGAAACCGATCCGCAAACCCAAGAAAAGCTCGATACCTTAGCATTTGCGCAAAAACTCGAAACACAACTACGTGAACCGCTAAGCACCGACAAGGTGAGTATTCATATAATTGGTTTTGCTAAAATGGCCGGTGATATAGCCGAAGGTGCAAAAGGTGTGGTGGTATTTTTTGCCATCGCGATTGCCTTTACTTTTATTATGGTTTGGCTATTTTGTGGCAGTTTAAAGCTGACTATTTTACCTATAATGTGTTCGATCATTGCTGTAATTTGGCAATTAGGGCTACTGTCGAGTTTAGGCTTTGGCTTAGATCCTATGTCTATTTTGGTACCTTTTTTAGTATTTGCAATTGGTGTGAGCCATGGTGTGCAGATGATTAACGCGATAGGTAAAAAAGTAGGCGAAGGTAAAAGTACGCGAGAATGTTGTCAGTCAAGCTTTAGAGCATTATTGATCCCAGGCGGCATTGCGTTGTTATCGGATACGGTTGGCTTTTTAACTCTGCTAACCATTGACATTGGTATTATTAGAGAGCTTGCTATAACAGCTAGTTTAGGTGTTGCGGTAATTATATTTACTAACCTGATTTTACTCCCTGTATGGGCGTCGTATATGCACTTTGAAAATAGTGTACATATTCAATCGGGTGATGCTAAAAAACCAAATATGCTTGATGCAATTAGAGATTTATTGGTTAAAGCCACCGATCCTAAAATTGCTAAAATGATAATTGCTTTTACTTTAGTGTTATTTGCACTTGGTTATTGGCAAGCAGATAAAATGCGTATTGGGGACTTACATGCTGGCGCACCATCATTGCACCAAGATGCACGCTATAACCAAGACACATTTTTAATCTCGGACAAATACACCATTTCGTCTGATATCTTAAAGGTAATTGTAGAAGCGTATCCTGCAGCATGTACTGAGCATGATGTGATGCAGCGTATTAGCCGTTTTCAATACAAAGTAGAGAATGTTGCCGGTGTGCAATCAGCGGTAAGCTTAAGCTCGGTAGCGCAGTCGGTAAATGCCGGTTATAACGAAGGTAACCTTAAATGGCAAAGCCTGCCACGTAACTCTGCAAGCTTAGTACAATCTACCTCGCGGGTAGAAACCAGCACGGGATTACTCAACGGCGATTGCTCAGTGATGCCAGTGATTATCTTTTTAGATGATCATAAAGCGCAAACAATTGACCTTGTAATTGAAAGTGTTAAACGCTTTGCACAAGAAGAGGGCACAGATAAAGTTGCGTTTAAACTCGCATCAGGCCCAGTAGGTGTAATGGCAGCCACAAACGAGTCAGTGTCAGCGGCGCAAATTCCGATGATGCTGTATGTTTACGGCGCTGTAATTGTTTTGTGTTTACTAAGCTTTAGAAGCGTAAAAGCAACCATTGCAGTAGTGTTACCTCTGTATGTGGTATCTACTCTTGCACAAGCACTAATGGTACAGCTGGAAATTGGCTTAACCGTATCTACACTGCCAGTTATTGCATTAGGTGTGGGTATAGGCGTTGATTATGGTATTTATATATTGTCGTCGATGATGGGGCAGTTAAAACAAAATGTACCGCTGAGTGTTGCTTATCGAAATGCGTTAATTGAGCGCGGTAGTGCAGTATTATTTACCGGTATTACACTTGCTATTGGCGTGAGTACTTGGATTTTCTCTGATTTGAAATTTCAAGTTGATATGGGAATTTTGCTTACCTTCATGTTTTTAGTAAATATGCTGGGTGCAGTGCTGCTTTTACCAGCAATTGGTAGCTTGCTCTGGACTGACCAGAAAAAATAAAGTGAATAAGTTTGCTCCTAAATGGCCTGTAAAGGCCATTTATATCTATAATTTGTGAATAGATGACCAAATAGCTGAAAAGCTAAAAATGTTTTCATCGTAAAAGGCTGTTTATTAGTTGTAAACGAGTTAGAATTTGCTCGACTCCACGCTAATAAATGCTGTACAAATATTCTGCTATTAAGCAGTAATAGATTTAAGGAATAAACAATGACACGAAATGAAGGTCAAGCCTCAGTTATTTTAGATAATGTTTGTAAGCTTATCCACAAAAAAGTTCGCGCTGATAATGTGTTACTCGTTGAAAAATTCGCCAAAGCCTTGTACAGCAATATGTCTAAAGAGGATTTGGCTAATCGTAACGATAGTGACTTATATGGTGCTGCACTAAGCCTTTGGAATTCGCTAGAAAAGAACACGTCTGATGACGCGGTTATTCGCGTTTTCAACCCAGAAGTGGCAAAAGATGGCTGGCAGTCATCGCATACGATTGTTGAGATTATAGCTAAAGACATGCCGTTTTTAGTTGATTCAGTACGTATGGCCATGACTCGTGAAAATATTGCCTCTCACTTATTACTACATAGCCCGCTTAAAATCCAACGAGATGAAAATGACAAGATCTCAGGTTTATCTGGTTTAAAAGCAGAGCAAGAATCAACCTCGACCAAAACAGTATTCTTTATTGAAATTGACCGTCAAACAGATTCAGCTGTGATTGAGTCTTTCAAACAAGAGTTAGAGTCTGTACTTACAGATGTATCGGTAGCGGTAGAAGACTGGCAGCCAATTCGCGAAAAGCTAATTGCAGTTAGTAAAGAGCTACCAAAACGTCGTGCTGGCAAAAATAATGCTGAAGTAGATGAAACGGTTGAGTTTTTAGACTGGTTAGTTAAAGACAACTTTACCCTAATGGGCTATCGCCAATATGAGTTATCGCCAATACAGGGTGATTACGAGTTAAAAGGCGTAATGGAAACCAGTTTAGGTTTGATGAAAAATGCCGGTGTAGAACACACTCGTCTACTTTCGGAATTACCAGAAGCTGCTCGCCAAGATGCGCGTAGTAGTAACTTACTAATTTTAACTAAAACTAACTCATTATCACGCGTACATCGCCCGGCTTATATCGACTATGTTGGTGTAAAACGTTTTGATGACAAAGGCAATGTTATTGGTGAGGATCGCTTTATTGGCTTGTTCTCGTCAAACTTTTATAACTACAGTGCGGCAGACGTACCGGTTCTTAAAAGTAAAATTGACCGTATTATGCAAATGTGTGATTTTGCCAAAGGCACCCATGCTTATAAAGCGGTGCTTAATATTTTAGAAACCTACCCGCGAGATGAACTTGTACAAGCCCGCGAAAGCGAATTGCTAGAAGTTGCAATGGGCGTGTTGCAAGTACAAGAGCGTGATATGTGTCGCTTGTTTGTACGTAAAGATGCCTATGGACGTTTTTTCTCATGTATGGTTTATGTACCACGTGAGCGCTATAACACGGCACTGCGTCATGAAACGCAAAATATTTTAGCAAATGCATTTAATTCTGACGAAAAAGTCGAATTTACAACCTATTTCTCTGAGTCAACACTAGCCCGTACTCATTATACCGTGCGTGTGACTGATAATAATATAGAGTATAAAGTGAAAGACATTGAAAACAATTTAGTTGAAGCGGCCCGTACTTGGGAAGATAAATTACAATCAGCCTTACTAGAGCAAGCTGGCGAAGCACGCGGTAATGAATTAAACCGTAAGTATGCTCAAGCATTTGCTCGCTCATATAAAGATGAAGTATTACCAAGTGCAGCTGTTGTTGATATTGAAAAGCTAGAAATGCTTAACGATGAAAACAAACTTGAAATGTTATTTTATCGCCCGCAAGAAGAAGCTAACAGCAATGTTGTGCGTTTAAGCTTATTTCATAAAGATGAGCCTATTCACTTATCTGATGTGATGCCGATGCTAGAAAACTTTGGCTTACGTGTCGTTGGCGAAACACCTTATTCAGTTAAAACTAGCGATGGTAGCATTAATTGGATCATGGATTTCTCTATGCTAATTGATAGCAAAGGGATGGCAGATTTTGATAAAATTTCAGCACGTTTTCGCGCTGCGTTAACCAGTGTTTGGAATAACCGCTTAGAAAACGACGGTTTTAACCGTTTAGTATTAATGGGTGGTCTTACTGGGCGTGAAGCGTCAATATTACGTGCGTACGCTAAATACATGCGCCAAATTGGGGTTACCTTCTCGCAAGCTTACATTGAAGGCACTTTTGCAAATTATCCACACATTGCAGCAAAAATTGTTAACTTGTTTACTAAAAAGTTCTCAGTTAAAAGCCCTGCAAGTGAAAAAACACTTGAAAAGCTTAGTACAGAAATATATTTAGAACTTGAAAACGTAGCCAATCTTGATGATGACCGTATTATACGTTTATACGTTGATATGATAGTGGCAACACTGCGTACTAGCTTCTTTCAAAAAGATGGCAATGGCCAATTTAAATCGTATGTATCGTTTAAAATTAAGCCAAGCTTAATTCCTGGCGTACCATTACCATTACCGGCGTTTGAAATTTTTGTATATTCTCCGCGTATTGAAGGTGTGCATTTACGATACGGTAGTGTTGCCCGTGGTGGCTTGCGTTGGTCAGATCGCCGTGAAGATTTCCGTACTGAAGTACTTGGCTTAGTTAAAGCACAACAAGTGAAAAATGCGGTAATTGTGCCAGTAGGTTCTAAAGGCGGTTTTGTTTGTAAACAATTGCCAACTGAGCGTGAAGCATTCTTAAAAGAAGGCCAAGAGTGTTACAAAATCTTTATTCGTGGTTTGTTAGATATCACAGATAATATTGTACAAGGTGAAATTGTTGCGCCTGTAGATGTAACTCGCCACGATGGCGATGATGCTTATTTAGTTGTAGCAGCCGATAAAGGTACTGCAACTTTCTCTGATATTGCTAATGGCATTGCAAATGAATATAACTTTTGGCTAGGTGATGCGTTTGCATCAGGTGGCTCAGTGGGTTATGACCATAAGAAAATGGGTATTACAGCACGTGGCGCGTGGGAATCAGTTAAACGTCATTTCCGCGAAATGGATATTGATTGTCAAACAACCGATTTTACCGTGGTAGCTATTGGCGATATGGCAGGGGATGTATTTGGTAATGGTATGTTGTTATCTAAACATACTCGTTTACAAGTTGCATTTAACCATATGCATATTTTTATTGACCCAACACCAGATGCAGCAGCAACGTATCCTGAGCGTGAACGTTTATTTAAATTACCGCGTTCATCGTGGGAAGACTTTAATAAAGATTTAATTTCTGCCGGTGGTGGTGTTTTCTCTCGTGCGGCTAAGTCGATTACACTAAGCCCAGAAATGAAAAAAATGTTAGGCACTAAAAAAGCCAGCATGACACCAACTGAACTGATCAAAGCTGCGCTAATGATGGATTACGATCTATTGTGGAATGGTGGTATTGGTACTTATGTTAAGAGCAGCAAAGAAACTGACGCCGATGTAGGGGATCGTGCAAACGATGCACTGCGTATTAACGGTGGCGAGCTAGGTGCTAAAGTATTTGGCGAGGGCGGTAACTTAGGTGCAACTCAGTTAGGACGTATTGAATTTGCAGCGAAAGGCGGCCGTGTTAATACTGACTTTATTGATAACGTAGGTGGCGTTACTTGTTCAGATAACGAAGTTAATATTAAGATTTTACTTAATGGTTTAGTTACCTCAGGTGACTTAACGCGCAAGCAACGCGATGAACTTTTATACGCTATGACAGACGAAGTGTCTAAGCTGGTATTGAATGATTGTTATCGTCAAACACACACTATTTCAATTACTCAATCTAAAGGCTCATCAACGCTTAAAGAGAAAATTCGCTTTATTCATGCTCTTGAAAAAGAAGGCAAGCTAAATCGTGCGATTGAGTTTATCCCAAGTGATGAAGAATTAGCAGAACGTGCAGCAGCTGGCAAAGACTTAACACGTCCAGAGTTAGCGATTTTAGTGTCGTACTCTAAAATGGTACTTAAAGAGTCATTTGTTACAGATGAAATTACTGAAAATCCATATTACCGTCAATTGTTAGTTAATTCGTTCCCGTTACCACTGCGTGAGAAGTTTAACGAAGCGATGGATAATCACCCACTTCGTAAAGAAATTATTGCCACTAAACTGGCTAATCAAATTGTTAACGATATGGGCCTTAACTTCATGGTGCGTATGCATGAAGAAACCGGTGCAAATGAAGCTGAAATTGCTTTATGTTATTCAATTGCCAGCGAGTTGTTCCAAATGAGCGATACGTGGGCCTCGGTTGTTGCACTTGATAATAAAATTCCGGCTGCTGTACAAACTGAAATGCTATACCAATTACGTCGCACGGTTCGTCGTGTAACACGTTGGTTCTTACGTCATCGCAACAAAGCACAAACAATTACCCAAACAGTTGAATTTTTTGCGCCAACATTTGCAGATTTAAGTGCTAATTTAACAACGTATATGGTTGATAAAGAAGGCGAGCTTTTAGTTGCAGCTGCCCAAGAGTTAACACAAAGTGGTGTGCCTGCTGAACTAGCTAATCGCATTACTGGTTTATCTAGCTTGTTTTCTGCTATGGACTTAGCTGAAATCTCAGCAAGTTCGAAACAAAGTATCGATACTGTATCGCATACTTACTTCAAGCTTGGTGCAAACATGGGCTTACATTGGTTCTTAGAGCAAATTACTAAGCAACCAGTAGCAAACCATTGGCAGGCATTAGCGCGTGCATCGTACCGCGAAGAGCTTGATTGGCAACAACGTACATTAGCAGAAGTGGTATTAAACGGTTTTGCCGATGATAACAAAGATGTTAATGGCCAAATTGAGCAATGGATGGATAGCCAAGAGTTATTATTACAACGTTGGAAGCAAATGCTTGCAGAGTTTAGAACATCACAAACTCACGATTTTGCTAAGTTTTCAGTAGCACTACGTGAACTCATGTTATTAAGCCATAACTGCGTGTAATAGAATAAAAACCATAATTAATGCCTACTCATTATTTTCCTTGGTGAAAATAATGAGTTAATGGTTAAAATTGTTATACAATACCTCGGCCTAGTCTGAGGTATTTTTTTGTCTGCATTTTAAGAGGATTATATTCATGTTTTACGATTTAGCTCGCCGTTTTATGTTTACCCGTGATGCGGAGTGGGCGCATGAGTTCGCTCTTAATAATTTAAGTCGTTTTGCCAATACACCATTAAGCGCTGCTTGGTCACAAAATATTGTGAATAAACCAGTTAATTTTTTAGGCTTAGAACTTAAAAACCCCGTTGGTCTTGCTGCAGGGCTTGATAAAAATGCAGAGTGTATTACTGCATTTGCACAAATGGGCTTTGGTTTTGTTGAAGTGGGTACAGTTACTCCGCGCCCACAAGCTGGTAACGATAAACCACGTATGTTTAGATTGCCGCAGTCAAATGCCATTATCAATCGCATGGGATTTAATAACAAAGGCGTTGATAATTTAGTTAATAACGTTAAAGCAGCCAACTATACCGGTATTTTAGGTATTAACATTGGTAAAAATAAAGACACACCGAATGAGCAAGGCAAAGACGATTACATACATTGCATGCGCAAGGTGTTTGAACATGCCTCGTATATAACTGTTAATATTTCATCGCCAAATACCCCAGGGCTTCGTGATTTACAATACGGTGCAGCCCTTGATGATTTACTACAAAGTTTGAAAAACGAGCAGCTTGATCTTGTTGCTAAACATGGTAAACAGGTACCTATGCTGGTAAAAATTGCGCCAGATTTAGATCCAATCCAAATTGCTCAAGTAAGTGAATCTTTACTAAGCAATAAAATAGATGGGGTAATTGCTACCAATACTACACTTGAGCGTAGCATGGTTGCGGGTCAGCAATATGCTGACGAAGCCGGTGGTTTATCGGGGCAGCCAGTTAGGGAGCGTGCGACGCATGTAGTTAGCGAGCTAAAGCGCTTAACTAATGGGCAGTTACCTATTATAGGTGTAGGCGGTATTGACGATGTGTCATCGGCGAAAGAAAAAATAAACGCAGGTGCCGATTTAGTACAAATTTATACTGGCTTTATTTATAAAGGCCCACAATTAATTAAATCGATAGTTGATAGTTTATAAAAAATAGGGCTACTTAGCCTTAAAAGTTAAGTTTGTTTTAACACTAAAAGGCTAACTTGCCCTCTAAGCTTTTGATCGTTCAATAAATGTTCTAATAAAACATTTTAAAAATGATTAAAAGCGGCTATACTTTGTTCTTATTGTTTTTATTATATTTAAATGCTAAGCGTGGAGGGGATATGTTACAAGCATCAAAGCAATGGCAGTGGATATCTTGCGCCAAAAAAAACCGCTTATTACTTGATTTAAATGAAGATATGCAGCTCTGCACTCCTTATAAGTTAAGACAACTTACTGACAGTACATTTAAAAACCCTTATTTTAGCTTAGAAGATGCCGCTTTTTATGAACAAGTTTATCAATATCTTGTGCAATTTAAGCTGTGGAATCCAGCGCAATTATGTCAAATATCACTCAATGCAACCGCAGTGAAATTTCAATTAAAGCCAGTACTTGCTAAAAGTTGGTTTTTTGAGCAATACACAGGAAGCACTCCAAGTACTGAAGCCGTTATTAATTTAACCTCTAAAGCGCAGTCGGGAGAGTTTTTAATTGTAGAGCACAGCAGTGATGCATCTGTGTGTATTAACCTAAGTGAAAATTTTCAATTAGATGATAATTTATCATTAGTACAGTTTGAAGCCATTCGCGTTTTAAACAATCGTGTACATCCTCTCTTAAATCAGCATATTCATAGCAAAATAGCTTAATCTAATTTTATTTTCAGCCCGTGTTTATGGCGTGTTTGTATGCAAACCTATGTTATAATCCTGCGCAATTAGCTATTAAGGGTTACTACTTTGCAATTTATCGCACTTACTTCTATCGGAATCGAAAATTTATTGGTTGATGAACTAACAGAACTTGGCGCAACTGTGTCTAAGCAAACTGTTGGTTCTGTTCGCTTTGAGGCAGACTCATTATTGGCGCAAAAGGTGTGTTTATCGACTCGCTTTGCTACGCGCGTGCTTATGCTTATTGAAGAAAAAGAAGGCGTAGATGACAAAAATAGCCTGTATAACTTTGCTCGCTCACAACCATGGCAAGAATGGTTTGGGCCTACACAAACGTTTGCTGTCGACTTTAATGGCACCAACGACTCATTAAAAAATACACAGTTTTCTGGTTTAGTTATAAAAGATGCCATAGTTGATTACTTTAACGACTTATTCGAGCAGCGCCCTAATGTTGATAAACAAGACGCTAATGTGCGTGTGGTTGCGCGTTTAAATCGTTATGGCGTATCTATGTATATAGATTACTCTGGCCCGCGTTTATCTGAGCGTGGTTACCGACAGGGCCAAGGTAAAGCACCTATAAAAGAGCATTTAGCAGCGGCATTAATCAAACGCAGCGGCTGGCTTGAAAATGTAAATCAGCCTTTGTTTGACCCATGTTGTGGTGCAGGTACTATTTTAATTGAAGCTGCCGGTATGGCGCGCAACGAAGCTCCCGGCTTATTTCGCGAAGGCTTTGCATTTGAGCGCTTACCAAGTTTTAGAGCTGCGAAATTTAAAGAGCTAAAAGAAGAATTGCTGGGCAATATTATAGACCCTAAATTATGGCTCATTGGCCACGATTACGACGCTCAAGTATTAGGTAAGGCAATTGATAACGCAAAACGTGCTGAGCTAGACGATATTATTAAGTTTAAACAAAGTGATGCAACTAAACTAACCGCAGTGGCTAAATTACCTGGCGTAGTTATATCTAACTTACCTTATGGTGAGCGTATTGGTTCTATGGCTGAGCTTGTAGATTTACATCGTAATTTAGGTGTGGGCTTTAAAAAGCACTTCAATCATTGGAAGCTTGCTTTACTGGGTATGGATGAGAGCTTATTTAAGCTGTTAAAGTTGGTTAGGCTGAAACGTTATAAATTTAAAAATGGCCCGTTAGATGTTGAACTTAACTTGTATCAACTTGATGACAAACAAGTAAGCCTGACAACCGATGATAAAAAAGCGCTGAATTTTGAAGGTTCAATGTCTTTTGCTAATCGATTGAAAAAGAACAAGCAGGGTTTAAAAAACTGGCTTAAGCAAAACGAAATTACAGCATACCGTGTATACGAAGCTGATATTCCTGAGTACAACGTTGCTGTAGATATTTACGGTGACTCAGCGGTTATTTTTGAATACGCAGCCCCGAAAGAAATTGATGAAAAAACGTCTGAAAAACGCTTACAAGATGTGATCAGCTTAACCGCTGAACAACTCAAAATAGCACCAGAGAATATTGCTGTAAAAGTACGTAAAAAGCAAAAAGGCGAAGAGCAATACACGCCAATGGCTAAACAAAACCGCACTATGGTGGTTGAAGAGTTTGGCGCTAAGTTTAAAGTGAATTTATTTGATTACTTAGACACTGGCTTGTTTTTAGATCACCGTTTAATGCGTCGTTATATTCAAGAAAACGCCAAAGATAAGCGCTTTTTAAACTTATTTGCCTACACAGGTACTGCGTCAGTACATGCAGCACTTGGTGGCGCTAAAGCAATTACCACGGTTGACTTGTCAAAAACCTATTTAAAATGGGGCCAAGACAACTTTGATTTAAATAATATTAGTAATACTCGCTACCGTTTTGAGCAAGCAGATTGCTTAAAGTGGCTAGAGCATGCGACGGCGCAGTACGATTTAATCTTTTTAGATCCCCCGACGTTTTCAAACTCTAAGCGTATGAAAGATGCATTTGATGTGCAGAGCGATCATATTAAGTTATTAACTTGGGTTAAAAAAATATTAAGCCCGTCGGGTACGCTTATTTTTTCTAATAATAAACGTGGCTTTGTTATGGATGAAGTGGGTTTAATTGGCTTGGGCTTAAAAGCGGTTAATATTTCTGACAAAACCTTATCGCCTGATTTTAAGCGTAATAAAAAAATTCATAATAGCTGGTTAATTACCCATGGCTAAGTGGATTTTATATCACACAGATGGTTGTCATTTGTGTGAACAAGCTGAGCAATTAATTAAGGGATTAGTTAATAGCCACAATGAATTATTGCTAGTAGATATTATGACTGATGATCAGCTTATTGCTGATTATCAGGTTAGTATTCCGGTATTTAAAAGTGAGCAAGGCCAACAATTATTTTGGCCTTTTACTGCACTAGACGTGCGTGAATTTTTAGCGCAAGCAGAATAAGAGCAAAGAAGAATTATGGATTTAATTAGAATTTTAAAAGCACAACTGGCCTTTGGTACTCATGCATTGCTTAATAAAGCAGATGCAGTGATTGAAAGTGGCGAGCGTGTGTGTGTTGTAGGTCGAAATGGTGCTGGTAAGTCAACGTTATTAAAAGTACTCGATGGTGAGGTTTTATTAGATGATGGCGAAATAAACCAGCTTGGCGGTATAAGAATTTCTCGTTTAGAACAAGATCCACCAAAAGGCGCAAGCGGCACTGTATTTGATTATGTTGCTCAAGGTATGCCTGAAATTGCCAACTTACTGATTGATTTTCATCATGTGAGTACAGAGCTACAGACCGTATGTACCGATAAGTTATTAAATAAACTTGAGCGTTTATCAAACCAATTAGAAGCGGTTGATGGCTGGCGTTTTGACAGTCGCATTCAAGTTGTTTTAACCCAATTAGAGTTAACACCTGATGCTAAGCTTGAGTCACTTTCAGGTGGTTGGTTACGTAAAGTTGCACTTGCTCGTGCACTGGTTAGTGAGCCAGACTTATTATTACTCGATGAGCCTACTAACCACTTAGATATGGCAAGTGTTATGTGGCTTGAGCAATTTTTAAAAGAATTTAAAGGCGGCATTGTATTTATATCGCATGACCGTGCCTTTATTCGTGCTGTTGCAACGCGTATTTTAGATTTAGACCGTGGTAAATTAATATCATACCCTGGCGACTATGCTACTTATTTAGAGCAAAAAGCCCACGACTTAAAAGTTGAAGAAAGCCAAAATGCTTTATTTGATAAGCGTTTAGCCGAAGAAGAAACGTGGATACGCCAAGGTGTTAAAGCACGAAGAACCCGTAATGAAGGGCGCGTACGTGAACTTAAGCAACTACGTAACGAGCGTAAACAACGTGTTGACCAAGTAGGTAAAACAGACTTTAATATTGAAACCGCAGATCGTTCGGGTAAATTAGTATTTGAAGCTAAGCATCTTTGTCATGCATTTAAAGATAAAGTGATTGCAGATGATTTTTCAACCTTGGTTATGCGCGGCGATCGTATTGGTTTAGTTGGTCCTAATGGCATTGGTAAAACAACGTTATTAAAATTAATGTTTGGTAGCCTAGCCCCAGATAGCGGTGAAACTAAGCAAGGTGTTAATTTAGAATTTGCTTACTTTGACCAATACCGTGAAAAATTAGATGA